>DATNEI010000219.1:0-111049 GCA_035606795.1 Pyrinomonadaceae bacterium
GAACAGCAAACTCCAGCCGTAAACGAAACCAACAGCGGGATGCATCGCCTCGCGCAGATAGACGTATTGTCCCCCGGATTCGGTCACCTGCGACGACAGTTCTGCGTAGATGAACGCGCCGGCCAGCGCAATCAGTCCGCCCACCGCCCACGCCCCGAGGATCAAGAACGGCGTGTGCACTTGTTGCGCGACAACGTAAGGATTCGTGAAGATGCCCGCGCCGATAATGCCGCCCATCACGATCATCGTCGCGTCGAAGAGACCGAGGCGACGAGCTAGATGCGATTCACGAGGCTCGGGATTGAGTTTCGGATTCGGCAAGAAACCCCTCGGTGTCGTTGATGAATACGCTGAGCAATTCCCCAGTTTTGAGATTTTTGTTCTCGTGGCCGATGTCAGCTCGAATCGCGTATAACAAACTTTCTACCGCGGCGGCCATCTCTGCTCCTCCTGCGGGTCCCGATCGGCGGAACAGCGCATATTTCCGCAATACATCGTCGGAGCCCCACACCATAATTTTTTGCGCAAAGTCATTTACGGTCCTCGTCATTTCTTGGTCCGTTAGCTTTGGCTCGCCCAATTTCTCGGCCATAAGGAGACGGAAGATGAACTTAATGAAATCCTCGTAAACAGGGATCTTCTGTCGTCGCTGCTCTTGTTCAATTTCCTTTTGACGCTCAACTCGTTTCGACCACAGCACTGAAAAGACTGAAACTAACACGGTAGCCGTACCAGCCACGGTTGCGGCGGCAACCTGTGGTGAGACCAAAACGAACTCCTTGATGGCCAACCAAAGACCCCCTGCGATAAAGAAAAACATAACGAGAAAGCCAATATTCTCCCCCGCCGATGGTTTCTTATTTGTTGGATTAGCCATTGGGCGCTCACTCTTTCAAGAGTTGATTAGCGATGATCATCTTTTGAATTTCTGAAGTGCCTTCGTAAATTCGTAGCGCGCGCACGTCGCGATAAAGCCGCTCAACGACCGACCCGCGAACCAGACCGGTTCCACCGTGAATCTGTACAGCTTGATCAATTATCCTCGATGCGGCTTCGGTGGCGAAGAGTTTTGCTTCGCTTGCTTCGCGTGTCGAGCGTTCATCGCCGGCATCTTTTAAATAGGCGGCGCGATATGCAAGCAGGCGCGCTGCGTCCAGTTCCGTCGCCATGTCGGCCAGCTTCTCCTGAATCAGCTGATGCTCAGCCAGTCGCTTGCCGAACTGTTGGCGCGACTTCGCGTGCGACAAACTCTCATCCAGCGCCCGCCGCGCCATGCCGCAAGCCGCCGCCCCGACGCTGGCGCGAAATAGATCAAGCGTTTGCAGCGCCAGTCGCAACCCGTCCCCAGGTTTGCCGATGATGTCTTCCGCCGAGACGCGGCAGTCTTTGAATTCCAATTCACCGATCGGATGTGGCGCGATCATTTCGGTGCGTTCGGCCACGCGAAATCCGGCCATTCGCGCACTGACTATGAACGGCGATATCTCGGCGCGCCCGTCTGCGCGGGTACCGGTACGCGCAAACACCGTGTAAAAGTCGGCGACGCCGGCATTTGAAATAAAGCGCTTGCGGCCGTTGATGATGTACTTGTCGTCTTCGCGGCGCGCGTTCGTGGTTAGTGCGGCGATGTCTGAGCCTGCGTCAGGTTCCGTCAAAGCAAACGCAGCGATCGCTTGTCCGGTGCGCGCCCGATCCAGCCAAAAGTCGCGCACGTGTTCAGTCGCGGCCAGACTAATGGCATAGGTCCCGAGTCCCTGCATCACAAACGCGAGGTCCGCGAGCGCGGATGAGTAAGACAAGGTCTCGCGAATTATGCAGAACGCCCGCAAATCAAAACGTTCCCCGGGCGTCGCCACGGCATATCGCAACAGACCGTTTTCAGCCAGCAGGCGAACATATGAGCGCAGCGCCTCGTCGGCATTGGGCTCGTCGTTACTTGCGCGTGGTTCCACTTCCCGTGCCGCAAATCCAGCGATCGATTGCGTGAGCGAGCGGTGATTGGCCGTGAAGAATGGAGTTGTTTCGATGAATGAATCCATGAAGAGCGGTAAATGGTAAATCGTAAATAGTGAATAGAAGAATTGCTTTCTCTATTTACGATTCACGATTCACTATTTACTAAACTTAGCTGGTCGCTTCTCCAGAAACGCCGCATGCGCTTCCTTGAAATCCGGTGTCTGCATGCAGAGCGCCTGCGCCACGGCTTCCGCTTCCAAAGCTGATTCGAAGCCCATGTGCATTTCGCGATTCAGCATCTCTTTGGTCTTCGCAATTCCCAGCGATGGTCCATGCGCCAGCTTCTCAGCGAATTCGCGGGTCGCAACTTCAAGCTGATCTGGCGGCACTACACGATTGTAAAGCCCGATCGCTGCAGCTTCCGCGGCTTCCACAAAATCTCCGGTCATTAACAGCTCAGTCGCTTTCGCCAGGCCGACGACGCGCGGCAACAAATAGGTTGCGCCCATGTCCGTTCCTGCCAGGCCGACCTTGACGAAGATGAAGGCAATCTTTGCTGCGTCCGCCGCGATGCGAATGTCCGAAGCCAGGGCGATGCAAGCGCCGGCGCCGGCGACAGTGCCATTCAGCGACGCGATGATCGGTTTCGGCAGCGCGCGCATGTTGTGAATCAGCGCGCACGTCAGGCGAGTGAATTCAAGCAATCCTTCGGCGTCGCGCCCCTGCAGCTCGCCGATGATGTCGCGCACATCGCCGCCGGAGCAGAAAGCCCGACCCGCGCCTGTGATAATCACGACGCGCACGTCTTCTTCGTCGCGCAGTTGCGCGATGAAGTCAGTCAATTCGTGATAGACCTCGAAGGTGATGGCATTCAGCCGCTCGGGACGATTCAAAGTGATCGTGCCGATGCCATCGCGCTGGTCGTAAAGAAATGATTTCGGTGAATTCATCAAATATTCCTGTCCAATAATTCCCTAAACCGAGATTCATCGTCGGCGTTGGCAAAAGCACGTTTGGGCACTACCGTCAGAATTGCACCGCCATCTGACAAAAGGAAGAAGGCTTTGGTTTCAAGCGCTTCCTTGTAGACTCGCCAGGTCACCTTCGATTCTATTTCTTTTGTATAAAATTCGACGCCATTATCTGAAAAACGGAGAAGATACTCGCCACGGAATCGAGGATCAGTGCGAAAGCGTTGCTTCGGGAGAAGAATCGAAGACGAGATCAACAAACCGAAAAGCAGCGCGCCGGTGCCGATGAACGATATGGTCAAAGCAATATCTCTACCAGAGATCAAAAAATAGACTCCTACTACCACTAAACCAGTGGCCATGCTCAGCATAAAGAAGGCTCGCTTCTTAGCGAGGAAGTATTTCCGGTAGGCTGTCAGGTATTCCGCCTCGGTGTACCTGAAGCGAAGCTCGATTACATCTTCCATCGCACTCACGGCAGTACCGCAATGCCTTCAATCTCGATCTTCGCCCGATCCTCCAGCAGGCTCTTCACTTCCACCAGCACCATTGCGGGAAAATGTTTGCCCATGCGCGCGCGATAGCGTTCGCCAATCTCTTTCATCTTTGATCGATATTCGTCTTTGTCGGTGACGTACAGAATCAGTCGGGCGATCTGATTCGCAGTTCCCCCGGCTTCGTTGACGACAGCGATGACGTTCGCCAGGGCGAGATCAAATTGGTCGACCAGATCATCACTGACGATCTTTTGATTCTGGTCCCAGCCGATCTGTCCGGCGATAAAGAGCAAGCGCCCGCCGTCGGCGAGCACGCCATTGGAATAGCCGCGCGGCGCGCCCAGAGATTCCGGATTGATCATACGTACGCTCATCTCGCTTCAGCCTTTGCGGCAATGCCAACGTCCTTCCGATAGCGCGACCGTCCCAGGCGTTGGATTACGGTATTAATGCTCGTAACTTCATAGAGACATTCATCCGAGAGCCGGCCCAGGACCGCTGCCTTTACTTCGAGCAGCAGCGGGATGTCGTCGACCGTAGCGGCGGCAAGCAGTTCGCTCACATTCACAGGGACTTCTGACGAGGCCAGCTTCATGTGATGGGTTTTCTTCCAGTCCCCGGCTGCTCTTAAAAGTGCTTCGTGCGTCATGGCCTTTTGATTTTTCGGCAACTCAAACCGGCTGGCCTCGCGCTGATGGCGAACGGTTTCGATGGTCGCAACCTTGTCCTGCGGCGACTTTCGCGAATACTCGGCGAGCGTCAATTTATATTCCTTAAGTTCGGACTGCAGGTAGTCCTCGACTTGAGCTTTGTCCTCGGCGCCGGCACGTTGCAAATATTTGATTAGAGCATCCAGCGACTGCGAGGTCAGCAGGTGCGTGAGCCCGGCAAACACTTCATGCCTGACCTTTGTGTCAGTCGAGTCGAGCAACGGAATCATTTCGGGGACGGCCCGCAAGTCCTCGAATTCGTAGAGCGCGTCCGCAAAATAAAAAACGGCGTCCGCATCTTTCGAGTGCAGACCAGCAATCAGAAAATCGTAGTCCTGGGGATCGCCGAATTGGCCGAGTGCGTGAATCGCAATTCCACGAGTTTGCCCTTCGGCCGTTCGCGCTACTTGTCGAATCAATGGTAGTGCCTCGATCGATTGGGCCTCAGCCAGCAGAAAAATCGCGGACTGAATTTCTTCCGGCGAATGCGAGTTCTTCAAAACAGCCAACAGTTCCGGGATGCCTTTTGGCCCATACGAGCCCCAAATAAATTCTTCCGTGAGCGGCCACTTGACCTCGAGTGCGTGCAGCACAACGTAGATGCCGAACTTCTGGTCGCCCAGTACCACGCGTAACATCGGAAGCGCGCGTGGATCTTGCATCATCGCCGCCTCGAACGACGGGTAAAAAACATAATTCGACTGCACATCGAGTTTAGTCGCGCGCCAAACGGATGCGATTGTTTCGGCTTCATCCAGGTGGCCTAACGTCCACAACAGTGCCGCGAGATTTAGTTTGGCATAATCGGACTGACCAGGTTTGAGCAGCTCTGCCTTTAACCGAGCCTTTCCCGGTGCACCTGCATTGTGGACGGTTTCCCAGGCCTGTTGGATTTTCTTGGCGACGGCCTCCTGGTCTTGCTCCTTCACCTTTGCCGGATCGATCTGCTGAAGGAACGCGATAGCCTTTTCGACCTCCGTGTCTGCAGTAGTTTGCGCGTCCGCGCACGTGCTCAGGAAAAGCAGCAAGCCGGCTAAGTAAGCGAATCTTGCGACCCAGTAGCAGGCGATGCGGCTAACGATCGTGTTCATTTCTGTTGAGCGATCTCCAGTTGGTTGCCGCCGGGGTCGCGCACATAGAATCGCGGCGCGTGCGGATGCGGTTGCGGATCAGCGATGATGTCGACGCCCGCCTGACGAAATTTCGCTTCAGCCTCAGCCAAATCGGAAACAGTGAAGCAGACGTGACGCGAACTCAACTCAGTAGCGTCTTCCTCGGCAATCGATAAATGTAATTGCGTCTCGCCGATTTGATACCAGGCGCCGCTTTGCCGAGAGGTCGGCGGTTTCGGAATGTTCTGCAAACCCAGCACCGATCCATAAAACTCCTTGGCCGCCTTCTCGAGTTCCGGCCTTACCGTCACGTTTACATGGTGAAGAGATGTGACCATTAGCAAAGTCCCGTAGGGACGAGATATGTATAGATACGAATTCTATTTTCTTTCCGAGCCCCGTCGGGGCGATATGCTGCTCCTAAAGGAGCAGAAGAAAAATAAACGCTGGGGTTCTATAAACATTTGGCTCCTACGGAGCTGAGCAAGCAAGTTGAAGATCATTTTCCGGTCGCGCGGTTTTTCGCCGCGAAGTCCATTACTGCATTCAACTGACTTTGCTCTGATGATGCCTCACCGGAAGCGATCTTTTCTTTCAAATATGTATTGAACTCAGTCGATCTATTTTTCGGCACGCTCAGCGATTGCCAATCACCGGCTTTGAAGTGTTTGGCCAGATAGACAATCTGACCGACGTGATTTGCGTAATGCGCAACCTGCCGGGTGATGGCCTGAATCACCGTGTGCTCCTGCCCCCGAATCGTTACGGTGCGCAGCAGGTCGTCCGCGGTCAGCGGTTCGATAGCGGCGAACGTGCACGCCCACCCCTTTTCCCAGTAGGCGAGCATTTCTGCTTTCGTCGTCTCTGGCAGCATCACGAATTCCATATCGCGATTGCGTTCCGGCTTTTCGCCATCCGTAGTGAGAAAGTCAGTCCAGCGCGACAGCATATTGCCGGCGATGTGTTTGATAATGATCGCAATGCTGTTCGACTCTTCGTCGATGGTGCGAAAGAAATCTGCGTCGTTGATTTGCGCAAACGCGCGCTCGCCCAGCTGTTTGTATTCGCGAAACGTGTTTAGCGCGTCTTCGAGATAATGTTGACCGATTGATTCAGTGTTCATGATTGTTTTGTGATGGACGTCAAGTTTTCAGCGTGCGAAGCACGCGACAGCGTAAAGCCTGGGGCGCGAGCCCCAGGGCAACGATGGAAACGAGAGATCCAGCCCGCGGGGCGGGCGCCAGCCGGCGTTACAGAACCGCGAGCGGTAGCGAGCGGGACAATAACTCGACGTACGCACCTTTTTTCGCGGTTGGAATTGTCTTTTCAAAGTTGTCCCTTTAAACCCGCTCGTTACCACTCGCGGTTGCTGTAACTCTGTCGCTCGCTTCGCGAGCTCGGTTAAGTTTTCTTTCTGCGCCCCTGGGGCTTACGCCCCAGGCTTTATGCCGCCGCCAGCTTCGCCGGCTTTTCTTTCGTTCAGCCATGCGAATAATTTTTCCTTCGCCGTTGGCTCAAAACTGAAACGTAACTGTTCCTCTCGTTCCATATCTCGGATTGCAACCTCATGCTTAATACGTTCGTCTTCACCAACGATGGCCACATACGGAATACGGCGAGCGTTTGCGTACTTGATTTGATTACCGATTTTGTCCGCTTGCGGATATAACTCCACGCGCAGACCTCTACTTCTTAATTCATTCGCCAAGGCAATCGATTCGTTGACTGACTCTTCGTTCCAAATCGTAACCATGACATCGGCAGGCGATGAGACGAGTGCCGGCGGAAACATCTCGCGCTCGCTCATCACGACGATAATTCTTTCCAGACCGAGTGAGAACCCGCATGCGGCCACATCTTTGCCGAGAAACATTCCGACCAGATTGTCATAACGACCGCCGCCGCCGAGCGAACCCGCGAGATCAGCAACGTTGATTTCAATGATCGCGCCCGTGTAATAAGCGAGGCCACGCGCCAGCGTCGGATCGAGTTTGATTCGTGCGGCGACGTCGCTTGCTTTTGAGAACTGAAGAATCTGCCGCAGATCGTCAACGCCGCTAGCGCCTGATTCATGCGCCCCGACAAATTCAACCAGACGCCCGAGAACATCTGCGTTATAAGCCGCGCGCGCAGTTCCGGCGTCGACCAAGTCAACTAAATACAGAGCATGTTGCGCGCCGGCGAGGCCTTCAAAAAATCGCATGAGCCTCACGGCGGATTCGTCCACGATGCCGCGGTCGCGTAGTTCACGGGCGACGCCTTCCGGTCCGACTTTGTCCATTTTGTCGAGCGCCATTAGCGCGTCACCATGTTTTTCCGGTGCGACGCCGGCTTGATCGAGAATTCCAGTCAGCACCTGCCGATGATTAAGACGAATGGTGAAGTCCTTGAAGCCCAGCGCTACCAACGCGTCGCTGGCGGCGGCGATCAATTCAGCCTCCACCACCATCGATTGCGACCCAAGCACATCGACGTCGCATTGGTAAAACTCGCGAAAGCGGCCGCGCGCGGGCCGATCGGCGCGCCACACGGGTTGAATTTGATAACGCTTGAAGAATTTCGGCAGCTCGTTTTGATATTGCGCCACGACGCGCGCGAGGGGCACCGTCAGATCGTAACGCAGCGCCAAATCGGCTGCACCTGTCTTTTCGTGCTCGCCCCGTTTCAGAATCTTAAAGATGAGTTGATTGCCTTCTTCACCGTACTTGCCCATCAGCGTTTCGATATTTTCGACCGCAGGTGTTTCCAAAGGCTCGAATCCGTAACGTTCGTAAACCTGCTTGATGACACTGATTACGTATTCGCGTTTGCGCACGTCAGCGGGCAAAAAATCGCGCATGCCGCGCGCAGGCTGCGTCTTTGGTGAAGGCATTAGCGCGCAATAATAGCAGAAACTATCCGCAGATTACGCAGATTCCACAGATTAAGAAAACAGACTAAACCGCAGCGATCTGTTGGTCCTTGTTCCTGTCTAATCTGTGTCATCTGCGTAATCTGCGGATGAGCATCTGTTCTTGAATCTTTGTAACTTTCCGAGTATAAGCAACGTCATTCCCGGAAACGCCGTTTGCTGTTGCAATCCAGGCGGGGTTCAGTCCAATCCAGAATTTCAAAGGAGTTCACCGATGTTCCGTCGTCAATTTGCCGCTCTCATTCTGTTGCTCGCATTGCTGGCGCCTTACGCTGCGCTGGCGCAGCAAGGTCCGCCACCGCCGCAACTCGATCCGAACGATCCGATCGCGAAGATCCGCGATGAAGGTCTGAACCGCTCTGAGGTCATGAAGACACTTTCTTATCTCAGCGATGTCATTGGTCCGCGTTTGACTGCATCACCAAACATGAAACGCGCGAACGATTGGACGCGAGAGACTTTGGAGAAGTGGGGATTGCAGAATGCGCACCTCGAGGCGTGGGGGCCGTTCGGGCGGGGCTGGTCGCTGAAGCGCTTCAGTGCGCAAGTGATCGAGCCGCAGGGCATTCCGGTGATCGCTTATCCAAAGGCGTGGTCGCCCTCGATCGAGGTAATGCCCGAGGTCGCCGCAGTCGCGAACAAGAAAAACAAGAACATGCATGCGACGGCGCCGGAGGCAAGTCACACGTTGGCGGCTGAGGTTGTCTACTTTGACCCGAAGGATGAAGCGGACATGAACGCCCGCTTCAAAGGGCAGTTGAAAGGCAAGATCGTTTTTATGTCGCCGATGCGCGAGGTGAAAGCGCACTTCGAAACGTTGGGTACGCGGCGTGATGAAAAGAACCTGCTGGGATTGGCGGACGCGCCGTTACCTCGGCCGCAAGGTCGTGGCGGAGCCGGCGGCGGTAATCGCAATGCCGACTTTCTCGCGCAGCTTCAGTTCCAGTCGAAGAAGCTTCAGTTCGTCAACGATGAAGGCGCCGGTGTGCTGGTCGATGCCAGTCGCGGTGACGGTGGAACTCTTTTCGTGCAGCAAGCGACTGTGCCGCAACCGTTCCAAGCGCCAAACTTCGGAGCGCCCGCGCCCAACGCGCCGCGCCGGATCAACGCTTACGATAAGGACGCGCCGAAATTCGCGCCGCAGATCACGATGGCCGTCGAGCACTACAACCGCATCGTGCGCATGATCCAGGCCGGCGAAAAAGTGAAGATGGAAGTGAACCTCGAAGTGCAATTCCAGGATCAGGATCTGAACGGCTACAACACTGTAGCGGAGATTCCCGGCACCGATCCCAACCTGAAGGATGAAATCGTCATGCTCGGCGGTCACATGGATTCCTGGCACAGCGGCACGGGCGCCACGGACAATGGCGCCGGTGTAGCAGTCGCCATGGAAGCTGTCCGGATTCTGCAAACGCTCGGTCTGAAACCGCGCCGCACGATTCGCGTCGCGCTTTGGACGGGTGAAGAGGAAGGACTGCTCGGTTCACGCGCATACGTGGCTCAGCACTTTGGAAAAATGGAAACGCCGGCGACCACCGCGAGCAACGGCGACGGTGCGACACCACCGGCGCCCGTCCTGGTGAAAGGTCCTGAGTACGACAAACTCGCCGGATATTTCAATCTCGATAACGGCACGGGAAAAATTCGCGGGGTCTACCTGCAGGCTAATGAATCGATCGCACCTCTGTTTCGCCAATGGCTGGCGCCGTTCCGGGATCTGGGAGCGGAAACGCTGACCCTGTCGAATACGGGCGGGACCGATCACTTGTCATACGACGCGATTGGCTTACCGGGATTTCAGTTCATCCAGGATGAAATCGAATACGACACGCGCACGCATCACTCGAACATGGACGTGTTCGATCGCGTTCAGGGTGATGACATGAAACAGGCAGCCACCATCATGGCCGCGTTCGTCTATAACACGGCGATGCGCGATGAGAAGCTGCCAAAGAAGGCCATGAGGTAAGCGTCAGTTGCAACTAACAAATGAAAAGGTGAGAGTCTTTTGCGGCTCTCACCTTTTTTGACTAGGATGGTCGTGAATAACAAGCAATGAAGAGGTTCGGTTACATCCTCACTGTGTCCATCGTGCTGATGCTTGTACTTGCGCCGGCACTTCCTGGTAACTCCATAGCGAAAGATCAGCAGGCCCAGACAACTGGAGTCGAATGGCAAAGATACAAGATCGATGGGGAGTTCTCAGTCTTCTTACCTTTCATTCCTGCGACGAGCACAATTCACGCGACTTATGCCCGGAACCAAACTCGACGTGAGCGAACGATAGCTGCTTATGCAGACGGCGTGGTCTTTGTCATTCTGACGTTCGAAAAGAAAGGAATGTCGTTCGATGACCTGGTCGAAAGAAATGGCGAGGGCGGGACGGCGGAGACCGTTACGACCGACGGCCTAAAGGGGAAGAGTTATAACGGCAGCACCGAAAGTACTGTATGGACCGCGCAGTTTTTTGACGCCGGCAATAACTTGTACAAGTTTGCAGCCACTGCCTCTAAACTTGGGGATCATTCCGCGGCGTTATCAAAGTTCTTTTCTTCAATCAGCTTCACAAATAATCAACAGGGTAGCGCGATCCTTGACGGGCCCGGAGAGCAATCGCCAACGCATGCGAACGCGGCTAAGTTAGATGCGATCGTTAAATCGAGCGAACTGACGACCCGCGCCCGCGTGATTAGCAAGCCGGAGCCGATGTACACCGAACAAGCGCGCATGAATCAAACCACGGGCACTGTGGTGCTTCGCTGCATATTCTCAAGGTCGGGGGCCGTGGAAAACATCAGCGTAATCAAAGATCTCCCCAACGGTTTGACTGATAAGGCCGTTGCCGCGGCCCGCCAAATCAGGTTCATACCTGGCGTGAAGGAAGGCCAGTTTGTCTCAACCTGGATGCAGCTTGAGTACAACTTCAATCTTTACTAACGCCGTTTCGGCATGCACCTACTCGAAGTAAAAAATCTGAAGACCTATTTTCCCACCCGCGCCGGACTCGTGCGCGCCGTTGATGACGTGAGCTTCCATATCGACGGTGGTGAGTTGCTCGGGTTGGTCGGCGAGAGCGGCTGCGGCAAATCGATGACGGCGCTTTCGATCATGCGGCTGATCGCGCCGCCGGGAAAAATTATCGCGGGAGAGATTCTTTTCGAAGGACGTAATCTGCTGGAACTTTCGAATCGCGAGATGCGCGACGTGCGCGGCAACGATATCGCGATGATCTTTCAGGACCCGATGACTTCGCTAAATCCGGTCTTCACCGTCGGAGAACAAATCGCGGAAGCGCTTCGTCTACATCGCAATCTCTCGCGCAAAGACGCGCGCCAAGGCGCCGTCGCAGCCATGCGCGAGGTCTCAATCCCCGATCCGGAATTACGCGCGGACGATTATCCTCATCAACTGTCCGGGGGCATGCGGCAGCGCGTGATGATCGCGATGGCCCTCGCCTGCGATCCGAAACTCTTGATTGCGGACGAGCCGACGACGGCGCTTGATGTAACAATCCAGGCACAGATTCTCGAACTGTTGAATCATCTGCGGAAAACGCGCGAGCTTGCAGTGCTCCTAATCACGCATGATTTGGGAGTGGTAGCGGAAGTGGCCGATCGCGTCTGTGTGATGTACACGGGAAAAATTGTGGAAGAATCGCCGGTTGATGAATTGTTTGCCCGACCGAAGCATCCGTACACGGAAGGACTGCTGCGCTCAGTGCCTAAACTCACGATGAAGGACGTGGTCAAACCTGAACGACTGCAAACGATTGAAGGCATGGTGCCGAGTCCCTTGAACGTGCCGCCGTGGTGTCACTTCGAGCCGCGTTGTCCGTACCGCATGCCGCGTTGTCGCGAAGGCGAGATTCCACTCTATCCTGCGGGTGAAGGCGTGACCGTGCGGTGTGTGCTGTACGATCCCGCCACGGTTCAGGCGTCGCCTCTATCGAAACCTGCCCAGCCAAGGGATCCATCATGAAAAAAATTCTGGCGGCGGCTTTTCTCACAATCAGTTTCTCAGTTTGCTTTGGACAGCCGGCGAACCCGCAAGGTCCGCTTGAGCGCCGCGCTGCCGATGTCTGTGCGCTGTTTAGTCAAAATCCGGGCGGTTATGACAAGCTTTTCACTCCGGCATTTCTCGAGAAAGTTCCCGCGGCGCAATTCACGGCGATCTTCACACAGTATTTTTCGCAGCTGGGCCCATGCACCACGACGAAAATAACAAAGCGCCAAACCGACTTTGCGGCGGACTTCGAATTCAGTTTTGAAAAAGGTTACACAGTTCCAGCGACCATATCGGTTGTCGCTGAAGCCCCAAATTTGATCGATGGGCTTTGGCTAGGGAATGCCACAAAATCCTCGGGGTCACTGGCCGATATCGTCAGTGAACTCAAATCTCTTCCGGGTGAGACCAGCATGTTAGTCGTGCGCCTCGATTCTCAAGGGGTGGCGCCGCTGGTTGCGTACAATGCGGACCGCGAGTTGGCAATCGGTTCTGCATTCAAGCTCTATATTCTGGCGGAATTGGCGCGTGAAGTTGACGCGAATCAGCGTAAGTTAAGCGACGTCGTCACGCTCAATGACCACGCGGTGTCTCTGCCTTCGGGAGTCTTGCAGACGTGGCCGAGCGGTTCGCCTTTAACGCTGCATACGCTGGCAACATTTATGATTTCGATCAGCGACAACACGGCGGCTGATCAACTTTTGAATATTCTGGGACGTGAGCGCGTTGAGGCCATGCTCGTGGAGACCAAACATGCGCAGCCTGATTTGGACAAGCCGTTTCTTTCAACCCTCGAAATGTTCAAGCTGAAGGGCGAGCCAACTCACAAGGCTGCCGATCAATATCTGGCGCTCGACGTGAATGGCCGGCGCCGCTTTCTGACTGAGCAAATAGCCGCAGTCAAACGCGAAGATGCCAAGCCCTATGCCGACGGCAAGCCTGCTTACATTGATCGCATCGAATGGTTCGCATCGGCAAATGATCTGGCACGCGTAATGAATTGGCTGCGCGCGAAGACCGAACCGGGAATGGCGCCGGCGCCACTGCGTGAAATAATGGCGATCAATCCCGGAAGTGGTCTGAATGTTTCGCGCGAGCGATGGAATTACATTGGATACAAGGGCGGTTCAGAGCCGGGCGTCCTCAACATGACCTACTTGCTGGAATCGAAAAAAGGTCAGTGGTACGCGATGGTCATCAGCTGGAATAACCGGGACGCCGCGCTCGACAACGCGAAAGTCTTTGCGCTGGTCCAGCGCGCACTTCAGATTATCGATTAACGATGTCCGTAGATCATCCGGTTCAGCAGTCAAGCACGACCGTCACGACCAAGTTGGTGAGTGTGCGCCAACTCGTCAAACATTTTCCCACTGACGAAGGGCCATTGCGCGCGGTCGACAGCGTCACTTTCGACATTTTTAGCGGCGAGACTCTGGGGCTGGTGGGCGAATCGGGCTGCGGCAAATCAACGGCCGGTCGCTGCCTGCTCCGTTTGATCGAACCGACTGGCGGCGAGGTGGAATTCGAAGATCGCGACGTCACCGCCATGAACAAGAGTGAACTTCGCGCGCTGCGCCGCGAAGCACAAATCATTTTTCAGGATCCCGCGGCCTCACTAAATCCGCGAATGAAAATCGGCGACATCGTCGCCGAGCCACTTGTCATTCACAAAACCGGAACCAAGCAGGAGCGCCGTGAACGCGTGGCCTGGCTGCTGACTAAGGTCGGTCTCGATCCCGATTACATCAATCGTTACAGCCACGAGTTCTCCGGCGGCCAGCTACAGCGCATCGGGGTCGCGCGCGCACTCGCGCTTAATCCGAAACTGATCGTAGCCGATGAGCCGGTGTCGGCGCTCGATGTTTCGGTGCAGGCGCAGGTCGTTAATCTTTTGCAGGATCTGCAAAAAGAATTCGGGCTTACTTATCTTTTTATCTCGCATGGTCTCGCGGTAGTTGAGCACATTTCGTCGCGCGTTGCGGTCATGTACCTCGGCCGTATTGTTGAGATCGCGACCGCGGCGGATCTCTATGCGAATCCGCTTCATCCCTACACGGTCGCACTACTGTCTGCGATTCCGGTGCCCGATCCGAAAGAGAAGCGTGACCGGATCATTTTAAAGGGCGATGTGCCGACGGCGCGCAATCCGCCTTCCGGCTGTCGTTTTCGGACTCGATGTCCGATGGCTATTGACGAATGCCGTTCGATTGATCCAGAGTTGCGCGAAATTTCGCCCGGACATGCCGCCGCGTGTATTCGGGTTGATGGTTACGAAAGCGCGCGGCCAATCGAGACTCTGACGACGAAGACTGTGTCGGAAGCCCGACCGTGAGGGAGGGCGCCGATGGTGAAACTTCGGTTGCAAGCTATTCGTATCTACCCGGTTATTAAGTTGCCCTCCCTAACGGTCGGGCTTCTGACACGAACAACAACAAGCAAACATCGGACGGAAGCAGTCTCCCCGTCCTCTTAATTCAGAGGAGAACGAAAAAATGAGTGATCCGAATCAACAGTGGCAGCCGCCACCACCACCTTCTTCCACGCCGCCGGCTGATACCGGACCGGACATGTCCACGCCGGGAACTTTGACCGGAATTGTCTTCGAGCCGAGCCGTACGTTTGACGCGCTGCGGAAGCGGCCGCGCTTTTTGGTGGCCAGTTTGATTTTGTTAATTCTGACCATCGCCGTGACCGGGCTGGTCTATCAGCGAATCGACATGGGGCAGTACATCCGCGACAAGATGGAACAGAATCCGCGCAACGCACAGCAGACCGAAGAACAGAAGGAGATGGGCGTTAAGATCGGAAAGATCGTCGGTGCCGTCGGGATTCCGGCCTCAGTCCCCATCAGCCTGGCTGCGGGCGCGGCGCTGTATCTCCTGGGGGTGATGGCATTTGGAGGATCGATTGGTTACAAGCAATCGCTGGCGGTCTGGGCGTATTCGTCATTGCCGCCGGCGGTGCTCGGCACACTCATCGCGGTACTGGTTCTGTTTTTGAAGTCCGCAGATCAGATTGATCCGGAGCATTTGCTGGTGACGAATCCGGGCGCGTTCATGGCCACCGGCTCATCGCCAGTTCTGGTCGCCGTCCTCAGCCAGTTCGATATTCTGCGGTTCTACGGGCTGTTCCTCGCCGCTATCGGGTTACGCAGAGTGGCGAAGATTTCGTCAGGTTCGGCCTGGGCCATCGTGCTGGGTTTGTTCCTGATTCGCGCGATTCTCGGAATTTCATCCGCGGCGATATTTGGCGGGTAGGGCGGCAAAGGGCAAAGCGCAGAGAGCAAAGGGCAAAGGGCAAAGAGCAAAGAGCAAGACACCACGCTTAGCACTTCGCCCCTAGCCCTTCGCGCCTAGCACTTTGCTCTTAGCACTTTGCCCTTGGCCGCTATTCATATCTCAGCGATTCGATGGGATCGAGCTTCGCTGCTTTCCAAGCGGGCCAGAGTCCGAAGATGACGCCGATGCCGACGCTGGCGAAAAATCCGGCAGCCGGCGCCCACAAAGGCACGTACGAAGGCATAATCAATTTCACCAGCAGCGTCAGCAGCCAGCCAATTCCCAGTCCCACTAATCCACCGAATCCGGTCAACGTCATCGCTTCAATCAGAAACTGAACCATGATGTCTTTGCGACGCGCGCCGATAGCTTTGCGCACGCCGATCTCTCGCGTGCGCTCAGTGACGGACACGAGCATGATGTTCATCACGCCGATGCCGCCGACCATCAAACCTACCGAAGAAATCACCACCATAGCGATCGCGATGCCGCCAGTGATCGAGTGGAAGGTACTGATCAACGATTCAGTGGTTTCGATGCCGAAATTATCCGGCGCTCCGAAGGGAACCTGCCGGCGCACCCGCAGGGCGTCGGTCACCTGGTCCATTGCTTCTTTCATCATTCCCGGCCGCGCGACCGCCAGCAGATAAATGTCTTCAGAATTTGGCTTGAGCTTGCGGGCCACGTTAAAGGGCATGTAGATCACGTTGTTCTGATCGTCGCTGCCGCCGCTGAAGAGGAACTGTTCCCGTTTTTGCAACACGCCGAGGACCCTAAACTCCTCAGCCCCGATCTTGATCGTATTGTCGACAGGTGACTGAAAACGGAAAAAGTCGTCAGCCACCTTCGAACCGATTACGCAAACGTTCTGGTTTGTATCGTTCTCGATCTGCGAAAAGAAGCGGCCCTCCGAAATGACTTGCGTGCCGGCTTTTTCAAAGTCAGGGAGCGTGCCCTGCAACGCCACATTTGCGGAAGTCTTACCACCGCCACTCACCTGAATCTTCTGGCCAAAGAAATTGCTGGTGATGTCGAGAAAGGGAACTGAGACCTCGATCGCGGGTAGTTGCGCGAGCGCCATCGCATCGTCAAAGGTGAGCGGCTTGCGCATGCGCTCTTCGCGAGACCTGCGGCCCACGTGAATCCCGGGATTCTCTTTCTGGATATACATCGAGCGGGTGCCGAAGGATTCGACCTCGCGCGTGACAGCGGTGTCCACACCGGCGATGATCGACGCAATCAACATCACCGTGATCACGCCGATGATCACGCCGAAGACGGTCAGGAACGAGCGCAGCTTGTTGTTGCGCAAAGTGCCGAGCGCCATCCAGAGATTTTCGAGTATGTCTGAGCGAAGTACGTTCATAACTTTCTGCTTTTGGATTTGCGATTTTAGATTGGCCGAAAAATCGAGTCCAAATCAAAAATCTAAAATCACAAATGCCTAAGTATCGGCGCGCAGCGCTTCAATTGGATCCAAGCGCGCGGCTTTCCACGCGGGTACCAGACCCGAGAGTGCTCCGATTAAACCCGAGACACCGATGGCAATCATGATGGCCAGCAACGAAAGATATGTTTGGAAGAAGATCACTGTCACAACCTTCCCTACCAGCCACGCGAGAAATACTCCGATCGCGCCACCAATTGCTGCCAGCGTCACCGATTCGAGCAGGAACTGCTTCAAAATATCGGTTTTGCGCGCGCCGAGGGACTTGCGAATGCCAATCTCTTTCGTTCGCTCCGTGACCGAAACCAGCATGATGTTCATGATGACGATGCCGCCCACTACCAGCGCAATGCTGGGAACAAAAATGGCTACCAGGAAAATCGTGCCGAAGATTCGATCACGCACGCCGGTGATCGCGTCCGGAGTCACGATGCCAAAATTGTCTTTCTCATTCGGTTGCAGTTTGTGACGCGCGCGCATCAGAAACCGCGCCTCCTCGACTGCGTCGTTGAAGGTTTGGTCTGTCTTTGAAGTCGCGGTGAAGTACAACGACCGTTGCCGCACCAGCGGTCCGAAATCCAGCTGATAAGTCTTCAGTGGGATCACCACAAAATTGTCCTGCGGAATTCCGAACACTGTGCCTTTGACTGCTTCCACCCCAATAACGCGATACGGCAATCCGCGCACATACATTTCGCCGCCAATCGGATTACCGGCCGGGAAAAGTTTGGTCGCGATGTCTGCGCCGATGTAGGCGACGCGGGCTGCTCCGTCGGCCTCGACGTCACTGAAGAAACGGCCAAACTCGATATTGCGATTATCAATGTCAGCCGTATTTGCCGTGGCGCCAATAACGAAAATATCTTCGAGTAGTTGATCTCCGCGTTTGATTTCCGTCGGTGTACCGCGCGCTTTGGCGCCGAGCTTCGCGATCAGCGTAGCCTTTTCTTTCAGGTATTCGTAATCCTCAAGCGTAAGTTCTTTATTCCGCCGTTGGGCGGCGGCAATGGTGTCGGTGTCTTTAAAATCCTCAAACGGATTAAAGCGCTGGATGGAAAAAGACTTGGCGCCGATGCCGGCAATCTTTTCGTCGATGTAGACATTGAAACCCTGAATCAGCGAGACCACTGTGACAAATGCGGTGACGCCGACAATCATGCCGAGCAGAGTCAACGCAGAGCGCAGCTTGTGCGCCCAAATTGCAGCGACTGCAACTTTCAGAATTTCGAAGAGTTTCACTAATCTTAATACGGGGGAAACCGGGAAATGGTTACCCGTCCGCGAAGCGAGACGGTTGAAAATAGCCCAGCGATTCATCGCTGGGGAAGAAGCGTTATTCTTAGACCCAGTCCGCGGAGCGGACGGTTGAGAATAGCCCAGCGATTCATCGCTGGGGAAGAAGCGTTATTCTTTAGACCGAGTCCGCGAAGCGGACGGCAGAAGTTCGCGCTGGCGCAATAAATCTCTGCCGCCCGTTTCACGGGCTTCTCTGCTAGTTTATCCCCAACCCAGCACTAAGTGCTGGGCTATTCAAGCTTATTCATACCTGAGCGACTCAATTGGATCCAGCCGCGCCGCCTTCCATGCCGGCCATAATCCGAAGATGATGCCGACACTGGCCGAGATGCCGACGCCCACGACGATGGCCCACGCCGGCACATAGGCGGGCAGCGGCGAGTACTTGTTTACCAGCAAGCTGAAGATTTCGCCAACTGCCAGACCGACGAAACCGCCTATCGAAGTCAGCACCACGGCCTCAATCAGAAACTGCGTAAGAATATTGACGCGAGTGGCGCCCACCGCTTTGCGCAGTCCAATCTCTTTAGTTCGTTCAGTCACGGAAACCAGCATGATATTCATCACGCCAATGCCGCCAATCATCAAAGCCACGCACGAGATTGCTGTCAGCACGAGAAATGTGGCGCCCGTGAGCTGGTTGTAGATGTCGAGCAGCGCGTCCTGTGAAGAAATGCCGAAGTTATTCGGCGCCCCCCGCGGTACCTGCCGGCGCCGACGCAGAATGTCAGTCATTTCGTCCTGCGCATTCTTTACATAAGCGCGCGAAATCGGGCGCACGATGATCGCAAAGATGATGTCCGGAAAATCCATTTCGGGATAGTACTTGTGGAAGGTTGTGATCGGAACGTAGACCGAGTTGTCGCGTGACTGGCCGAGAAACGAACCGAGCGGTTCCATCACGCCGACGACGCGAAAGACGTGACCGGCGATCTTCATTTCCTTATCCAGCGGATCCTCGTTAGGAAACAGCGCGTGCACCACGTCGCGTCCCAGCACACAGACATTGGAACGTTCTTCGACATCCAATTCAGTCACGTAGCGGCCATAGCCGACGTAACTCGAGAGGACAAATTCGTGATAGGGCGTCACTCCGATCAGAATGGGAGTGTCGCTCTGCTTATCTTTGTAGGTAACAGTCTCAGCGATTTTGCGATAGAAGGGTGCGACGCCGGCGATTGACGGTGCTTCATTACGAATGGCGTCGGCATCTTCAATCGTGAGTTCTTTGCGATGCAGTTCTTCGGAACTTGGCTGGCGGCCAAAGCTGGGATCGAATTTCAGGCACCAGATGGTGTTTGAGCCGAGCGATTCGATCTGTTGCGCGAATGCCTTGTTGAGGCCCTGAATGATCGAGACCATGAACATGACTGTGACGACGCCGACACTGACACCGAGAATCGTCAGCGCCGAACGCAGCTTGTTCGTGCGCACTGTGTCGACGGCCATGTAAGCCGATTCAGCTACGTCGGTAATGTTCATAAGAATTCATCCGCAGATTACGCAGATTTCGCAGATGCCAAACCGCTTCCTACCTTCTTTCGCATTCTTCTTAGTTCCTATCTGTGTAATCTGCGTAATCTGCGGATTCACTCTGCTCTTAAAGCTTCAATAGGATCGAGTCTCGCTGCTCGCCATGCGGGCCATAATCCACTAATTACGCCGACAACTGACGATACGCCGACGCCTAAAATGGCTGACCAAATGCTGACCAACAACGGAAAGCCAATGAGTAAAGCAATCAACCACGCGGTCCCGAAACCGGTCAGGACGCCAATCGCTCCGCCGACGGCCGTAACCATCACCGCCTCTACGAGGAACTGCGTGCGAATGTCCGTCTGACGCGCGCCGACTGCTTTACGAATGCCAATCTCTTTCGTGCGCTCGGTGACTGAAACCAGCATGATATTCATGACGACGATACCGCCGACTACCAGCGAGATCGCCGCGACCCCAATTGTCACCAGGTAAATATTCGAAGTCGCAGCCGCGTACAGATTTAAAAAGACGTCCTGTGTTTCCAAAGCAAATCCGTCGTCCTCGTCACTGAAGGTTTTGCCTCGGCGGTTGCGCATGATCGCCCGCACCTGATCCTCAGTCCCCTCGAGTTGTTGGGCTGACTGTGTCTGAACCAGAACGACAATCGATGCCACACTGAACGCGCCACGCTTGACGTTAACGCCGAAATTCTTTTTGTACGTCGCAAACGGGACGTAGATGATGTTGTCGCGCGAAGCGCCGAGAATTTTCCCGAGCGGCGTGAGCACGCCGATAATCGTGTACGGTCTTCCGCCGGCCCAAATTTGCTGACCGACAACCTTCTCGGCTGACGAGCCCGGGAACGAGTTCGTGACGATGTCCGCGCCGACCACGGCTACTTCGTGCGCATTGTCGCCTTCGGCGTCGCTCCAGTAACGGCCGGCATCCAGCGCCACGCCGTCAATGTCGAATGTGGACGTCGGATGGACCGCCCGCATTTGCACGTTCTCGTTTTTCTGGTTGCCGCGTTTGGTGTTGACGACGTCGTTCGCCACGATGCCGATACGCCAGCACAGCGTGCACAAGCGCACGATGGCGTCCGCATCTTCTTCGCTCAGGTCCTTGCGCTTGTTGTATTTGATGAACTCTTCGCGCGAAGTGATCACGCGGGGCCGCTTCGAAATCGTGAAAACTGTTGACCCCTGGGAATTGAACGTATTGGCGACAGTCTGATCGAGACCCTTGATAATCGTAACGACGGAAATCACGGCCGTGACTCCGACTACGATTCCGATCAGAGTCAGTGCCGTGCGCAATTTGTTTTGGCGCAAACTGGCCGCGGCCACCAGCAGAGCTTCCCAGACCGCGGCGATGCGCACCGCCGGAAGCGAACTTACGCGGACAGGCAAAGAGAGCCGCTTACCAAAGATGAGCGGCTCGGGGGATGTTTCGCTGCGCGGCTGCATGGCAGCGCCTACCTAATTCTTTCGTCTTTCTCGATGAGACCGTCGCGAATCGAAATGATTCGATGTGCGCGCGCGGCAATATCGTGTTCGTGCGTGACCAGAATGATTGTGTTGCCGTCTTCGTGAAGCTTCTCGAAGAGGTTCATGATGTCGTAGCTGGTGGCGGTGTCGAGCGCCCCAGTCGGTTCGTCAGCGAGCAGGATCGACGGATGATTCACCAGCGCGCGGGCAATCGCCACGCGTTGTCGCTGACCGCCGGAGAGTTCATTGGGCCGGTGCATCATGCGATCGGTAAGATCGACGGCGGACAGAGCCTGCTTAGCCATCTCGTGCCGCTTCGCGCCGGGAATGCCGCCGTAAATCAACGGCAATTCAACATTGTGCAGGGCAGTCGCGCGCGCGAGCAGATTGAAGGTCTGAAAAACAAAGCCGACTTCCTGGTTGCGGATGCGCGCCAATTCATCATCATCCATTTCGGAAACGTTTTTGCCGTTCAGCCAGTATTCACCCTGCGACGGTGTGTCCAGACATCCGATCAGATTCATCAGCGTCGATTTGCCCGAACCTGAGGGCCCCGTGATCGCGACGTATTCACCACGATGCACATCGAAAGACACGCCATGCAGCGCGTGCACTTTTTCTGCGCCCATGTCGTACGTTTTCCACAAATCGCGCATGGCGATCAGCACCGTCGACTTGCCGTCGCCGGTGGGAATTTGTGGTTGGACTGCCACGCCTGAAGGGACGCCTGGTGCGATGGTGGCTACTTCACTCATTTCAGTTTCTCGTCCGCCTAACTGCCGGAGTTTGCGTTAGCGTCAGGCTTCTTTGTCTGTTTCTTTACCCCGGTGCCGTCTTTCAAAGTCTTCAACACGCGACTTGGACCGGTGACAACCTCAGCGCCGGACGACAGTCCTGAAGTAATTTCGATATCGGATTCGCCGGTAATGCCGGTGGTCACTTCGACAAACTTCACTTTGCCGGTTTTATCGAGAACGTAGACGCCTTTGATCTCCTTGGGTTTTTCCCCGGACGCCGGCGGCGCGCTACTGGCAATGGCCGGACTCGCCGACGGAGTCGCCGGAGCTTTTTCCACGATCGCCTGCAAGGGAACTGCGATCACATTGTTCTTTGTCTTGGTGGTGATGGTGGCCGTAGCGCTCATGCCGGGCCTCAGTTTGCTGCGTGCGTCGTCGGCAAGTTCGCGCAGCTCGAGCGTCACTTTGAATTCTTTTGCTTCCTGAACGTTAACGCGATTCGAAAGACCGCCTTGCGTGTCTGACTTGGCAATCGCGAGGGGGTTCTTCTGAGTTACCACCGCCTTGATTTCTTTTTCACCGAGCGCGTCGACTTTGACCTTTGCTTCCTGGCCCACATCTACGTTCGCGATTTCGGTTTCGTCAACGTTCACTTCGACGTTGATTGTGGACATATCCGCGATGGTCATGAGCGGTGTCGATGACAGTGCTGAAACAGCGTATTCACCGACGCGCGTCGGAACGTCCGCCACGACGCCGGTCAAAGGCGAGTACTGGGTTGCTTTCTCGCGCTGGCTCGACTGGCCGCGCAGGATTGCTTGTTGCTGATTTGCGCGCATTTCACTGGAATGAACACTGGTCTGCGCTTCCTTCACGGCGACGCGCTGCTGATTGGAACGTTCCTGAGCTTCCTTGACGGCGATGGTCGCCGCGGTGAGCTTCGCCTTTGCTTGATCATAGCGGTCGCGCGCCGCGTCGTATTCCGAACGCGACATCACGTTAGATTCAACCAGGTTCGTCGCCCGTTTGAGTTCGCGGTCAGCTGCGCGCAGGTCGATTTCCGCCGCGGCGGCGGTTTGTTTCGCCTGGGACACGCCGGCTTCGGCGACGACTAAAGACTGCTGCGCGGAACTTACCTGATTACGAGCGTTCTGCACGTCGCTCAAAGAAGCCTGCGTCGCCGCCCATTGCGCTTCCTGACTGGATTGCAGCTGCGTAGGATCGACGCGCACGAGCGCTTGACCCTTGGTCACTTGATCGCCCGGATTGACGTAGATTTCGAGGATGCGTCCGGGGACTTCACTGGTAAGCTTGATATAACGAATCGGTCGGACTTCGCCGGAGGCCGTGACCGTGGAACGCAGCTCGGGGCGCACGTTCACGTTGACGGTTGTAACTTCCGGCACTTCTTTGCGCGTGGCAACGACGCTGATAATTACGACCAGAGCCAGCAAGACAACGCCGGACACGATGATAATGATTTTCTTTTTTCTGCTGAGGGCCATTTTTCTTTCCTTAAATCTTTAGTTTGCAGTTGCTTGGATGCCGGGCGTCGACACGCAGTTCCGCGCTAGATTTGGTTTTACGACGAAATCCGGTGGTCGGTTTCAGGAAATCGAGGTAACGCGTTGATTATACGCGACGATCAGGCGGTTCAGAAGGGTAAGATACCGCCACAGAGAAGATTGTCGCGCTTTAGGATTTCGCGATAAGATATGCTTTCGCGCGGGCTGCGGTTATTCCCGAACCGGGCCGGCGCTAGTTTTTGCGATGATAACCTGCGAAAGATGCGGCACTCGAAACCTTGAAGGCTCGCGTTATTGCGACGAGTGCGGAGCGGCACTTTGGCTGGCTGGCCGTTCGGCTGATCACTTCAACCCGCAGGG
Source organism: Pyrinomonadaceae bacterium (assembly GCA_035606795.1). Lineage (GTDB taxonomy): Bacteria > Acidobacteriota > Blastocatellia > Pyrinomonadales > Pyrinomonadaceae > UBA11740. The sequence continues at coordinate 23,773 of DATNEI010000219.1, forward strand.
AAACGGCAGCTCAGCAAGCAGTAACAAAGACATTCCGGCAACGGTTGCGCGTTCGGGTAACGCGCCTACGCCACCCGCAGTGTTGGAGCACTCAACCGGTGCAGTCGCGGTTGCGCCGCAGAACGCAACCTTGACGATTGAACGGGGGAAATCCGCAGGAAAACAATTTTCGCTCGGGCGAAACGGATCTGAGATTGGACGTTGGGACGCCGACGGGGGCGTTTTTCCGGACGTCGATTTGGATACAGACGATCCTGAAGCAAAGGTTTCGCGCCGGCACGCGCGGATTTCAATTCAGAACGGCCATTACGATATCGAAGATCTCGGTTCGACCAACGGCACGTTCGTTAATCGCGGCCCACGCTTGAAACCCGGACAGCGTCAATCGCTTAGCGATGGTGACGAAATTATTGTAGGCAAGACGTTTTTGCGTTTCCGACTCGGCAAGTAACCGTCCTTCGTTAATCTCGACACGAAGTACGGATGACCCCGCACTTGGATAGTTAAGTAATGCCAGCTTGTAGAGAATGCGGCGCCGATGTGGCGCTGGATGAAAATTTTTGCGGTGGCTGCGGCGCTCAGGTGAAAGCCGAAGAGCCGTTGGGCACTGGCGTTACCGATCTGTCTAAGAGCTTTGGTGTCGGCGGCAGCACCCTGGTGCCGGATACCGAGAAACCGCCGAACACGAGCGATGTGGCTGAGAGTGCGGAAATCGGCGCCACCTCACGTAGCGGCGAGGCCCCATCACGCAGGAGCAAACCGAAGGCATTAGGCGGCGGCAAAGTTCTCAACAATCGATACGAAATAGTTCGTCGCATTGGCGGCGGCGGCATGGGCGCAGTTTATCTCGCGAAGGATCGCAATCTGGGCGATGCGCCGCGGGCCGTTAAGGAGATGATCGAGTCGCACATCGACGAAACACAGCATGAAAAAGCCATCGCCGATTTCAAACGCGAGTCGTTGCTGCTGACGGAACTCGAGCACCCGTGTATTCCCACCGTCTACGACTATTTCTACGACGACAATTCCGAGCGCTTCTATCTGGTGATGAAGTTCATCCCCGGCGCTGACCTCGCGTCGCGCCTGCGCGCCACGCCTCAGGGACGCATCGATGAACCGACGGTGACCGATTGGGGCATTCAGGTAGCTGACGTTCTGTATTACCTGCACTCGCGGCCGCAGCCGATCATTTATCGCGACCTAAAGCCCGCGAACTTGATGATCGACAGCAACAACAATCGCATCATGCTGATCGATTTCGGCATTGCGCGCTGGGTGAATAAGAAAGAGAAGGGCGTGACTGCCGTCGGCACGATGGGCTATGCGCCGCCGGAGCTGTTTAGTGGCCGCGCCGATCCGCGCGTCGATATTTACAGCCTCGGAGCGACGATGTTTCACCTGCTGACGGGCGCCGACCCGCAGGACAATCCGCTGCTGATCTTTGATTTCACGAAGAATCCGCGGCCGCGACAGATCAATCCGCAACTCTCCAGCGAGATGGAGCGCATCTTGATGCGCACTGTCGAGTACAAGCCTGAACATCGCTATCAGTCAGGCGCGGAATTGCGCGACGCGCTGGCGCAGCACCTCGATAAGCTGCGATCAGGGCAAGTCAGTTACGGCGTAGCGGCGAGTCAACTGGGTGGCGAGACGATGGCTGTCTCGAGCGTCTTTTGTGGTTTCTGCGGAGGCCGCATCGCCGGTGATGACGTGTTTTGCGCGCACTGTGGCTCGAAGCAGCCGCTGGCCGGCGGTGACTCCAGCGCCTCGCTGTCCGCGCGCACCACTGCGAAACTTGTGGTCGCCGGCACGACCGAACTGGATGCTTCATTCCTGTTGCAGAAAGACAGCAACCTGGTCGGTCGCACCGATCCTTTGTCGAATATTTTTCCCGAGATCGACTTATCGAGATTTGATCCGAACACGAAAGTGTCGCGCCGGCATGCGCGGATTTGGCGCGAAGGCGGATCGTTTCTGGTTGAAGACCTCGGTTCAGTCAACGGCACGGTAATCAATGATATTATCCACCTCGAGCCGCGGCAGCCTCGCGCGCTCGACAGCGGCGACCGAATACGCCTGGGCGAAACCACTTTGCACTTCCTGTTGGGATGACGGTGTGTCGGCCGATCAAAATTAATGCAAGCAGCAATGTCGGCCAAGCCTGAGACCGCGAAAGCTTCGCGCCCAACTTCGCGGCGGATCGAGCACATCCGCGTCCGTTACCGCGCGCCGTTTGCGCTACGCTGTGGAGCAATCCTGATCGATTACATTTTGCTGGCCTTGATTCTCACGTTCAGCACGCTGGTGGCGCGCCTGATGGGCGGAGGCGCCCGCCTGGCCGGGGGCACAGCTGAGAATATCGGGCTTCTGTTTACTCTGGTCGCTGCGATTTTGGATTTAGGAGTGCTCGCGGGACTGACCGGCAAGACGGTGGGCAAGTGGACCACGGGCCTGCGTTTGGAACAGACCGATGGCAGTTCGCCCGGCCTTGGACGTGCATTGCTGCGTCATTTCGTCGGCTATCCAATTTCTTTTTTGTTGTTCGGGCTGGGATTTCTGCTGGCCATCGTGAATCCAACCGGCCGCGCCCTGCACGACTTGATTGCCGGCACGGTGGTCATTCGCGAATATGGCGGGGGCACCTCGGTGACCAAGACGCGCCGGGAGCGACCGCGAGCGTAGCCTGAAATACAACTTGGTTTTCCCTCTGAGGGCTAGGGTGAGGGACGAAGTTAGTAGAGCACAGAAAGAAATTTTTCTCTTTCTCTTGCTCCATGCACAAGCAACGCCACCGCGGCGGTTATGATCTCGTAGGTTTGCTCGTGGCCTGTCTAAAATGCGAATGAAACAAGGGGAAGGAGAAAGCGTGCTTTCCGTTGCTAACTTCGTCCCTCACCCCAACCCTCTCCCACAGGGAGAGGGGGGTCGACTACAAATTCATGGCTGAACTAATCGTCAGATATCCGGATCGCACGGCCGAGCATTTTCCGCTCAGCCGCCTGCGAATCACGATCGGCCGTTCGGCGCGCAACGACCTTTGCATTCCCGATCCGTTCGCGTCGCGCGTGCACGCCGAAGTTCGCCACGAAGGCGACGAATACTTTCTCCAGGACCTTGGCTCAGCAAATGGCACACTCTACAACGGCGCGATCGTCGACGCGACGATTCAGTTGACGCGCGGCGGCCGCATTCAAATAGGCGAAACTGAAATTGTCTTTAACGATGGGCCGTTCCCACTCAGCAGCGGCGCCACCATGATCACTGAGCAGAGCGCGTCGATGCCGGAAGCCACGATTGCTCTGTCCTCAGCCGATCGCACCACCTCAGGACTCTTCCAACAGATCGAAGGCGCGCTGTCGCGCTCGCAGGAATCCGCGGCGCATGAGCGAGTAGAACAGAAAACTGATTTGCTTGCGCTGATCAGCAAGGTGGGTGTCGCGTTGCTGGCTTCAGTGACCTTGAACGAGACGCTGGAGCAAATTGTCTCGCTCGTGTTCGAAGCTGTGCCGGCGGATCGCTGCATGATCATGATGCGAGCCAAAGACGATCCCGAATTGAAAGTTGCCGTGGCCCGCTTGCGCGATCGTCAGGGTGACGTCGGCGAGATTCGCATTAGCCGTTCGGTGCTCGACGAAGTTGTGAATAACGGAAAGTCCGTGCTGACCTCCGATGCGCAGGCCGATCCGCGGTTCATGGGCGGCACCGTCGTTTTGCAGGGAGTGCGCTCAGTGCTGGCGGTGCCGCTGGGTGTGGGCGAAAACGTCTTCGGAATTATCTATGCCGATTCGCCGATCGCCGACGGGCGATTCACCGAAGATCATCTGAAGGTGCTCACCACTTTGTCGTCCGTCGCCGCCATTCGCGTCGAAAATGCGCGGCTCACGGAAGAGCAATTCGAGCGCGAGCGTCTCGAACGCGAACTGCAAGTCGCGAGCGAAATCCAACAACGATTCCAACCGACTTCCGCGCCGGTGTTGGAAGGCTATGAGCTGCAAGGCATCAGCTTTCCTTGTTACGAAATTGGCGGAGACTACTACGACTTCATTCATCGCGCGAACGGAAATCTGATCGTCGCGCTGGGCGACGTATCGGGCAAGGGAACTGCGGCCGCGTTACTGATGTCTTCGCTGCATGCGGCGGTACACGCGCAGTTCGATACCCACAAGTCGATCGCCGAGACAATTAGCGCGGTCAATCGTTACCTGGTTGAGAGCATTCCCGCTAACCGGTTTGTAACGTTGTTCTATGCCGACCTGAATCCGAAAAACGGAGAAATTGCGTTTCTTAACGCCGGTCATAACCCGCCGCTGATAGTTCGTACGGGCGGCACTATGGAGCAACTTGCCGCGGGCGGTCTGCCGTTGGGAATAATGGCTGAAGCAGATTTCCGCGAAGGTCGCACCAAGCTGAATCCTGGTGACGTGCTGGTGATCTATTCGGACGGAGTTTCCGAAGCGGTGAGTCCCTCCGGCGAGGAATTCGGGCCCACCAGGTTGTACGAAGCGGTGGCGCGGAACCTCGACGCGTCGGCCGCCGGCATTCGCGATCGCATTGAATCCGCGCTGACAAAATTCTCGCAAGGCACACCCGCGGGCGACGACATTACCATGGTGATCGTTAAGCGCCTGGCCGAAGCGTCGGCCGTTGCGGTGGGCGCCGTGAATTGACGCCCGTGGGCAAGTACGGCCAGTTGATGTGAGGCCATAACTTTCTACAGTGAGCGAAACCCTTTGCGTCGCGCAGCAGGATCCGACTTCAGGTTCTTGACTGACTCCGCGTCGTTCTCTCCAAAATGATCGCAGGCCAGGGAGAAGAAAATGAAAAACCTAAAAAGACTAACTCTCGCGTTTGCTCTAACGTTCGCTATCGCAGGTTTCGCTTTAGCCGGCGAAACGAATGCACCACCCTGCGTGCCCGGTGAAATGAGTGGACCGCCGTGCCCGTCGGCCTCAGTCTCCTCAGATCCCTCTGGAACTCCGGGTGAACAAAATGGCCCCCCCGCCGCCGCGGGAGTGTCGTTTACCGACTTAGCGCTGGACCTTGTGGAAAGCGCGTTTTCGCTTTTCTAGCACGGCATAGATCCAAGCCCCGTAATCGATTGGCAGGAAAGTCTTTCGTTGGCAACCCGGTAGTTGTGTGTCTGGCAGCCATCTCAATAAACACTTCGCTGGCGCGCATCGGATTTTGCAGCGAGACTGAATCGCGGCTCGATACCTTCGCTGCTAGCTTCGATTCTTCGCGCAACATATTCACCCACGAAAGGTCCGTGCTTGAAGCCGTGGCCTGAGCCGCCGCCCACCAACCAGACGTTTTCACAATCAGGATGACGATCGATTAAGAAATCGCCGTTCGAAGTGTTTTCGTATTGGCAAACTCGGCTTTCGGCGACGGGCGCAGCTTTCAATTCCGGAAGTCTGCGCGCGAGATAACCACGGACCTCCGCCAGACCTTCTGCGGTCGCGACTCGATCGCCCGAGTCAGGATCGAACGCTTGACCGTGACGATCGATCGCGACTTTCACTCCACGCCCTTCGAGGTCCGGCAAACCGTAAGCCTCTTCTTTGAAATCAATCCAGGTCGGCAACGCCGATGGTTTGAAGCGAGTGCCGGCGGGCGCGCCAAAATAAAAGACCTCCTGCCGCGTCGGATGAATTCGATTGGCGAGCAAGTCGGGAAAGATCTTCGGCAACCACGGACCGCAAGCGAAGACGTACGTGCCCGCCGAAATTCGTTTGCCGCGGCTGGTGAGCAAACCGGCGAGCGAATTCGTGGCACGCGCATCCTGCGCGTGAACCACGGGCGGGACGCCGGTGCCACAAATGGCTTCCTGCAAATATTCGACGCCGCATTTGATCGCTTCACGCACAACCGCTTGCACAGCACGGCGCGCCACAACCACGCCGCTCTGTGGTTCGAAGTACGCGCCGCAAATTCCTTCGGTTGATATTTGCGCATACCGCGCCGTCGTTTCAGTCAGCGTCAATTTCTCAATAGGAATACCAAGCTTTGTGAGCGTCGCGAAAGATTCCGCTGGATAAGGATCGCCTTCGTGCTCCAACCAGAGCACGCCGGTTTCATAAAACAGAGACTCGCCGGCGCGGGCGAACAACTCTTTCCAAAGTTGCAGTGACTTCCATGCAGAGCGTGTGTAAATCTCGTCAGCTCCATAGCCCATACGAATGATTCGTGATTCGTCACCGGAGCTTGAACGGCTGTTGCCCGCTCCGTAAGCGTCGATGAGCATGACGCGTTTGCCTGATTGTTGGAGGTGGTAGGCGGTCCACGCGCCGAACACTCCCGCGCCCACGACTGCCACATCGTACGTGCTGTCGCTCATGAGATGCTGTTTCCGAGCTTAGCTAATTAGATAGCCTCAACGTAGGCCGTCTCACCATGAATGGCCGCGTCAAGGCCGGCCGTCTCGCCCGCTTCATCAATTTTCACTGCCGTGATGCGATCGATGATCCAAAGCATCCCGTAAGTAAAGATGAACGCCCACGCGGACGAGAGGAGAACCGCACCGAGTTGCACCAGAAAGAAATGCGTGTTGCCGCGCAGCAGCCCATCGGCCCCCGCCGGATTGAATAGTGTCGTCGCGAAGACGCCACAAAGTACGATGCCGAGGAATCCGCCGACGCCGTGCACGCCCCAAACATCCAGCGCGTCATCCCAACGAAGTTTGTTCTTCAGCGCCACGGCGTAAAAGCAGACCACGCCGGAAACGATTCCAATCAGACACGCCGTTGCCGGAGAAACATAACCCGCAGCCGGCGTTATCGTCGCGAGGCCAGCGACGGCGCCGGTGAGCAAGCCGAGAAACTTTGGCTTCTTGGTTGTCATCCAGTCCATGCAGAGCCACGCGATCGCGGCAAAGCTCGCCGCCAAATCCGTATTCAAGAACGCAACTGCGGTTACTGAATCGACGCGAAACTCGCTGCCGGCATTGAAACCATACCAGCCGAACCAGAGCAGACCAGTGCCCAGCGCCACCAGCGGTATCGAGTGTGGACCTGAATCAGCAACCTTGCGCCGTCCGACGTAGAGCACCGAAGCGAGGGCCGCTATGCCCGCGATGTTGTGGACGACGATGCCGCCGGCAAAGTCCAGCACGCCCCAACTCGCCAGCAGGCCGCCGCCCCAAACCATGTGCACAAACGGAAAATAAACCAGCGTCAGCCAGAGACTGAGAAAAATCATGTACGCTTTGAAGGTCACGCGATTCGCAAAGGCGCCGGTGATCAGCGCCGGCGTGATGATGGCAAACATCATCTGATAAGCGCAGAACACGATCATCGGAATCGATGGATTAATCAGCGATGGCGTGTCCAAAGTAATTCCGCGCAGAAATGCCCAGTGAAAGTTGCCGAGGATGCCGTAAAAGTCTGTGCCGCTTTTCAGGTCGCCACTGAAGCAAACCGAAAAACCAAACGCCCACCAGAGCACGGTGGTCCATCCCATCGAAACGAAGCTCTGGATCATGATCGCCAGAACATTTTTCCGTCCGACCAAACCTCCATAAAAGAAAGCCAGCCCGGGCGTCATAAGCATGACGAGGCTGGAGCAGAGCAACATGAAAGCAGTATTACCGGTATCGATAGTCATTGGGGGCATTGAAGCTTCTCCTTCAGTGTTTCCGGTATCAAGAGCGCAAAAGTGCGGCCATAATACGCCTTTCGGGCAAGCGATCAAGATTCGCGACTGGGTTGCAGCTCTGCTGCCTGATATGCGGAAAGGCTCAGCCTTTCCGTTAGGAGTCAGGTTTTTTTAGCGAGGCCGTGCCTCGCATCAGGGGCGTAGCCCCGATGATCTATAGAAGCATCTTCTGGAAGGTCACAGACCTTCCGCACATCAGGCGGCAGAGCCGACCCTGCTCAGTTTGGCTTTGAGAGTTGCTGCCTTTATGATTTGCAATCGCTCTCAAGAAACAGATTCATGATCAAAAACGAAATAATCAATTTCATTAAAGAGAAACGCGCGCGCGTCGGCGTGATCGGCCTCGGTTACGTCGGACTGCCGCTGGTGACGGAATTCGCCGGCAACGGATTTGCTGCGACGGGTTTTGAAGTCGATACCGCGAAAGCCGCGACAATTAATTCCGGCGAGTCATACATCGCCGACGTCCCGTCATCGCAGGTCAAAGAACTAGTGGACAGCGGGCGTTTGCATGCCACCACAGACTTCGACGAACTGAAAGACTGTGACGCGATCATCATCTGCGTGCCCACGCCTTTGCGAAAAACGAAAGAGCCCGATGTCTCGTACATTCTGGCGGCGGCGGAAGAGATCCAGAAGCGTCTCAGGCGCGGCCAGCTAATCATTCTCGAATCGACGACCTATCCCGGCACGACGGATGAAGTTCTCTTGCCGATGCTGGAAGAGACGGGACTCAAGCTGGATCAAGATTTTCTGCTGGCGTTCTCACCTGAGCGTGTCGATCCCGGCAATCCGGAATTCAAGACGCACAACATTCCGAAAGTTGTGGGTGGCGTGACTGACGATTCAACGGAAGCTGCTGCTGCTCTTTATGGACAGATCGTCCGCGAGGTTCACGCCGTGAGGTCGGCGCGCGTGGCCGAAGCCGCGAAACTGTTGGAGAACACTTTTCGCGCGGTCAACATCGGCATGGCCAACGAGATGGCGCGGCTGTGTTACGCGCTGGGCATCGACACATGGGAAGTGATTCGCGCGGCGGCGACAAAGCCATTCGGCTTCATGCCGTTTTATCCCGGGCCAGGAATTGGCGGCCACTGCATACCGCTCGACCCGCACTACCTTTCGTGGAAAGCGCGGCAACACGGTTTCGATTCGCGCTTCATCAGCTTGGCGGAGGAAGTGAACTCGCGCATGCCGGAACATGTAGTGCAGCTGGTGTCGGATGGATTAAATGACGCGCGCAAGGCGATGAATGGCTCGCGCGTGCTGCTGCTGGGCGTCGCCTATAAGAAAGACATTGATGACGTGCGTGAGAGTCCGGCGCTTTCGATCATCGATCGGCTGCGGCTGAAAGGCTGCGACGTGCGTTATCACGATCCGTTTGTCAGTGAAGTCAGCTTTGACGAAGCCCATACTGAGGGCAGCGGCGCGCCTCTCTCGTCGGTTGAGCTCACAGAAGATGAGATTCGCGCATCTGATTGCGTGGTGATCGTGACGAACCATAGCGGGATAGACTACGCACAGGTGATCGAGCTGGCGCCGCTGGTCGTCGACACGCGCAACGCGCTCAACGGCGATTTGCGACGCGGAAGTCGGGCGCGGATTATTAGACTGTAAAGTCAGAACCGCCCTGCGGTAGCGGGCGGTTGATGTTAGATGATCTGGGGCCCTCAAAAAATCAACCACCCGCTACCGCAGGTGGTTCTGACCTGTTAACCTTCATCCTCGTTTCCGATGAAGGGACTCTCAACCATCAAGCGAACCCTGCGTGGCGAGGTGCGCACCAGCACTGCCGCGTTGGAAGCTGTGCGCCGGATGAATGTCCGTTTGCAGCAGCGACGCGAGCGGGCACAGCTTGAGCAGCTGAATCGACAGGCAGCCAGGTTGACGCCTGAGTTTGGATCGATGCCGCGGGCCGACTTGTTGGCTCATTTCCGGCAACGCGAAGCACCAAAGTTCTTTCCTGGTTTTGTTGACGCCGCCAACTCTGCCCGCTTGCAGCGGGAGATCTTCCCTGAAGAAACGCAAGCACTTCTCGCCCACGCCGAACGAATCGCAAAGGAGCATTGCTGGCCGTTGCTTGGCTTTGGCGAAAAGTGTTTCGGCGGAAATGAAATCGAATGGAATCGTGATCCGTTGTCCGGCATTAACTGGCCGCGGGAATATCACGCCGACATCAATCTGCTTCGCGGCGATGGTTCGGACGCGCGGGTGCTGTGGGAGCTGAATCGACTCTCTCAGTTAATAACCTTGGGACGTGCCTACGCTGTCGTGTCAGAAGCCCGACCCCCAGGGGGCGCTAGTTTCGATGGCGAGTCGTTGAGTCAAGAATTTCTTCGTCAGGTAGGAAGTTGGCGCGCTCAGAATCCGGTCGGTCGCGGCGCTAATTGGGCCTGCGCGATGGAAGTAGCGTTGCGCGCGATGAATTTGCTCGGGGCCTTCTTCCTGTTTCTCTCTGCGGCGCGGCTCGATGAAGATGCCCTGGCGGAACTGCTAATGATCTTCGATCAGCACGGCGCACACATCCGTCGAAATCTCGAGTATTCGCACATCTCGACCAGCAACCATTACATGTGCGACGTGGCGGGGTTGTTATGGCTCGGCATCATGCTGCCTGAGCTGCAAGACGCGGCCGAGTGGCGCGAGTTTGGCTTGCGCGAACTGCTGAATGAAATAGACAAACAAATTCTGGCCGACGGCGCGGACTCGGAAAGTTCCACTGGATATCATCGTCTGAAACTTGAGCTGCTGATCTATTCGTTTGTTCTCTGTCGCGCGAATGGCATCGACATCGACGGAAAATATTGGCAGAAGCTGCGCGCCATGGCGGATTACGTGTTTGCATATTTGCGACCGGATGGTCGCGCGCCGTTGATTGGGGATTCCGACAGCGGACAAATCTTTCCCATTGTGAAGCGTGAGGGTGATGACCACGCGCATCTTCTCTCGCTCGCGGCGGCGGTGTTTCAGGAATCGCGATTCAAGATAGCCGGTACGGAGGCCTCAGGCGTGGGGCACGCCGGAGGCGGGCGTACCCAAGAGCTGCTTTGGCTGCTCGGGGAACAAGGCCTGCGCGATTACGAATCTTTGCCCGACGCGCCGCCCGCGAACTCACAGGCGTTTGCCGATGCAGGTATCTACATTCTTCGCGCTGACGATCTCTATCTGCTTTTCAACGCCAGCGGTTGCGGTCTGAAAGGGCGCGGCTCGCACGGTCACAACGACGCTTTGAGCATTGAAGTATCCGCGGGTGGCACTTCGTTCATCGTCGATCCGGGTTCGTATATCTACACCCATAATCTGCACGAGCGGCACCTGTTTCGATCGACCGCGTATCACTCCACCGTGCAAGTCGACGATGTCGAGCAGAACACGACGAACGAGACAACGCCGTTCGTCATCGGTGACGAAGCGCATCCGCGTGTGCTGGATTGGCAAACCAACTCCGACTTTGATTACGTCGTGGCAGAACACAGCGGTTATGGGCGTTTGCATCAACCCGTGACGCATCGCCGCTCCGTTCGTTTTGACAAGCGCAACAAGTTTTGGCTGATCGAGGATGAGTTCAGCGGCGCCGGCTCACATAAACTAACGACGCGATTTCACTTCAACACTGGATTGGACACGAGCATTTACGAGGGCATGGCAGTATTGGCGCACGACCGGCAAAGCGGCGCACGCCTGCTAGTTGACCCGCTCGATATAGATGAGCAGCCCCAGTTTGAACAGTTATTCACTTCGCGTGATTACGGTGACAAGCAGCCATCGACGGCTGCGGCGTGGCAAGTCGTAGCGGAAATGCCGCTCCGCTTGCGTTGGGTTCTACTGCCGTTGCGGCGCCCGGAGGACGAGCTGGAGAGGCTGTCAGCAGTTCGCAGTCTCTTGAGGTAACATTTCAACAAAATGCAGCCCACCATTTATCTCGCATTTGTTGATGACTGGGAACTGAGCGGCGATGGCTCAGGCGATCCGCGCGAGTTGCAGTTCGCGCCGATGCGCCAGCTGGTCGAAATCTACAACACGTACGGTGTGCACGGCTCGTTCAATGCCGAAGTCCTGCAACAGCTCACCTTTAGAAAATTTCAAAACGAGCATCCTGAATTGAAAGTGCTGGCGGATGAGTGGGACGACCAGGTTCGCGAAACCTTCCGGCAGGGTCACGACATTCAGCTCCACATTCATCCGCAGTGGACCCGCGCCCAATACCAGGACGGGAAATGGAACTTGAGCGGCGACTGGTCGATTTTGAATTACACCGCCGCAGAAGCGCGCGAATTGATAGCCCGCGGCAAGGAATATCTTGAAAACCTGCTGCGACCGGTTAAGGCCAACTACGCTTGCTATTCGTTTCGTTCCGGCTCGTGGTGCATCGCGCCCTCGCCTTTCATGCTGACCGTGCTGGCAGAATCCGGATTTGTTTTCGATATGAGCATTGTGGGCGGCGTGCGCTACGAAACCCGACGCATCAATCTCGACTATTCGAATTGCGAAGAAGATTTCCTGCCTTATTATCCGTTGATGACAGACGCGCGGCGCGTTTCAGACAAGCCTGAACCGATTGTTTGCATTCCGACAAATCATTTTTACGGTTCACGCCGGAGCACGCTGCAGCATCATGCCCGCAAGGTGGGCGACAAACTGAAGATCGGCAAGCCGGCCGCGAACGCCAGCGCGGACGTTCGCTCAGTGGCAGTCTACGGTCACGAATGGGCCCAGACGGCTCATGATTCTAAATTCAGACGTGTCTTTGATAAAGGCGTGGTTCCGTATCTGAAGGGACGTCATCTCATCTCTGATCTCGCGCAACTCGATTACTCGCTGATGTCCGAGATGCTCGCATCGATTCGTCGTCGCGCGCGGGCGAGCGGGCTCGAAGATATTCCGGTGATTCTCGAAAATCACACGAAGGACTTAAGGAACTTTTCACATATCGAGAGATTCATTTCCGATGTCGCCAACGCCGAGGACATCAGCTGCGTAACGTTAAGTGAACTCGCATATGAGTTAGGGCACGGACGTTTCGCCATCAAGACGCGCGCCACCAAATGAATCGGGAACTGATTTCGCAAGCGTGCAATCTGAGGCTGAACCAGATTCGTGAGCGTGTCATGGCGCTCGATTCCGGCCGCTTTGGCGAAGGCGGCTTCTTCGTGACTTCAATCAGGGAAGTCTTGCGTGATACGCCTGAGGCAAACTCTCGCCTGCAATGCTTTTCCGCGCCGAGTCAGTGGTCCGCGAGCGGTACCGATTGTCTTACCGCATTGCGCGTGCTCGCTTTGCACGGCGCGAATACAAACTCAGCCGAGCCCTATCCCGCGCCGGAGAGATTTCTCGATCAGTTACGATCAAAAGTCGTCGCGCGCGAGACGCTGTTTGATTTGCTGGTCGACAGGTACGTCTGGCCGTTGAATTTCTCTTTCGCTGCCGAAGAGCCGATCCGGGAATTCCTTTTGATGCGGTTGATGGTTGCAGATCGCACGCGGATTGAGAACGCGTCTGCGGCAGCGGTTGATACGGACGAACTGATGCTGAAGCTCAATCTGCTGGCGTTGCATTCAGGCACGACAAATGATTTGAGGTTCCTCGACGCGCTGAACTACTATTACGAGTTGTTGCCCGCGACGTTGTTTCCCGAATCGCAAAACGCGTGGCTAATGGTTTCCTGGCTGGCGCTGTACGCGCGGGCGCTGAATTCCTGGTCGTAATCGCTTCACATGCGCATCGGCATCCTGGCAAATTCGCTTCCCGCGGCGCTGCCGATCTACGAAGAAGTGCGGCAAGTCGCGGGCAGCGAGATCTTTGTGCTGCTGCTTCCAGCCACTAATCAGGTGAACTATCGAAGTCTGCTGCGGCACGCTGCGCGTTTCTTGCTGAAGCCGGGCCGCGTGAGGTCTTTGCAATTAAGTTGGAAGCGAGCCGTAATTCCGCTGCGCAAATCGTTACAGGACGCCGAAACGATCACCAGGCTAAGAGCTTTGCAACTCGATGTCGGCCTGCACAAATCTGGAACTATCTACCGGCGGGAAACGATCGAGAGTTTTCGTCTCGGAATTCTGAATGCGCACATTGGTATTTTGCCGAAGTATCGCGGGCGAAGTGTGATGGAGTGGTCACTGCTGCAGGGCGATCCGACCGGCATCTCAGTTTTCTTCATCGACGAAGGGATTGACACCGGCGAGCGGATCGTCTTTTCGGAAACGGTTGATGTGTCACGGTGCCAGTCTCTCGATGAGGCCAAACAGTATCTTTTCGATCAGGATGCGCGCATGTATCGCCGCGCGATTGAGCTACTTGCCGGCCCCAATCCAGAATTTCAAATCAATGATGGTTCGGGTCATCGTTATTACGTGATGTCGAAGCTCTTTCAGGGAGTCGCTGAGCAGTGCTTGGTGGCACAGACTTCAGTCTGTGAGGACCATCGCAAGAATCAACTGGAAGACACAGACTGAAGTCTGTGCCACAAAATAGAGAATGTGCGGTATCTGCGGAGTCTGGGAGTACGGCGCGGCGCGCGGGAATGTCGGGCGCGAGCTGCTCGTGTCGATGCGCGACGTGATGACGCACCGCGGGCCGGACGACGCGGGCGAACTTGTCTTCGATGATGCGCGTGGCGGATTTGGATTCCGGCGATTATCAATCATCGACTTGTCAGAGGCCGGACATCAGCCGATGCGTGGCTGTACCGATCGCGTGTGGCTGGTTTTCAACGGCGAGATTTATAACCACGCTCAATTGCGCGCCGGCCTTCAGCAGCGCGGACACTCCTACGCCTCACAAACCGATTCGGAAACGATTCTGCATCTGTACGAAGAGCGCGGCCTGGATTTCGTCCAGGACATCGAAGGCGATTTTGCGATCGCGATCTGGGATGCCGATCGCGAACGGCTGGTGCTCGCGCGCGATCGCGCCGGCGTAAAGCCGCTCTATTTCCACCAGGCGAACGGTCGCTTCATTTTTGCCTCGGAAATCAAAGCGATTCTGCAGCACCCGGCAGTCACGCCGGAAGTTAACGAAGAAGCGCTTTATCACTATCTCACGTTTCTGACCACGCCGGCGCCGCAGACACTTTTTCGCGGTGTCCAAAAAATTCCGGCCGGTCACATGCTCGTCATCGAGCGCAGCGGTGAAACGCACCTGACTCAATACTGGGATGCGCTGCCGCCCGAATCTGCGAAGGCTGAAACTTCTGAAGAAGCACATCAGGAAAAAATTCTCGAGTTGCTGCGCGCGTCGATCAAAAAACGGATGATGGCGGACGTGCCGTTTGGAGTTTTCCTTTCCGGCGGTGTGGACTCATCAGCAAACGTAGCCTTGATGTCAGAACTGATGACGCAACCGGTGCGCACGTTCACCGTGGGTTTTCACGACGCGGTTGATTTAAACGAGCTGGACGCGGCGCGCTCTTTATCTCAACGTTACCAAACCGATCACCATGAAGTGATCATTGGCCGGGAAGAGATGGAGAAGTTTCTTCCTGAACTCGTGTTTCACCAGGACGAGCCTATCGCCGATCCGGTGTGTGTGCCGCTGTACTACGTTTCGAAACTGGCGCGCGATTCAGGCACGATCGTGGTGCAGGTGGGCGAAGGCTCAGACGAAATCTTTGGCGGCTACGATTGGTTCGGAACGTATCTGCGCATCGAAGAACGATTCTGGCGTTACGCCGAGAAGGCCCCCTTGGCTGCGCGCCGCGCGGCAGCTGCGGTCGGCGTGCCGCTCGCACAGAAGACTTTCAAAAAGCAGAAAGCCGGCGAGTTGATGCGGCGACTGGGCGCCGATCAGCCTCTGTTTTGGGGTGGCGTCGGTGTCTTCGATGAAACAACCAAGCCGAAAGTCTTGTCGGAGCAGTTGCGCGCGCGCTACAACGGGCTTTCGACGCATGATGTGGTCGCGCGTTATCTCGACACTATCGCGAGTGCGCGCCCGAACTCAGATTTTGCTGCGCGCATGACTTATCTCGAATTAAAACTGCGCCTGCCGGAACTGCTTCTGATGCGCGTCGACAAGATTACGATGAGCACATCGGTTGAAGCTCGTGTGCCGTTTCTCGATCATCATTTGATCGAATACGCGCTTGCGTTGCCACGCGAGTTGAAAGTCAAAGGCGGCACGGGCAAACACATTTTGAAGCGGGCGCTGGAATCGATTTTGCCGCGCGAGCTGCTTTACAAACCGAAGCGTGGGTTTGGCGCGCCGGCGCGCGAGTGGTTCCGCGGGCCCGGAGGCGTGGAACTTGTTCAGCTCGTGATGAACTCGCGGATGCGAGAGCGCAATTTCTTCGACTATAAATTTATCGAGCGCCTGGTGGATGAGCATCGACGCGAACAGAATGATTGGAGCGCGCATCTCTGGTGCTTGCTGAATCTGAGCGTGTGGTACGACCGTTGGATCGGGTAGGCTGAGTGAATCCGACCGCGGCTCTGCCGCCCGATGTGAGGAAAGGCTTTGCCTTTCCGTGATCAATGATTTTTCTTTTTTCTCTCTTTTGGCGAGGCTGCGCCTCGCCAAAAGAGAAGAATGAATAGAATGCCTCTACCGGAAGGCCGGAGGCCTTCCGCACATCAGGCGGCAAAGCCACCAATGTGCTATCAAAGGTATAAAGATGCCAGCTTCAGCAACGGCCACAACATCGCTGGACGAACCTGTCTTCGGCAGCTTCGTCTCGGGCGTGGCCCTGACGTTCGGCACGCGACTGCTGATGCTGGTGGGAGTTTTTGGCTCCGGACTGATCGTTGCGCGTTGGCTCGGCCCTGAAGGCTTCGGTACTTACGCTGTTTTGAATGTCACGGTGGCGCTCGCGTTGCAAATTGGCAGCGCGGGACTGCCTTCGGCGAACACATATTTCATAGCGCGTGATCGCTCGACGGCCGGTCCAATCTGGGCGAATGCAATTGTGTTCGGACTGTCGATCGGAGTCTTGCTCACTATGGTAGTAATGGCGCTGGCCTGGATGAAGCCCGCGCTCTTCGGCGGAGTCTCACTGAAACTGCTGGCCATCGCCGCGGCTGCCATACCGTCTCAGCTTCTGTTTCTCCTGGCTCTCAACGTTTTGTTGGCGTTGGATCGACTTCGTCAACTCAATCTGTTTGACGCGCTGCTGCCGGCTTTGGTGCTGGTCAATGTGGTTATTGCCCTCGTCTTACTGCACCAGGAACTGTTCTTCCTGATTCTTCTGAATACGGTGGCGGGAACGCTTCTGACATTAGTCGTGGCGCTCTATCTTCGGCGAGTCGTTGTGGAGCAGAAACAGTCGCGAGGGATAAGACCGGATGCGCGTTTGTTGAAAGCTATGGTTGCTTACGGCGTGAAGTTCTACATTTCGATCATGGCTGGAGTGATTATCCTGCGCACTGATCTGCTAATCGTGAATCGCTTTCGCGGCGCGGCAGAAGCCGGCGTGTACGGCGTCGCGTCGCAGTTTTCCTTTTTGCTCTTGATGTTACCGGGGGTGATTGCCACGCTGTTGTTTCCGCGCGTGGCCGCATCGCAGGACACCCACGGTGAATTCGCTGTGCGCGTGACCCGTCATGCGACACTAATAATGTTGCTGACGTGCGCGGGCGCGGCCGGGTTAGCGTTCTTGTTGCCTTTTATCTACGGCGCGCGGTTCTCTGACGCGACCGTGCAATTGCTCTTACTATTACCGGGAATCTTTCTGATGGGTTTAGAGTCCGTCCTCGTCCAGCACTTCACCGGCACGGGTCTGCCCATGGCGATCCCAGTTTTTTGGATCGTCACGGTCATTTGCAACATTGGTTTGAATTTACTGGTGGTGCCGAGGTTTGGCGCGCGCGGCGCAGCCGTCACTTCCACGTTGAGCTATGCCCTCATCTTCGTGCTGGTCGCCGTCTATTTTCGCGTGAAGACAGGGCGCAGCGCATCAGAGACTTTCATTCTGCGCATTCATGAGCTGCGCAGCCTTTTAAGGCTTCAGCCCGCGATCTCTTCGCCTTCGAAAGCTTCGTCTTAGCCCGCTCATGAAAATAGCCCTCTTAAATCTGAGCGGTGATCCAAACCGCGCCCAGGAAGAGTTGCAGCGGCGATATCCAGATTCGATAGTCGAGGCGATTAATCGTGATGAGTTTCAGTCCGCCTCAGCTGCGCAACGTGTCCGCACCGTGCGCGCACTCGGTCCGGATGTTTTCGCAGTGGCCACTGAACGTCTGGTGTGGCAGCGTGGCCAGAATGCATTTTTGTTTTTAGGCGCGCTCGCTTCGGCTAAACAATCTGTGATTGTCGACATGTACGGCGGATGGCGGGAAGAAGCGAAGTTGCACGCACTCGCTCATGCGCCGGCGCGGCTCGCCAGAGAGTTCACCACCAGTCGAGCCGCGCTAAAACGCGCGGCCGCCGAGCTCAAAAGACTCGAGGCGGCTATCGATCGCGGAGAACATCGTCAAGCGGATCTGCAGCCTGTGGAGAATCCGAAGATTGTTTATCTGCGCGCTTCACCCGGACCCGGAACGCAAGCGGGTGGCGCGTCGAGTCACATCAACGGTTTCGTGAATGCTGTCCGCGCGCTCGGAGTGAACATTTCGCTAATCAGCAATGACGAGATTGCCGGCATGGAATCCGCGCCCCTCAAAATAATCTGGCCCACGCCGATTGGTTCATCACGCGCCGCATTCGACATCTACAACAATCTGCTTTTCACGGCCGCCGCGATTCGCGAGCTTGAGCAACAATCGCCGGATTTTATCTATCAACGTTATGCGCGTTTCAGTTGGGCCGGCGTGGCCGCGGCGATGCATACAAAGCGGCCGCTATTTCTCGAATTCAACGGATCAGAAGTCTGGGTCGGTCAGCACTGGGACCGGGTCGACAAGTTGGATCTGCTGGCGCGATACGAAAGTCTGAACCTGAAAGCTGCGGCGCGAATTTTCGTCGTATCACAGGTCGAGCGCACGACTCTCTTGAACGCCGGCATCGCCGCGGAGAGAATCATCGTTAACCCAAACGGCGCCGATGTCGAAAAATTCAGGCCGCAGATTGGCGGCGACGAAGCGCGCCGTGAACTTGGCGTCGCGCCGGATGAGACTCTCGTTGGGTTTGTCGGAACCTTTGGACCATGGCACGGGGTTGAAGTGCTGGCAGAAGCAATCAGGCACGTACCTCGCGATGCCCGCATCCGTTTTCTTCTGATTGGCAGCGGCGCGTTACGGGGACGAGTCGAAGAGATGCTCCGTGACGCCGACCTCCTTGATCGGGTGAACATGAAAGGCGTCGTGGAGCATGATGAAGTTCCGCGTTTGCTGGATGCTTGTGACATTCTGGTTTCACCACATGTGCCGCTTACCGCAGGACGTGAGTTTTTTGGCTCGCCCACCAAGCTGTTTGAATACATGGCCATGGGCAAAGCCATTGTCGCCAGCCGTCTCGGCCAGATTGCCGACGTGCTCAGCGATGAGAAAACTGCGCTGCTCGTCGAACCGGGGAACGTCCGCGAGCTTTCTGGCGCTATTATGAAACTGGCTGAGTCGCCCAATCTTCGTGAACAGCTGGGAGCCGCGGCACGTCAGGCTGCGATGCGCGGCCATACGTGGGCACATAATGCCGCGAGAGTACTCGACGCTTATCAGTCGCTGCGAAATGACAACTAAAGAAACAACGCCGGCTTCATCGCAGCTGGCGAAAGATCACTGGAACAAGACGCCTCTCTATATTTCTGAAGAGGAGCGTTATTCCATGTACCCGTGGTTGTACGACGCCGCGGAATTTAGAAACCACGCCGGCGAGCGGGTCCTGGAAATCGGATGCGGAACCGGATCCGACCTCCTTCAATTTGCTAAACATGGCGCCGTCGCCGTCGGCATTGATATAACACCGGAGCATCTGCGTTTAGCGCGGGAACGCGTTGGCCAGTTGGCGGAAGTGCGCGAGGCCGAAGCCACGGCGTTACCTTTCCCAAACGAGTCCTTTGATTATGTGTATTCGCATGGCGTGCTGCATCACATAGAGGCTCCGCGGCGGGTAGTCGACGAAATTTTTCGGGTGTTAAAGCCGGGAGGAAGATTCAATATTCATGTCTATGCTCGTTGGTCTTACTTTACGCTGTCGCGGATTCTGAAGCATGGTCGTAACTGGCGGCTCTGGTTCGAAAACAGCCGCGATCCTGTCCACATCGACTTTTATACCAAGCGAAATTTGCGCCGTCTGTTTTCGCCCGCCCAGCTACAGATCGAGAAATATGAGTTTCGCCGGGCGCCTTTTCTCGCCTCAATGTTCGGCTTTTTTCTGGTGGCGAAAGGTACGCGACCCGTAAGAGGTGACGAAGCCGGCGCCGATCAAACTACTCAGTGACAAAGCGCGTCCTGTTCCTCTGCTTGATTCTTACACTTGCGTTCGCGATCCGCGGGCTCACCGCAAACTTCATCCGTGCTCACCTGAATGATCCGTCCTGGTTCCAGTTTGGGTCGTACGCCATTTTCGATCAGCAAGCGCAGGAAATTCTCGACCGCAAGCAGCCATTGTTCTGGATTGCCGATCCGTCACGCACGGACCGGATTGTTTATCCGCCTGGCTATCCGCTTTGGCTGGGCATCATCTACAAAGTGACCGGTGCTCGATCTCCAGTCGCGACGCAATACGTACAGTTAGTGCTGGACTCACTCGCGGTGTTGCTGGTGGTGGGAATTGGTGTCGCGGCGTTTGGCTGGACGGTGGGATGGATTGCCGGCGTGTTTGCGGCATTGTCGCCACTGCTCGCGTTTGCGGGCGCGACACCCAATGCGGACGCCCCGACCAGTTGGCTTGTGCTGGGCGGAGTATGGTGTCTGGTGATCGCGCTCAAGCGTCGCCGAATTGTTTATGCGATCTTAGCCGGAGCGCTGCTCGGACTTGCTTGCTGGTTCCGGCTCAATCCGCTTTTCCTCTTTCTGCCGTGGGCTCTCGTGCTCGGTTTCCTGATGAAGGAAGCGTGGAGAAAGCGGATTCTGTTTGCCGCGTCGCTGGCGCTGGCAACCTTCCTCGCGATTTCGCCGGTGATTGTTCGCAACGTTGTAACCTTCTATCCGCAAATCGCGCCGACCGGACTCGGCTTCGGCTGGAATTTGCTGGCGGGAATTGGCGAGACCGAACGAGGTGCGGAATTTGGCGCGCCGTGCTGTGACGCTGAAATCATCGAGCAGGATCGTCACGCGATGAATGTCCCAGCGGATGCAGAAGTAGGCTTGTACTTTCCTGATGGCATTCGCCGCGATCGTGATCGCGGCAAGCGAGCACTCAAAATCATCGCAGCTCATCCGCTGTGGTTTGCGGGCATAGCCGCGCGGCGTATCGGCGGCCACTTGAAATACTTTGGCGATCCGGCGCCGCGTCTGGGCACGGCCGGCATCAACGTCACCGGCGCAAAGAGTCTTTCACCGGCGCATCAGGGCGGAGTTCTTGCTTTCGCGGTGAATGTACTCGGCAACATTCAGAGCGTATTTCGCACAGTTGCTTTGCCGTTGATGCTTGTCGGTATCGTGATCGGATGGCGCAGAGATTGGCGGATGACGCTGCTACTGATGATTACAGTTCTTTATTATCTGTTCACGCTCGGGATCGGCCATTCCGAAATTCGTTACGGTTTGCCGATGCAGGCCCTGCTCTTGATCTTTGCCGCTATTACAGTGGATGCGTTTGCGCGCTGGGTTGGCCGCCGGCGGAATCCGGCAGTAGCCCGACTGTAAGGGAGGGCTCGGCTTAACCGATAGAAAAAGTGCCGTAGGCACTTAATATTTATAGAATGTGCAGGCTGTCCCTTTTCTGCGCATCGAGCGAAATGCTCCAGCATTTCGCTCGATGCGCGTTTCCATTGAAGTGTCGTGTAACTATAAATATTTCGCCGCTCTGCGGCGATGATCAGAATGAACGCCAGCTCCCGCCTTCGCCGCTGCAGCCACTTCTGCGCTAACATCTAACTTTCATGGCAACCAATGCGGAAACTGTGAGTGGCTCGCTGCCTCGGGAGATGATGGAGCACACCTATCCGCTGCTCTACGAAGTCGAAGAGCAGCACTGGTGGCACATCGGTCGCCGGCGCATCATCGCCAGTTTCGTCCGAGAGATTTGCGCGCAGATTACCGATCGCACCCCGCGTATTCTCGACGTGGGCTGTGGCACGGGAGCGAACTTGAAGATGCTTTCGCAATTTGGAAAAGCCGAAGGTGTGGACATTTCAACGGATGCGCTCGAGTTCTGCCGGCAGCGCGGACTGGACGTTAAGTTAGGCGCGGCGGAGTCGTTGCCATACGAATCGGGCACCTTTGACCTGGTGACTGCGCTCGACGTGGTTGAGCATCTGGATGACGATGTGGCGGGCTTGCGCGAAATGCGTCGGGTGCTGCGGCCCGGAGGGCGCGCGTTACTGTTTGTGCCGACTTTCATGTGGCTTTGGGGAGTGCAGGATGACGTGAGCCATCATCGCCGTCGTTATCGATTGTCCGAGCTGCGCCGCGCGGTGACCGATGCAGGCTTTGAAGTCGAGCGCGCCACTTACGCGAATATTACTTTTCTGGCGCCGACATTTTTGGGCCGCCAGTTTATGCGCGTCACCGGCATCAAGCCCGACAGCGAAAATCGCATTAACATCGCTGTTCTTAATCCGTTGTTCGCACGCATCCTTGGCGCCGAAGCCACCGTGCTGCGCTTCATGAATTTTCCCATCGGCGTTTCCGGTCTTTTGGTTGCGCGCGCACGCCCTGACTCGAGCGTGACAGAGGGAGCAAGCGCCGGTCGATGAAGCGAAGTGTCCTCGAATACCTCGCCTGTCCTTCCTGCGGCGGCGACATCAAGCTAGCTAGCACAACCGAAGAGGAGGGAATTGAGATCCTCACTGGCCGGTTGGAGTGCACCTCTTGTCGCAAGACTTTTTCGATTGTTCGCGGTGTGCCACGTTTTGCGGACTTGCCCAACCTCGAAGAGGACAAACGAGCAACGGCCGAAAGCTTTGGCTGGTCATGGCAAGAGTTCTCGCAGGAAGATGCGAAATACGCGCAACAGTTTCTGGATTGGATTGCGCCGGTGACTGCTGATTTCTTCGCCGGCAAAGTCGTATTAGAGGGCGGCTGCGGCAAGGGCCGCCACACTCGTCGCATCGCCGGCTGGGGAGCAAAGGACATCGTCGCAGTCGATCTGAGTGACGCGGTCGAGGTGGCTTTCGCTGCGACCCGCGACCTGCCGAACGCTCACATCATTCAGGCCGACATTTTCCATCTGCCGCTGCGCCGAGTATTCGACTACGCCTTCTCAGTCGGGGTGCTGCATCACTTGCCGAATCCGCGTGAAGGCTTCAACTCCCTCGTTTCCAAAGTAAAGTCCGGTGGACATATGTCGGCATGGGTGTATGGCGCGGAAAACAATGGTTGGATCGTCAGCCTGGTCAATCCGGTTCGCCGGGTGACTTCGTCGATGAATCGTCGCGGGCTCTTTCATCTGTCAAAGATTCCGACGGCTGCGATGTACCTGGCGACGAAATTAGTTTACCGGCCACTGAATCGCAGTCAGACCGGCGCCAAAGTCGCGCGTCATCTCTTCTACAACGAGTACTTGAATTACATCTCGCGCTTCAATTGGCGCGAACAGCATACGATCGTTTTCGACCATCTGGTCGCGCCCACTGCGTTCTATATCTCGCGTGAAGAGTTCGCCGACTGGTGGCGCGATGTCGGCGCCGAAGACGTCACCATCGCCTGGCACAATCAGAATAGCTGGCGCGGTTTTGGAAGGCTCTCGCGGTAGCGGATCTTTGCCTCGGCTTATTGCGGCGTCTGCACTCCGGCATTGTGCGAAGCATCGAACACCATGAGCCGTTTCGCCAAGCCGTCCGGAACCGGTCCAGCCAGCCGGTTATAGTCGAGCCGCAGCACCTGCAGCGCGGTCGCACCGGCGAAGTCTGGTATCGATCCTGAAAGTTGATTTCGATGCAGACGAAGATCGGTGAGCTTCTTTAACTTGCCAAACTCTTCTGGGATCGCGCCGGAAAGTTTGTTGTTCGCCAAAAGTACCGCCCGCAGGTTCGGTTCGAGCGTCGTTGGGATGGGTCCGCTGAGTTCGTTGTTGTGCAGGAAAAGTTCTTCGAGCAGCGGCTGGCGCAACAACTGCGCGGGTAACTCACCCGAAATCCGATTGTCCTCGCCGCGAAAGATTTTCAGTTTGGGCGTATTCCAAATCGCCGGCAGCGGCCCCGTCATGTCGTTGGCATGAATGTCGAGGTATTCAAGTTCAGGGAGGGTGGCAACTGAATCCGGCAGTCGCCCGGTGACTTTGTTTCCCTTGATCCAGAGGTTCTTGAGGGCGCGGCAATCACCAAGCTTGTCGGGCAACACGCCGGAGATTTTGTTGAACGAGAGATGCAGCGTGTGCAGACGTGTCAGCCGGCAGACCGCCGCCGAGAGCGGTCCCGTCAAATTGTTGTCATAGATCGTTAGCTGCACGACATATCCGTCCGTATCAGTCGTAACTCCGTGCCATTCGCCCACTGGCCGTTCGCTGCCCCAGAAGTCACGCTCGATCCAATCGGGCCCGCCGAGCGCCTCGTAGAATTCAATGAGGGCACGCCGCTCACTGTCGCGGACCGCCGCATCTTTTGGTTCCGGAAGCGGCTTGGGCGTGGCCGGCTGCGCTAACGCTTGTGACGCACAGAGGCAGAGCCAAGTCAGCACGACAAACAACCCTGCGGTCGAGCCACTGCGTTTCACGGATCCTTTTCGCAACGTTCTCCAGGAGAGTTTCTGGTTCATGCCTCTCTGAATAACTCCAACTCGACAAAGAGTCAACGGGGGCCAGGGTCAACGAGTCCACGATTGTCTCGGGAGACAGCAACACCGGCCGTTGCAAATTTGGATTTTCGAGACTCAGAATACCCGCATGCCGGCTCGATTAAGGCGATTCGTCACACGCGATCGGCTAGTCGCGTCCGGCATCTTCGCGTTCACGCTACTTGTTTTTCTTTTCTCGCACGTTCATCAGGTCACGGATTCGCGTTACTTAATGCTGGTCAGCGAAAGCCTCGTTAGCCACCGCAGCTTCACGCTGGATGCTTACAATCTGCCGCGCTACGAACCGGCGTGGGGAGGTTACTATTTTCGCGACGGCCCCGTTTACCAAATCGAGGTTGCTGATGGACATTTTTATCATCACCTGCCCGTGGGCACACCCGTTTTGTCGGCCCCGTACGTGGCAGTGCTGAATCTGTTTGGAGTTTCGGCGGCCAATCGCGATGGAACTTACAACGAACAAGGCGAAGTCCGGATTGAAGCAAGTCTCGCAGCCATGCTGATGGCGCTGCTGGCGGCCGTCTTCTACTTCACCGCACGACTGTTGTTGCCGGTGAAATGGAGTGTCGTCGTTGCCTTAGGCGGCGCATTGGGAACGCAGGCTTACAGCACGGCTTCGCGCGCGCTTTGGTCGGAAACGTGGGGCATTCTTTTGATTGGCATCGCGATTTTCATGCTACTGCGACATGAAAAGACGCGGCGCCCGCTGAATGCCATCATGCTGGCATCGATTCTCGCGTGGTCATATTTTGTCCGGCCCACTTTCGCGATTCATATCGCGGCGCTGACGATTTACATATTCATTTATCACCGGCGTGTTTTTGTGAAGTACGCGCTGACAGGAGCAGCGTGGGCGGCGTCGTTCGTGATTTATTCGTGGTCACACTTCCGGCATCTGGTTCCGAGTTACTATCGCGCGAGTCGTCTCACCTTCAATAACTTCTCGATCGCGCTGGCGGGAAACTTAGTCAGTCCCGCGCGCGGACTTTTCGTTTATGTGCCGGCGCTGCTCTTCGTCGCATGGCTGCTGTTGAGATACAGGCGACATTTGCAGCAGCGACCATTGGTGTGGATGTCCCTGGGGATCATCTTCGTCCAGGTCATCGCCGTCTCAGGGTTTGATCACTGGTGGGGTGGACACAGCTTTGGCGCGCGGATGACGACCGGACTCGTGCCGTGGTTTGTCCTACTCGGAATCCTGGGCGTGGATGCAATGTTGCGCGCGCGCGAACGCGAGACGAAGCAATCGCGATTTGCCTGGCAAGTGCAAACCGGGACTGGGGCGCTGCTCCTCTTAACCAGCGTAGTCATCAATACGATGGGTGCGATGGCTCACGAAACCTGGTTGTGGAACATCCGGCCGCAGGAAATCGATCGGCATCCGGAACGGCTCTGGGACTGGCGACAGCCACAGTTCCTCGCAAAGTATCTGCCGTACCCACCTCCGCGAAATTTTCCCGCCATCACAAACGAGCGGGTAGAGATGAACGCGCCGGCGGCGGATGATTTTCTGTGGTTCGGCTGGCTGCGAGACGCAGACCAGCAAGTGTGGACAGACTCAAAGGCCGCACTGGTTTTTTCGGCAACACCCGATCGAGATTACCTTTTGCGCTTGAACGTCGCCGCGTTTATCGTCCCGGGCAAGCTGAATCAGCAGAGGCTGAGTTTGCGCTTGAATGATCAACCGCTTTCCACTCTGGTGCTGGCGAACGCGCAGCCGCAAATCTATGAAGTGAATTTGCCGCAGCGTTTCCTGCGAACGCAAAACGTTTTGAAGTTTGAAGTGCCGGACGCGCAGTCGCCGCAAAAGCTGGGCGCCGGCGACGATCCGCGCGCTCGTGGTCTGAACGTGAGGTGGATTGAGTTTCTTCCCGGGAACTAAATCGCTCTATCAAGTCCGGCTGCCGCGTTGACATCAGCAATCCACGCCTCGAGCAAATCCAATTCGCGGGCATCAATCATTTTCATTTCGACTAACGCTTCATAGCAACTTCGCAAGTTGTCATAAATCGCAGCTTCTCCTGAAGCGAGCGGTAGTTCTTCGAGCGTTTTGCAAATGGCGGCGTTGTGCAGATAGCCGGGAACTTCATCGCGAAAATCGCGCAGCAGGTCGTGCACGTTGCGCTCTTGTTCGACAGTGGGCTTTTCAAATAAGACGCCCCAGTCATTGGTCCAGGCAATGCGTTGCGCGATGAAGCTGCGCCAAATGTCTGTCATCCTAAAAGAGCAAAGCGCGGGCAGGTACATCAGCGGAAAGGCTGAGCGCCACCACGCAGTATTTTGTGAGTTGAACGGACACCAGGATTGTTGGCCCAGCGCAACAGAAGGATTGTCGCCGAACGTTTGCGGCAGCGCGCCGACCAGACGATAGACGGCGTCAACGTCAGGATCTTCATTCGCGAGACCTTGCTGAATCGGACAATCAATTTCTTGCGTTGGCAACGCAGCGAATGCGGGCGCCGGATCCTTCAGGTGCTCGAGCGGAAAACCACGCGGCCAAATCTGAGTGTCGGAAAAGTAGCGATAAACATTCAGCCAACCGGTCTTCGTGGCGGTGCGAACCGTCGGCGTTCTATTGCGGGAACGCCAAAAGTCAGGATAAGGATTGTTGTCGTCGTCTGTTTCAACGATTGTCGTCGCGCCGTTGCGCATCGCGATCAGGTACCCGAGGTTCT
The DNA here is from genome assembly GCA_035606795.1 of Pyrinomonadaceae bacterium. Taxonomy (GTDB): domain Bacteria; phylum Acidobacteriota; class Blastocatellia; order Pyrinomonadales; family Pyrinomonadaceae; genus UBA11740. Next base: position 50,858 of record DATNEI010000219.1, read on the forward strand.
TGCGCGCGTAGTGACGCGTGGGACAGAGCGACGTAAGTTTGAAATCAAGCGATTGCTGCTCTTCAAGACTATAGAAGCGACAACCTTCAACATGAAAATCGCGCGGACTCGATTCATCGCCGATGACGATGAATTCCCAGCCGTGCTCGACACATCCGCGCGCCAGCCTCTCGAGCGTCGGGTTTGGCGAGGCAATCGTCGTTACGATCAGCGCGATCTTCTCTTTTGCTTCGGTCATAGGCGGCCCGCCAGTCGCAATCTGAACAATCGCCAAAGGTTCGTGACCGCATCCCCCAATGCTTTGCGATTCACACTGTCGCTGTTTACCCGATAGTGAATCGGCACTTCCGCAAAGCGCAGGTTGCGGCAATGCGTGCGAATCTCAGTTTGAAAGAAATGGGCGCGCGAGTGAATGCCTTTCTCCAGCATTTGTTGCAGCGTCGCACGTGAAAACATTTCGAAGCCGCTGGTCATATCTTTCATGCGCGTTCCCAGCAAGAGATTCGCGAGCACCGTTCCGCCGCGACTGACTATGCGGCGCTTCAGCGGTCCTTCCAGACTGCCGCCGTCGCAGAACCGGCTACCGAAAACACAGTCGCGCCCTTCAGCCATGGCGGCAAAGAATCGCGGCACCTCGGCCGGCTGATGGCTGTAGCCTGCGTCAATCTCCAGAATCCAGTCACACCCGGCCTTAATCGCCTCACCATAGCCGCGAATGTAAGCGTCGACCACGCTGCGATTTTCTGGCGCCCAGATGACGTTTAGTTGTGGTCGCTGCTTTTCAAGTTTGCGCAGAATAGGCACCGTGTTGTCTCTGCTCGCTTTGTCCAGCACGGCGAACATTTCGACCTGAGCGAAGCCGGCCGAGTTGCACACGTCGAGCAACTCATTAACGAATTTTTCGGCGAGCGCCTCTTCGTTGGCCATCGGGCAGACAATTCCGAGTTTGAGGTGCGAAAGATCGATCGATTCGCGCGCCGGCGGCGAGATCGTGTTCGATGTTTGTGGAGAGTCGCTCATAAAGCAGGTGCAAGAGTGAGCGCAGATATTAACTCGACAAAGGCCGAAACTCGCAGCATTGTTATAGTATTCGGTACGCGCGCCTCTGGGCGCGCTTGTTTTGGGTTAGCACGCGCGACGCGTGCGTACCGCATTCGAATGCTTCACGGCCATTCCATCATATGCTTTGGCGGAGAGGATTGGTGGTATCACCATCCGCATTCGAAGAACCATCTGATGCGACGCTTCGCGCGCGCCGGCAACAAAGTCATTTTCGTCAATTCGATTTCGATGGGCCTGGCGCCGGTAAAGAGTGGCGAGTTACTGCCCCGCGTCAAGCGCAAGCTGAAGAGTTACGCAAAACTTGCGCGCACGACCGCGGAAGGAATTACAGTGGTCTCGCCGGCCGTCGTTCCGTTCTTTGGCAGCGCCGCTGCGACCGCGACCAATCGCCGATTGCTGAGCGCGCAGATTTCATTGCTGGCCAGGCGCCGCGGTCTATCGCGACCGATTCTCTGGATTGCGATTCCCACTGCAGTTGAAGTCGTTGGCCGGCTTGATGAGTCGCTGGTCATCTATCACGTGTCTGACAAGTACGATGCGAACACAATGGATCATGCGACCGATCCGGCATTAATTCGCAAGTTGCACGAACGCGCCATCGCCGCAGCGGATCTCGTCTTCTATTCCAGCCGCAAACTGTTTGATGAAGTCAGCAGCGGACAGGAAAAATCATACTTGCTGGAACAGGCTGTCGATTTTGATCATTGGGTGCGCGTAAGTCGCGGCGAAGTGCCGGTAGCTGATGCCGTCGCAAAGATTCCCGGTCCGCGCATCGGATACTTTGGCGCGATCGAGCCGTGGCTGATTGATCAGGAACTCATCAAGCAGTCTGCGCGCGAACATCCCGGATGGAACTGGATCTTCATCGGTAATAAATCCCGCGGATTACAGATCGAGGAATTGCCAAACGTACATTTTCTGCCGCCTGTTTCTTACGAAGAGCTGCCGCATTACGCCGCCGGCTTCGACGTGTGCGTGCTGCCCTGGAACACCGAGGTGCCGTTCACCAGTTACGGATCGGCGATCAAGGTCCGTGAGTATCTGGCTTCGGGAAAGCCGGTGGTGATTTCGCCTCTGCCTGAATACGAGTCGATGAAAGATGTCTTACGGATTGGACGGACCCGCGAAGAATTTCTGCGCCTGGTTGATGAAGCGTTGGGTGAGGAGGGAACTGAATTAATGCGTGGGCGGCAAGCAGCGGTGCGCGATGGGACATGGGACGCGCGGGCGGAATGGGTTAGCGGGCTGATCGAAGACAAGCTGAGAGGCAAGAGTCAAGAGTGATGAGTGATGAGTGATGAGTGATGAGTAATGAGTGATGAGTGATGAGTGATGAGTGATGAGTGATGAGTGATGAGTGATGAGTAATGAGTGCGGATTTGAATGATCGAGGACTGCACAGACAATGAGCGAGAGCACATTCTCATTTCACGTTCTTCGCCCTGTTAGGGGCGAAATGTTTATAGACCTCGGTGACCCATAAATTCTAAGCTCCTTTAGGAGCGCCATACGCTTGACAGAACACGCATCCCGCTCCTAAAGGAGCTTGAATAGATCTAATCGCAACGGTCTATAAACATCTCGCTCCTAACGGAGCGACGAATTCCGGCTTATCACTCATTACTCATCACTCATCACTCATCACTCATCACTCATCACTCATTACTCATCACTCATTACTCATCACTCATCACTCATCACTCATCACTGACCTTACTGCTGATTCGAATCGCCCTACTAAAGTATCCGGCCAGCCAACAAATTCCCATCGCGGCAAACGCGAACAAAAAATAGTTCACCGCCAACACGTACCGATATTCGGTGTGAAAGACTGACTGGACGGTGAAGTAATACAGCGGGACAACTGAGAGAATGATCAGCGCCGCGGTGCGCTTGTGCCAAATATTCACGCCGAGGCCAAGGAGCGCGAGCGGCAGAAAGATGGCGGTGATGAACACGCGTTGAATGGCTCGCAATAGGATTCGTGGATATCGCGTCCAAAGAAAACGCGCCGGCCCCAGCTCGTAAAGTTTCAGATCTCCAATATCGAAGCGTGGCGACGTGTTCGCTGCTTCGTTATTCAATTCGAGATTGACACTGGGGCCTTGTGAGACAAATCCCATCTGAATTGATTGCACTGGCTGCACTCCGTCCTTCGTTTCCGCCGGCTCGACGATTTGCGAGGCACAAACCTCACCATTGCTGCTGCGCACAATGAGTTTCACCCGCCCTTGCTCGATGCGAACGGGAAGATCGAACGCATAGTCCATGTTTTGCCGAACCGCGTATGAACCGCAGGAGAATTGTGCTCCATACCGAGAAGCATCACCGGTGAACGTTACTGCCTTGTCGCGGAGCCCCACTGTAATTTGGGCGACTGGATTGTCCGGACGGCAATCATTAAAAAGATCGGCGTTTGTCTTCATCAAAACTGGTTGAAGGGTGGAGGTATCAAGAGAGTGGACAACCGCCGGCGATGTTGAGAGTAATTGCGCCCTTTCCAATTTCGTCATCGATGCGCCGCGCCGCATCATCACCATCGCGAACCAAAACGGATGTGAAGCGATCACGCCCGCGCCGCGTTTCAAACGCGCGCGTTCGCGCTCGACGCCGTCCGGATTGAACAGAGTCCCGTAGTATTCCGGCCGCTGAAACATCTCGGCTTCCTGTCGCATGATTCCCATGTCGGTGTTTGGAATTCCAAAGCGGTTGGATTTGTCGTAGTCGGCGATGCCTTCCAACAGCGTTTGTCCCGCCCCGAGTGACACCGGAATAAACCGATGAAAAACGATCGCGTTGCGCAAGGTGAGCGGCAGAATGATAAGCAGGGCGCCGCAGATGACTGTCAGCGCATAGTGCCATTGTTTCTTTCCGTGCAGCAGCAACGTTGCGGCAGCGATAAAGAGCACCAGCAGAAGGGCGTTCGCGCGCAACCAGCATGAAATTCCGACGAGTCCGCCGACGAATAAGAAAGTCAGCAGCCGTGCGCGTCCTCTCGTTAGTGCCAGCAAGTAAATCGCGAGCAGAATAGGAAACACTGCCAGCGAATCAGGCAACAACAAAACTGAATTCCAGGCGAGCTGCGGCGAGAGAGCAGCGCATGCGCCGGCGAGCACGGCCGGGGCGAGGGCAAACAACTCACCGATAATCAGGAAGATTAAGACTGCGGCCAGACTGTCGGCGACGATCTGAACAAACTGAATTCGCCTGCTTGAGTCAGCGAATGAATTTGTCAGCGCGAGTAGGATCGAATATCCCGGCGGATGTCCCAGGTGGTTCGGATCGGCAAGCTCGGACGACGCACTGAAAAAACCGCTCAGCCCATCTCGCCTGAGGAGTTGCCCCACGCGCTGATACTCTTTGGTGACTTCGCTCTGTACTTTTGCGACTTCAAGACGTGTATCATGCCAGGTGAGCAGGCGCACGCTGAACGCGAGCAGAAAAATTGCGAAGCAAGTAATGACGAGCGTTCGTTGGGAGAGACTGTGCAGTATGCGCCGGGGTTTCATTAACACCTCGCTTCAGCGAGGTGTACCAGAATCAACCTGCACAAGCAAAGCCGTTTCAAGGGCAATAACATACTTGAATAATCAGGAAGTGTTGAGCGTCGCGAACATGAACGCCAAGGGCGTTCACCACCTCCAGCCCAGGGTTGACGCGCGCTAGCGCGGCTACCCTGGGTAATTGAGCCAACACGGCAGGGCAACCCTGAAAGGGTTGCGGAACCCTGCAGGCACACCGGTGTTGAATTGGGATTCACAAAATGTGAACCTTTCGGGGCAAACCTATTTCTCAACCCTTTCAGGGTTGGGACCTGTTTTGTCTTGACCACCCAGGGTAGCGCGCTGGCGCGCGCAACCCTGGGCTGAAGGTAGCAAACGCCTTCGGCGTTTAATGCACGAGCCGTTGATTACTCAAGCATGTCATTGCCGTTTCAACGGCTTGCGGAAAAACTGTTGAAACAGTTCTCGATTAATATCGCGTCGAAGTCACCTTGCTGAAGCAAGGTCAGAGGGACGATGAGGCTTAGGTAAGAATGTGTGGGATTGCGGGATTGATTGACTCTGACGCTGGCGCGCGCATCGGCGCGATGCTCCAGGCGATCGAGCATCGTGGGCGCGACGATGAAGGTGTGTGGACGTCTTCGTCGATTAACGAAGCAGGCCAGCGCGTCTGCTTTGGACATCGCCGTTTGTCGATTATCGATACCAGCAGCGCCGGTCATCAGCCCATGTTCTCGCACGACCGCCGTTTCGTCGTGATGCTCAACGGCGAAATCTACAACTATCAGGAATTGCGCGCTGAACTCACCACCAAGGGTCACCACTTCCGCACGCACAGCGACACCGAAGTGCTGCTGAATGCCTGGGCTGAATGGGGCGAGCGATGTCTTGATCGTCTGAATGCCATGTTTGCCTTCGCGCTCTGGGACGATCGAGAACGCAGTTTGTACCTGGTGCGCGATCGCGTCGGCATCAAGCCGCTCTATTACGCTTGCGGGCAGGATGCCCGCGCTCCCGGCGCGCTCGCATTCGCCTCGGAAGTCAAATCAATCCTCGCCGGCGGTCTCATCAAACCTGAGCTCGACACGCCGGCGCTGCATCAGTTTCTAACCTTTCTTTGGACGCCGGATCCCAACACGCTGTTCAAAGGCATCAAGACTGTTCGGCCTGGTCACTTCGTGAAAATTCGTGACGGCGAACTCACCGAGCATCAGTGGTGGGATATTTCGTTCGACGAGATTGAAGAAGGCAGAGACGAAGCGTGGTGGCAGCAGCGCGTGCTCGAGACGCTCGATCGCGTGGTGAAGCTCGAGATGGTTGCCGACGTGCCGCTCGGATCCTTTCTTTCCGGCGGCGTGGACTCGTCTTCCATCGTCGCCATGATGAAGCAACATAGCAATGGCCGGCCCGTCGGCACTTATGCGATTGGAATTGAAGCTGAGGATTTGCGCTACGACATTATTCCCGACGACGTGCAGTGGGCGCGACGCGTGAATGAGCAACTCGGGACTGATTACCACGAGATCATGTTGCAGCCCGAGGTCGCGGAGCTGCTGCCGAAACTTGTCTATCACATGGACGAGCCGGCGATCGACATGGCGATTCCGAGTTATCTCGTCAGCCGCGCGGCGCGCGAATCGATGCGCGTGATGTTGAGTGGCATGGGTGGCGACGAAGTTTTCGCCGGTTATCCGCGGCAAATGGCCATGAAGCTCGCGGGTGCATTCGATCCGGTGCCGCAACTCTTGCGGCGGCCGCTGATGAGAACTATTGCCGGCGTGCTGCCGGGAGGCATGCCGGGCCGGCTGACCGCACCGCTGCGCAACGCGAAGAAATTCGCGCGGAGCGCGGCTCTCGATTTTCAGGATCGCTACCTCGTATTCGAAACGTACTTCACTGACGAAATGAAATCGCGTCTGTACACGGACGAAGTAAGTGAAGCGACGAGCGGTCTCGACGCCTACGCCGCCCATCGAGACTATTTTGCACGCGCGAAGAATGCGGCGCCGCTGAATCAGTTACTGTACGTCGATCTGAAAACGTTTCTGCCGTGTCTGAACCTGATGACGACGGACAAGACTTCCATGGCCGCGAACCTGGAAGTGCGCGTGCCGTTCTTGAACGTGGAGATGCTCGAACTGGCCGCGCGCATGCCTGCTGATTTGAAATTGCGCGGCTTGAAGCGCAAGTACATTTTGAAGCGCGCTGCTGAGAAACTCTTGCCGCGCGAAGTCGTCTGGCGCAAGAAGGCCGGCTTTGGCGCGCCGATTCGTTCGTGGCTGCGCGGGCCGCTCCAGCCGATGGTCGATGACTTGTTGTCAGTAGATGCGGTGCGCCACCGCGGCTTGTTTGATCCGCACGAGGTGCGTCGCATCATCGACGCCAACCTCTCAGGTAGAGAAGACTACAACCTTCAGGTCTTCCAACTGCTAAACCTTGAGCTATGGCACCAGCAGTTCATAGACTAAGACTTATCCGCAGATTACACAGATTACGCAGATTAGGAAGACGGCTGTTGCGATGAATCATTGTTTCAAATCTGTGAAATCTGCGTAATCTGCGGATAAATCTTTCCTGTTTCAGACATAAAACAGAGTATTGCGCCTAAAATCAGCTCGTGTTAAGCTTTTCACCCATGGCACACAAAAGCGGAGTCAATACAGCCGAACTCGGGAGCGCCATCCGCCGGCGTCGCGAACAACAGGGAATGAGTTTGCGCGACTTGGCGGATGAAACCGGCGTCTCAGCCTCGACCTTGTCACGGATTGAAAACGGCACGGGCAAGCCCGACGCTGACAACATCGCGCGGCTGGCGGCGTGGCTCGACATGCCGATCGAACGCGTGATGCACCATGGCCCGCGCGCGGCCAACGATCCCAAGCCGGTCGTCTACTACCCGCACGAATCGACACCCGAGATTGTCGAAGCCCACCTGCGCGCCGACAAACACCTGAGCCCGCAAACCGCGAAAGCTCTCTCTGAACTTTTCCGCGTGGCTTACGCGCAGTTCAGTGACTCGCAAAGTAAGGGCGCCCGGAAAACGAAATAGCCACGTCCGGTTTCATAGCTGAGACGGCGCACATCGCTGTGTCAGAACCGCGAGCAGTAGCGACCGGATCAAAGCCCAACTTTGAGAGGATGATCCCATCGCTACCGCTCCAGGTTCTGACCTTTGGCTCGATTAGTATGGCCAAGAGAACAAAATCGAGGACCATCGAATGAGAACTTTCATAGTCGACTCTTTCACCGACACACCCTTCAAAGGTAATCCGGCGGGTGTTTGTCTCATCGATTCGCAGTTGAGCGACGAAAGAATGCTGCACATCGCCCAGGAGCTGAATCTTTCTGAAACAGCTTTTCTTTCCGCGTTGGAGTCCGACGGTACTTTTGCAATTCGATTTTTCTCGCCCAAGATGGAAATCGCCTTATGCGGCCACGCTACTCTGGCCTCTGCCAAAGTGATTTTTTCAACCCAGAAGTTGAGCCAAGTTCATTTCATAAACATTCAGAACCTGGACTTGTCCGCCAAAGAATCCAACGGCCAAATCGTGATGGAATTTCCCGTTTACGAAACCCAGCCTGCCGATGCTCCGCCGGCGCTGCTCGCTGCCTTGGGAATCAAAGCTATCAAGAATTCGGTCTACAACGAAGAAACTAAAATCCTGTTGCTGGAAATTGAGGACGCTCGGGAGCTGGGCGGCTTAGACCCGGATTATGCCGCACTTCTTCGATCCCACAATTTCATCAACGGCGTCCTGGTTACCGCGCCGGACCGCACGGGCGACTACGATTTTCATTCGCGGTACTTTTGGCCGTGGAGCGGCACAAATGAAGATCCCGTGACCGGCGGCACTCACTCGTTTCTGGCAAAGTATTGGGCCTCCAGACTGGGCAAAACGAAAATGAAGTCTTTTCAATCGTCCCAGCGAACAGGTTTTATGGAGGTCGAGTTAGTCGATGACAAATTGCTGATCAAAGGCCAGGCAGTCATTGTTTTTGAGGGCCGGCTAACAATCCAGATGTAGTTCGCATTCGATGATCGTTGAAGAGACACTCTGTCGCGTTCCCTAGTCTCGAAATCTTTCCCATTGTAGTCAGCGCCACTTCATGCCGCTGGATGATACGGAAAGAATTTGACTTCTCACTGCCAGCGGAATATCTTGCGCACACCCAGAAGGCCATCTTCCTGTCGACAAGAGTAGTTTCCTTGCCGGCCTCACGAAACCGACGGGCCAGCGCGCCGACATCTTTACGCGGCGAGCACGGACAGGCGGAACACCATGTGGACGACATTCACTAATGTCACACCCTGAAGGAGGTTGTTATGCAATACGAACTCAAGGCGCTCCTGAAGCCGGAGGCTATTAAGAGATTCGAGGGCAAGACCACTCTAGACATGCTCCAAGCCCCGCTGACGGTTCTGAAATCTCTCAGCGATGAGCAAGTCAAGAAGCTGAACTCCGAAAAGATAAACACACTGTCCGACCTTGTCACTCACAGACACTTAACGGAAATCGATAAGGGACTGCTCGACAGTCTGCTGTGCTTCCTGTTCCATCCGCAGTACGACCCGGGGCCCGACTGCGCCTGGGAGAAGCTTTTTCAGAGCGCGCCATTGAATCATTACCTCACCTTCCCCGGTAACCCGTTTCACACGCACTTCGGCCCGGTCTTCTACCGCGGGCGTCTCGACGGCACGGCGCGCGTGCTGATCATCGGGCAAGATCCGGCGACCGACGAAACCCTGGGGATGCGCGCGTTCGTGGGGCAGGCTGGGCAGATCGCGCAGAACTTGCTGACCCGGCTCGGCCTGACGCGCTCGTATCTGATGTTCAATACTTTCCTGTTCGGCGTGCAGAGTTCTTCGCTCTCGGGAGGGGCGGTGACTGCGACCGAGCCCACGATCATGGCCTACCGGAACAGTCTGTTCGACCGCGCAAAGGCGACCAACACGCTGTCGGCTGTGATCGCGTTCGGCTCACACGCCAACATCAGCGCGACGAACTGGCCGGGGCTGGGCAGCATTCCACTCATTCACGTCACGCACCCGACCTCGCCGACCGGGGTCGCCGCGAATTGGAACAGCCACTTCGCCGCCGCCCACGCCGCTATCGCGGCAGACCCGGGCGGCACAGTCGATTCGACACCGTACAGCACGACGGCCGCGATGCCGACCACGGATATTCCGCGGCGCGATCTGCCGTTCGGCATTCCCGCCTTTCACGGCACTGGAGGCACACGGAGCCAGCGCGTCAGCGGCGCCACGTTCGAAACTCAGATCACCTGGACGGCCCCCTGAGGATGATGTGTCAGAACCCGGAGCGGTAGCGATGGGATCACCCACTCAAGTTTCGCCTTGATCGGATCGCTACCGCTCCAGGTTCTGACACCCTGGTCGCGCGGCAACCCCTGTGATTAGGCAAGCCGTGCTTGGCAAAGTTCCGGCGCACGGGGCACAATCACGGAGCCTTGGCAGCTCCAGATTCCAGACTCCAAACTACTGATTTCGATCAGCGCATCATGCGACGCGCGCTCGAACTGGCGGCGCAGGGCGTCGGTCTTGTCAGTCCGGGGCCGCTGGTTGGTTGTGCGATTGTTAATGATCGTCAGCAGATAGTCGGCGAAGGCTTCTACGTCTACGACGAAATCAAACACGCTGAGACGATCGCGCTGGACCAGGCGGGCGAAGCGGCGCGCGGCGCGACGGCCTACATTTCGCTTGAGCCGCACGCGCACCAGGGACGCACAGCGCCCTGCGCTGATGCGCTGATCAAAGCCGGCGTCGGACGCGTAGTCGCGCCGATCGAAGATCCCAATCCGAAAGTGTCGGGCCGTGGCTTCGCGCATTTGCGCGCAGCGGGAATTGAAGTTTGCACGGGTTTGCTCGCCGCAGAAGCTGCGCAACTCAACGAGGCTTACATTCATTTCATGCGCACCGGCCGGCCGTTCGTGCATTTGAAGATGGCCGTGTCTTTGGACGGGAAAGTGGCGACTGCGATCGGCGAATCGCAATGGATCACCGGCGAGGCTGCGCGCGCGCGCGCTCACGAAATGCGTCACCAGTACGACGCGATTATGGTCGGCGGCGGGACAGTGCGCGCCGATGATCCTTTGTTGACAGATCGCTCGGGAAAGCCGCGCCGGCGACCGCTGGTGCGCGTGGTCATCGAACAATATTTGCGCACGTCGGCGGAATCACAGCTCGCGCAGACCACCGATGCCGCGCCGGTGATTGTCTTCGCATGCGATGCCGACACGGATGCGCTTGACGCGCTGCGTAGGCGTAAGGTGGAAGTCGTGGCGCAAGGCTCCGCGCTTGACCTCCCGAGTGTGCTGGACGATCTGGGGAAGCGTTCGCTGCAAAGCGTGCTCGTGGAAGGCGGGCCCGCGCTGGCGGGGTTGCTGCTCGAAGCGGGATTAATCAATAAAGTCACATTCTTTGTGGCGCCGATGATCGTCGGCGGACAGGACGCGCCGTCGGCAATTGCAGGCGGCGGCGCCGAGAAGATCACTGATGCCGTTCAGTTGGAGCGCGTCGAAGTCCGTCAGCACGATCGCGACGTCGAAATTACCGGCTATCCAAGTACGAACAAGGATGAAGGATGAAGGGGACGAACAAGGATGAAGGATGAAGGCGGAACGATGAAGGAGAAAAGCTCAACAGATTCCGCCAGTGACTCTGCTTCATCCCTCATCCCTCATCCTTTTCCCAAGCGTCGCTTTGGTCAAAACTTCCTCACCGATCGCAACGTCGTCGATCGAATCATCGCCGCAGTCCAGCCCCAGCCTGATGAGACGATAATTGAAATTGGTCCAGGTCGCGGCGCCTTGACCAGGCGGCTCGTGCAAAGCGGCGCGCGCGTGGTCGCCATCGAATTCGATCGAGAACTGGCGCCGCAGCTACACGACGAATTCTCCGGACAAAGCAATTTTCGTCTGGTGGAAGCCGATGCGCTGGAGGTCGATTTCTGCGCCGCGGTTCAACCGGCACCATCGGCGCGCGTGGTCGCGAATCTTCCTTACAACGTGGGGACGGCGATTCTACAGAGACTGATCGAGCAGAGAACTTGCATCAGTGAAATGACCATAATGCTTCAGCGTGAGGTCGCCGACAGAATTACCGCAGCCGCGGACACCGCTGATCGCGGCTACCTTTCCGTATTCGTGGAAGCTTATTGCGAAGCGGAGAAACTCTTCGACGTGACGCCGCAAGCATTTCGTCCAGTCCCAAAAGTCTTCAGCACTGTGGTGCGCTTGCGTGTTCGTGAGCGCATCGCCGCGGACGTGAAGGACGAAGATCTTCTGTGGCAGGTGGTGAGTGCCGGTTTCGCGCATCCGCGCAAGACGATTCTTAACAACCTGCGTGAAGCTCCAGCGAAGATTCAAGAACTGCTGAAGAAACGTGGCGGCGCTAGTATTGTTCTCTGCGATGCCGCGATTCCGGCGCTGCGTCGGGCGGAGACCTTAGCCCTGGAAGAATGGGCGATTCTGGCGAACGCGATCCTGGAAGGCAACTAACTTATCGATTCAAATATCGAGCAGCATCGCTAACTTCCTGGGCGCGATTTCCTGATAACCTCGCTTCAAAAGCTCGGTCGCCGTCTCCCAATCAACCTCGTCCAGGTCCAGACGCATCCCAATCCATCCCCGGCTGCCGACATAGGCGGGAACAAAGAACAATTCAGGATCAGACTGCACCAAACGCCGCTGCTCGTTCAGGTTCGATTTGCAGACAAGCGAAATCATTCCGTCGCCGTGATGGTCGAATTGATAATAAGCGAGCTTTTTCTTGCCAATTTGAAGTACCAGATGTTCGCCGTCATGGCCGAGTGGCTGGACAGTAACTTCTGGTAGTGATTGGGAAATTCTGACCAACCGCTTTCGCCGCTGATCTGCAGTCGCCAGCTGTTGTGCCGAAAGAGCCATGAGTGATTTTAGCGGCGCGCGAATCGTTACATACGCCGTACTTCGATCCACCTACTTCTTTAGCAGGTCGGTATAAATGCCCGGGTCGCTTTCAGGAATCACGATCGCGCCGACTGCATCTTGATAAAACTCAATCGGTCCGGCGCGGCCGATGATCCCATAGACGTAACCAAGTTCGCGTAGTCCCCAGAGCGCCGCAATTAGTAGGCCCCGGCCAATTCCGCGCCCGCGTTCGCTCTCGGCGACGCCCGTCGGACCAAAGAATGCTTTGCGCGTGCATTCGTAGCCCGCAAAACCAGTCACTCGCGCGTCACGCGTCGCGATGTAGGCCGTGACCGGTTTCGCGGAAAAACCGACAGAGATTTCATCGGCCCAGGCTGCGGAAAAATTCTTTTCGATGAAATCGCGGACCTGGGTGATCTCGAACGGCTGAGCTCGGCGAATGTTGATGCCGCGGTTCTTCAAATCATCCAGCAGCGGCTGAAGTGGCGGCAACTTCAGAAGGTTAACGAGTAAGTCCGGCATCGCGGGGCGAGTTTACCGGACATTTTGGTGGCAGGCGAGAAATGGAGTGCGCCGGATTAGCGACCGGCGCACTCCAGATGTTTCTTAAGGTTCGCGGGGTTCACGCGCCTCTTTGGCTTTGCGCTTTTTGGGAGCCGGTTGTTCCTCTTCGTCTGTGGGCAGTAAAACAATCGGGGTAACAACGTTCAGCGGCACCCGAGTCGAGTTTTGATTATTGCTCTCGACCGAAACGGTTGAGCCCGCCCCGTCATTGTCCGGCGCAAGCAGACTGGTGGTCACATCGTGATCGACGCCTCTTGACCAGGGAGTAATTGCGCCGAACAACCCATGCTCTTCGTCGTCGATGCCGGCAGTAAAGAACAGAGTTGTTTTCGGGCCGGCAGCGGCGCCATTTCCAAATCGCAAAGCCCATAAGCCTTCAATGGCCAGGGGCTGGCCCGTAGACCCGTTCAGCATTCCGTGGAAGTTGCCGTGATCGAGATCGAACGTGGCAATTTCGCCACTGCCGAACTGGCCGACCAGCAGTCTGCTGTTTAGCTTGCCGAATCCGGAATCAGGCGCGAGCGCGACGCCCCACGGCGCGTTCATCCAATGTCCCGACCGCAATCTCAGGACCAGGTTTCCGTTCGGATCGAAGATGTCAGCAAAGCCGAGGCCGGCGCCCGCGACTTCGTCTTCCTTGTCTTCGTCCTGCTTCGCAAAAGCCACAAACAAATTACCATTCAGCTCCTGAACATTGAAAGGGGCGAACCCTGCAGGAATATTCGGATCGGTAAATGCGCCCACTGGCACAAACGTTGGCGCGAAGCTTGTATTAAATACATCGACGGTCCCGTTGTAGAAATTCGCGACGTAGAGAAAGCGCGCGCCGTTCACCTCGGCTATGGTTGCGCCTTTGTAGATTGCTTTGGTCGGGCTGGTGTACTTAAGGACTGCGCTCGTACCGCTGGTCCAGGCTGAGATGGTTCCTTCTTCAGTCACAAAAATGAAGCGCGCCCCGCCAAAGTCTCCGCTGTTTCCGTTAAAGACAACGCCGGTAGGCGCCGAAGGCGGTGTGCCCCCAACCGGGGTTGGAATTGTTACAGTCAGAGCCTGCTTTGCTCCGGTATTGCCGTTGTAGAGCGTCGAAACGCCCGTGCCGTTGTCGGCAACCCACCAGGGGCTGGTCGAACTTGCAGCAAGTCCCCACGGATTCACGAGGTTTGGATCAGTGACGGGCGCCACACCCGGAAGGTCCGAAACAAGATTGGTCTGGTTGTAGTGTTGCGCGAACGTGCGCGTAGACGCGCAAAGAATCAATGCCAGGCAAAGCACCCAGCCTGCCGCTTGCGGGAATTGTCCTGACTTTGGTTGTGAATGCAATGAATTGGTTTTGAGGCCGAAGACGAAAAAAGAGATTGCGCCAAACATACGTGCTCCCTTCTGCTCGGTTAAGAGTGCCAAAGACACGAGAAGACCATGACTTCTCTAGTTCTGCCCGTTAGGGTGCCGGTCAGGGCGACTACGAGGGGCGAAAAAAATTGGAGGTGAGCGAGAATAATCTTAAACGCGCGTTTGAATCAACTCATTTCAATGATCGGTTGATAACGATTGCGTTGCAGTGCAGCCGGATCGATGCATGACATCCGGGGCAACTCCACAGTATGTCTGGCGAACGCGGGCCGTCACTTGCAATGGGCGATGCAGTGACGATAGGCCGCCAGGCATTTGTTCATCTCGGGTTTGCTTGGATACGCTGCAAAGAAACAACTTTGATATTCCACAAAGCACGCGTTCCGGCACGCTGCGTCGTCTTGATCTTGTGCTTTCGGAGCAGGTGAACCGCCGGAGACTGTGCTGAAGGTGGCAATCGAAAGAAGCGTACAAAGAGCCACGAAACAGATGGCCTTTCTCATGTTGGATCCTCCTTGTCATTTCAGCCGAGTGTCGGCTGAGGCTTCAGGGGTTACTTGGGTTGGCAGGACGATAAACCTGACGTAAGCCGAAGTCAATTATTTTTGCGGGGTGAAACTGCCGGCTGGTTAAATGAGCTTATTAGATCAACGGCCATCGCTGCCTAAGTTGCTCAATCGTGCCGTTGAAGACGTCCACATCCATATCATAGGCGGTGCCAGGAACCGTGTAGAGGCAGGCCGCGCGATTCTCAGGATGACAATTGATTTCGCTTGAGAATTGCCACAGCGTGTAACTGTTCCAGATACCTTTGGGAAAATCGGTGACGGTAGATTTGAAGCGCGCGTACCAGAGATGGGTGTTCGCCAACACGTCGTCTTCATTCGATTGCTCGTTAATTGCTTTGACTACGAGGTTGTTGGCGTAAACGAGGGGATATCGCCCGGTCTTTTCCTTGATGCGATTTACGAAAACGCGGGCTTCTGCAAAGCTCATGTGTTTGTCGAAGTCGGTGCTTTCCAGATCGAGCGCCAACAAATCGTCCTTCTCAGGTTGGACGGTTTCGAGGAAGAAGTCCGCTTGTTTAACCGGATCGCCGGGCTTGCCATAGTGATAAGCTCCCCACTTGTAGCCACGCCGCTTCGCTTCAATCTTTCGCTCCGCATATTTCTTGTCCACCCGATCGCCAATAGTCGCGCGATGAATGATGGCCACCACGCGTTTGTCTGTGGCCAGCTTGTCCCAGTCAATGTCGTTGCCCTCGAAGGGATCTATGACGATAGCGATGTTCGGGTTCTTCCAGGGTTCGTTGAATTCGGAAGATTGAGAGAACGCCGACACGGAGATTGCTGTCACGAGAAGAATTGCTGGGACTACAGATTTGTTCATAAAGGTCTTTGTACTGAGCAGCGGAAGCCCTCATGTTATACTCACTGCATCCCGTCCAGAGAGTCGAGCTAACAACCTTAAGTGTCTAATGTCCTAGAAATCATTCCCCTCGGCGGTATCGGCGAGTTCGGGATGAACTGCACTCTGTTGCGGTATGGCGATGAGATGCTGGTGCTCGACGCGGGGATGGGTTTTCCCGAAGAGAGCGTCTACGGCGTCGATGTCTGCATTCCCGACTTCGAAATTCTCGAAGAGTACAAGCAGGAAATCACCGCAGTCATTCTCACCCACGGTCATGAAGATCATCTGGGCGCGCTGCCTTATCTGCTGAAGAAGATCAACGTTCCAGTTTATGCATCGCACTTCACGCTCGGTTTGGCGGAAAGCAAGCTTGATGAGCACGGAATCTTAGGCGATGTGCTGTTGCATCGCGTCGAGCCGCGCGACGTGGTCACCATCGGATCGTTCACGATTGAATTCATTCGCGCCTCGCACTCACTGGTTGACTGTTTTCATCTCGCAATTACGACGCCGGTCGGCACGATCATTCACACCGGCGATTACAAGGTTGACGAGACGCCGGTGATCGGCGAGCCGATAGATTTAAGGACTCTGCGCCGTTACGGACAGGAAGGCGTGCTCGCGCTGCTTTCGGATTCGACCAACGCGACGGTGCCGGGCCGGACGCCTTCCGAACGCGCGGTCATCCCGGCGTTCGAAGAGATCTTCGCCGAAGCGCAGGGCCGTATTATCGTGGCGGCATTTGCTTCTTCGATTCATCGTCTGCAAATAGTTTTCGATGTCGCGCAACAATTCGATCGGAAGGTTTGCGTGCTCGGCCGATCCATGCAAAAGAACGTCGAGATTGCCAACCGGCTTGGCTATCTCGACATTCACGACCGAATGCTCGTCAGCCTCAACGAGGCAAAGCTGCTGGCGGATGATGAGATCGTTTTCCTGGTGACTGGCTCGCAAGCTGAACCCCGGGCCGCGCTCTATCAGCTCGCCACCCAGGTTTACAAAGGCATCACGATCGAAGAAAGCGATACAGTCGTGCTCTCCGCGCGAATCATTCCCGGGAACGAACGCGCGATCTCAAAACTAATCGGGCACATCTACAAGCGCGGAGCCAACATCATCGAAGAAAAGCGCCGGCTGATTCACGTCAGCGGTCACGCTTCCCAAGACGATATCCGGATTATGACTGAGGCTGTGCGGCCGAAGTTTGTCGTGCCGATTCACGGCGAGTACCGCATGCTGTTTCGACACAAAGAGTTCGTCAAGAACCACTTGGGCTATGCGGAAGAGAACATCGTGCTGATCGAAAACGGCGACGTGCTCGAGCTGGATGGTGAACGCGCGACCATCGTCGACAAAAAAGAAATCAAGCGGACCTTCATCGACGAATCCGGCTTTGAGGAAATCGAGTACGAGACGGTGCGCGAGCGCAAAAAGATGGCTTACGAAGGGATGATCACGCTGGTTGTTACTGTCAGCCGTGAAACCGGAGAACTACAGTCACCGCCGCAGATCGTCGCGCAAGGCGTGCGCGGACTGGACGGCGGAAACGGGATGACCAAAGACGCGCAGCGGGTAGTCGCGGCGGCACTCGCCGGCGCGTCGCGACAAACTTTTGCAGATGAATCGCTGCTGAAGGAACACGTGCGCCTGGAGTTAAAGCGGTTCATCCAGAAAGAAACGGGAGCCAAGCCCGTGATTGTTCCGGTGATCCAGCAGATCTGAGTTTCAAGTTTCGAGTTTCGAGTTTCAAGTTTCAAGTTCGTTTATCTCAGGGCCTTATCATCCTTCCACAAAAAGAGGTTAACCATGGCGACTTTCACCACCTTCGAGGAAATTGGAGCTCGGCAAAAAGCAAGGCAACTCACGCGAGAAATATACAAGATTACGTCAGGCGGCGCGTTTGCAAGAGACTACGACCTGAGAAATCAAATTCGTCGGGCGGCAGTTTCAGTGATGTCCAATATCGCTGAAGGATTCGAGCGCAGCGGTACTGGGGAGTTCAACCAATTTTTGGCGACGGCAAAAGGGTCAGCTGGCGAGATAAGATCCCAGCTTTACGTCGCGCTAGATCAGAACTATTTGTCGGAAGCGACATTCGGCCAACTGCGCGATCAGGCTACCGAAGTAGGTCGAATGATTGGCGGCCTCATGACGTATCTCAAGAAATCGGGAATCAAGGGGACGAAATACAAGAAAGCTGTTTGACTTGAAACTCGAAACTTGAAACTTGAAACTTGAAACTTCGATGACCTGGTCCGATAAAGTCGTTCTCATCACCGGCGCATCGTCAGGCATCGGGCGCGGACTCGCGCTTGAACTGGCACGGCGTGGCGCGAAGTTGGGACTCGTCGCTCGCCGGAAAGAAGTTCTGGAAGAGATCGTCGACGAGTTTTCGGCGAGATCAAAGGGAAACGGTGACTACTCGCCACAGGTAGTCGCGCTTGCCGGTAACGTGCAGGATGAGCAATCGATGCGAGATGTCGCGGATCGCGTGCGCGCCCAGTTTGGACGAATTGATGTGTTGATTGCCAATGCCGGCATCGGTGGCAACAACGACGCAGGCGAATTCGATTCGTCGAGTTTTGCCAACGTCATTAACACTAACGTGATTGGCGCGGCGAATAGCGTGGCTGCTGTCATTCCGGAGATGGTCAAGCGCCGCAGCGGGCAGCTGGTCGTGATTTCCAGTCTGGCAGCGTATCGCGGGCTACCGAAATCAGCCGCGTACTGCGCGAGCAAGGCCGCGGTCTCGGCAATGTTTGAAAGTTTTCGTCTCGATCTGAAACCGCGCGGCATCGACGTGACGATTATTCATCCCGGCTTTATCAAAACGCCTTTGACTGCGGACCGGCAGGCGAAATTGCCCTGGCTGCAAGAACTTGAACCAGCAGTGAAAAAGATGGTGCGGGCAATCGAAAAGCGAAAGAAGTCTTACGCCTTTCCGTGGCAGCTGGCGACGATTGTGCGCGGCGGCATGATTATGCCGAACGCTATGTACGATTGGATTGCCGGCCGGAATTCGTTTCGGGAATGAAGAGCAGTTTTGATTTTTGATTTGCGATTTTTGATCGGTGGTGTGATACTGCGCGCTCGTTTGCCAGAACTCGTTTTTGCAATCAAAAATCGCAAATCAAAAGTCTAAAATCTTAAATGTCTCTGTTACAGGCGATCCTGCTCGGCATTGTTCAAGGCCTAACTGAATTCATTCCCATCAGCTCCACCGCCCATCTCTTGCTCGCGATGCGCGCGATGAGTCTGCCGCTGACAGCGGAACAAACCACTGCATCGATCGCGGTGATTCAGCTGGGTACGTTGTTGGCCGTTTTGATCTATTTCGCGCGGGACATTTGGAATATCACGCGCGCCTTCGTTCACGACCACCTGGTTCTTCTGAAAGACGGCCGCCGCGATCAATTTAATCGCGAGAACGAACACGCGCGGCTGTCGCACGACGCATGGCTGGGATGGCTAATCATTATTGGCACTCTGCCGGTGGTGATCGTGGGTCTGCTGTTCAAGAAACAGATCGAAGGAACGTTCACGAAAAACCTTTGGGTGATCGCGACCATGATGATCGTCGTCGCATTACTCCTGGCCATTGCTGAGGTAGTGAGCAAGAAACGGAAGCGCATGCAGGACCTCGGTGTCGGTGATGCGCTGTCCGTTGGGTTTGCTCAGTGCCTGGCGTTGATTCCAGGTTCCAGCCGTTCCGGCTCAACGATTATGGCCGGCCTCTTCACGGGACAAACGCGCGAGACCGCAGCCCGGTTTTCTTTCCTGCTTTCAATTCCCGCCGTTGCCGCCAGTGGCCTGCTGGAATTGGTCGAGGCCCTTCACAAATTGCCGCCAGGCAGTCTGACTAATCTGGCGGTCGGCACGATCGTGAGCGGCATCGTCGGCTACATCTCGATTTGGTTCCTGCTGCGATATCTGCGCACGCACACGACGGGAGTTTTTATTGGTTATCGAATCATCGTCGGTGGCGCGATTTTGGTTGCGTTGTTTCTGGGGAAGTTGAGTGCGCTGTAACTTCGTGTCAGAACCGCGAGCGGCAGCGACCGGATCTGACAACCATTGTTCATTGATTGATTGAATCATTGACTCAATGAACGGATGAGCCAATGAGCAAATAGAGTTGCAGATCCGGTCGCTACCGCTCGCGGTTCTGACACACAACAAGTAAACTCCTGCCATGACCCCCGCACCGGCTCGGCAAAAGCTACAGAAAAAATGGGTTTTGCGCACGCCGGATAGCGCCGCTGCCAGTCAATTAGCCAGCACTCTGAACGTGTCGCCAATCGTCGCGGGACTGCTGGTCGCACGCGGATATTCTGATCTGGCTACCGCGGAAACGTTCCTCAAACCCTCGCTCGAACACCTTCACGATCCATTCTTGATGAAGGGAATGCCGGAAGCCGTCGATCGCGTTTTGCATGCGCTCGATCATCAGGAACCGATTCTGATTTATGGCGATTACGATGTTGACGGCACCACGGGGACCGCGCTGTTGTTGCGCGCCTTGCGGATGCTGGGCGCGACGGCCGGCTATCACGTGCCGCATCGTTTCACCGAAGGCTACGGGATTCAGCAACCGGCGCTGGAGAAAGCTGCGCGCGAAGGATACAAACTCGTCATCAGCGTCGATTGCGGCATTCGCGCGCACGAGCCGCTGGTGTGGGCTCGGGAAAACGGACTGGACGTAATCATCACCGATCACCACTTGCCTGATGAAGACGAAGGCCCGCCGCCGGCGTTCGCGGTGCTCAATCCGAACCAGCATGGTTGTAGATATCCGGACAAGCATCTGGCGGGCGTTGGCGTAGCCTTCAAGTTAGTCAACGCGTTATTCCGTCAACGCGATCGCGAATCGGTCGTGCCGGGTTTCCTGAAGATGGTGGCGATTGGCACCGTCGCGGACGTGGCAAAGTTAGTCGGCGAGAATCGCGCGATTGTGGCGCTGGGACTTTCTGATCTACCTCAGGCAGTGAACTACGGCTTGCGTGCGCTCATCGACATTGCCGGATGCGGCGATGGTGCGGAAATGAGCGCGTACGATCTTGGCTTCCGCATTGGCCCACGCATCAACGCTGCCGGACGCATGGACGCGGCCACCGCCGTCATCGACTTATTCAATGCGAAAGACCGGGGAGAAGCGCGGCGTTTGGCCGAGCATCTCGATACTCGCAACCGCGAGCGCATGGAGATGCAGCGAGAGATTTTCAATTGCGCCATCGAAGAGTTCGAGAGCGGTCCCGATCGCGAACATCAGACACACGCCGCCGTAATCGCGGGCGATGATTGGCATCGCGGCGTGATCGGCTTGGCTGCTTCAAAGATCGCGGAACGTCTGAATCGGCCTTGCGTCGTCATCTCTTTCGACGGCGACATCGGTCACGGTTCAGCCCGCAGCATCGAGGCTTATCACCTGTTCGACGGGCTCACAGCTTGTCGTGATCTGTTGGATAAGTTCGGCGGCCATTCGCACGCGGCCGGGTTGGCGATTCGCCGTGAGTGCGTGGCGGAATTTCGGCGCCGCTTGAATGAACACGCGGCGTCGTGTTTGACTGAAGACGACTTGACGCCCGCGCTGGCGATTGATGCTGAAGTGGCTGCGACCGATTTGAATTTTGGACTATCCACTGATTTGCATTTGCTCGAGCCGTTTGGCGCCGGAAATCCGCGCCCGGTGTTCGTGACGCGTAATCTGCGGGTAATGGGTGAGCCGCAAGTCATCAAGGAACAGCATCTAAAGTTTCGCGTCGCCGGCGAAAACAATCGGCCGCTCGAAGCGATCTGGTGGCGGGGAGTGGAAGAATCGACAGCAACGCCGCAGCCCAATCAGCGCATCGATCTGGCTTACGAGTTCGAAGCCCAGCCGTGGATGGGAGACATCAGGCTGCAGCTGAATGTTCGTGATATGAAACCGAGTGGATCGTAAACTTGAATAATGGGGTTTAGAGGCGGGCTACTGCCCGCCCGTGTTCTTCGGCGACGGAGTTGGGCGGGCAGTAGCCCGCCTCTAAACAGTCGAGTTAGTTTGGGATGGAAGTAATAGAACGCAAAAAAAGAATCACTGCCGTGGATCTGCGCGCTCGCGTTCCTGTGATTGCCCGCGGTCTTGCGCTGTTTCTCTTGATTGCGGGAACGATCTTCGTGGGCATCTCCTACTACAAGATGCGCAACAATCAGCCTTTTCGAATGAGTCCCGGAGCACCCGCGCTTTCGAAAGAAGTTACCGGCATCATCAACGGTTATGAACAGCGCATCACCAAGGAGAATCGACTGTATCTTTGGTTGCGAGCTGCGCGTGATGTGACCTACGCGGACGGTCACCATGAATTGGAGCAGGTAAACCTCCAGGTGTTTCCACCTGCTGGCGACAAACCGGATCAGATCCTCGCGGATCGGTCCTTGTACGATCAAAAGAATGGGCTGTTGCAATGCAATGGGAACGTTCAGATCGAAACGCACGACGCGCTGAAAGTGAAGACGGACGCGCTTGTCTATCATCAGGACAAGGAGATTGGCGAGACATCTTCTCTGGTCACCTTCGAACGCGAAAACGTCTCTGGCAAAGCAACCGGCGCGCTGGTTGATGACAAGAATAAGCGTCTGGAACTCCGTAGCGAGGTGGAGATCACCGTGGCGCCGCAAGCGAATGATCCCAACCTGAAAGGTTCGCGCGCCAAGCCCGTGACGATTCATTCCCGCCAGGCCGTTTTTGAGCAAACATCGTTGCGGCTGACTTTTTCGGGCGGGGCCACCGCCGAACAGGATCAGGACATCATGAGCGGTGACACGCTGATCGCGAATCTCAACGAACAGAAGAAGCTGCAAAAGATCGAGATGCGCGGCAATTCATATCTCCGATCAATGGACGTGGGTCACGCCGCGGAAGCGCATGCTATCGACATCGATTTCTATCTCGACACCAATCAACAGTTGCAGCGGGCCTATGCTGCCCGCGACGTGCGCGCGCAAACTTTGAATGCCGATTCCGACATGCAGCTCTCAGGCGCGAATGTTCTGGACATCAGCTTTCAACCGCAGGGCGACCGCAGTGTAATCAAAGAGATGAAGGCTGACGGCCGCTCAGTCGTCAATTTGTCGGCGCCGAAATCGCGCGCCGGCGATCCACGCGCGGCGAGCAAGCGGCTGACTGCGGATGCGATCAAGTTGACGTGGCGGCTGAAAGGCCAGGATCTGGAGAAGGCAGAAGCTGCGGGCAACGCCGAATTGTACGTTGAGCCTGTGCAGAAGACCGCGAAGGCAGACAAAAAGACTTTGACTGCGGCGCGCTTTGATTGCGACTTTTTCGAAGCGGGCAACATCGCGCGGAATTGTCTGGCAAACGGCGGCGCGAAGGCCTTGATCGAGCCTTTTCAACCGACCGACAAGCACGGGACGCGGACGATCACTTCACAAAAAATGACTGCGGCTTTTGTGCGTGAGACGCAGGACGTCGAAAAAGTGGACGCGAACGGTGACGCCAAATTCAACGAACTCGATCGCAACGGCGTAGCGGCATCGGCCAATTACACGACGGCTGATGAAACGGTCCGACTAAGAGGCGGCGACCCAACGGTTTGGGACTCGCGCGCGCGGACAAAGGCCGGCGAAATCGATTCGAACAACGCGACGCACGTATCTTACTGTCGCGGCAAAGTGCAGACGACCTACTACAGTCAGGAACAGACAAACGGCGCGGCGCCCTTTCACAATGTGAAAAGCCCGGTTTATCTGCTGGCTGACCGCGCTGAGATCAATCACGACACCGGCGTGGCGACTTACACCGGCGACGGGCGCATGTGGCAGGACGATAACTTCGTGCGCGGCGATGTGATCACGCTCTTCCGCGAAAACAAGACCATGGACGCACGCGGTCACGTGCAAACTGCGTTGTATCAAGCGAAGCAGAAGACAGGAAACTCCACGACGGTCGTGCCGGTCTTCGCGACCTCTGATTACATGCGCTATTCAGATCCCGATCGCCTGCTGCACTACGAAACAAACGTGGACATCAAGCAGGGAACCGATCGGATGACCGCGGCCACGGCGGACGTCTATCTGCAAAAGGACGTAAACGAACTGGAACGAG
The DNA here is from genome assembly GCA_035606795.1 of Pyrinomonadaceae bacterium. Lineage (GTDB taxonomy): Bacteria > Acidobacteriota > Blastocatellia > Pyrinomonadales > Pyrinomonadaceae > UBA11740. The sequence continues at coordinate 74,774 of DATNEI010000219.1, forward strand.
TAATCGCGCAACGCGATGTCGTCGTGATTCAGCCGGGCAAGCGTGGCACGGGCGATTGGGGTCAGTACACGGCTGCGGACGAAGTGGTGGTCCTGAAAGGCAACCCCGCGCATGTCGAAGATGCAGAGCAGGGGACGACCGACGGCAATCGCTTGACGATGTATCGTCGAGAGAACCGTGTCGTCGTCGATGATTCGCGTGGCTCGCAATCGCCGGGACGCGTGCGCTCGACGCATCCAGTGAAGAAGAATCCGTGAAGTTACAGAACCGCGAGCGGTAGCGAGCGGGTTAAAGAGCAGGCTGGGAAGCCTGCGAACCGCCGATAAGGATGTCGGCGCTCCATGTCACAATCAATCTCACAACCTGATTCACTCGGGCACTGGGGGCCGTACGGTGGGCGTTTCGTCCCTGAGACGTTGATGGCGCCGCTGGAAGAATTGACTGCGGCTTACGAGTCAGCGCGTGGCGACAAGGAATTTCAGCAGGAACTTGATGGTCTCTTGCGCGATTATGCGGGCCGTCCGACGCCGCTGTTCTTTGCGCGTCGGCTAACTGAGCATTCTGGTGGCGCGCGGATCTATCTTAAACGCGAAGATCTGCTTCACACTGGCGCTCACAAGATCAACAACACGCTGGGACAAATCCTTTTGGCGCGTCGCATGGACAAACGGCGCATCATCGCAGAGACCGGCGCGGGCCAACATGGAGTGGCGACGGCGACGGTCTGTGCTTTGTTCGGTTTGCAGTGCGTGGTTTACATGGGCGCGGAAGACATGCGGCGACAGGCGCTCAACGTCTTTCGCATGGAACTGCTCGGCGCGGAAGTTCGTGAAGTTGACGCGGGTTCACGAACCTTGAAGGATGCGATTAACGAGGCGTTGCGCGATTGGGTCACGAACGTGGCCGACAGTTACTACCTTTTGGGAAGCGCTCTCGGCCCGCATCCTTATCCGGTTATGGTTCGTGATTTTCAAAGTGTGATTGGTCGCGAAGCGCGCGAGCAAATCATGAGTGAAGCAGGGCGGCTGCCTGATTGCTTAGTCGCTTGTGTCGGCGGCGGATCGAATTCGATCGGCTTGTTCCATCCGTTCTTAAATGATGAACGGGTGCGCATGATTGGCGTTGAAGCCGGCGGTCTCGGAAGCGAACTCGGCGAACACGCCGCGCGATTCAATGCCGGCGGTGGCGGCCGTCCCGGCGTCTTGCAAGGCACGATGAGTTACGTCTTACAGGACGCGAGAGGCCAGGTAGCGACGACGCATTCAATCTCGGCGGGGCTGGATTATCCTTCGATTGGGCCTGAGCACGCGTTTCTACATGATCAAGGGCGCGTCGAATACACGTCGGCAGCGGATGATGAAGCTCTGGCAGCTTTTCAAGTATTGTCGCGTTTGGAAGGAATAATTCCGGCGTTGGAGTCCGCGCACGCGGTTGCTTATGCCATGAAGGTCGCGCGCGAGATGAAGCGTGAAGAGATTCTGATCATGAATCTCTCTGGCCGCGGCGATAAAGATGTCGATAGCGTACGAGCTTTAAAGTCCCGTTAGGGACGAAATATTTATAGAAATGCATCAGTTGTGATGTGGATAGCCCCGTTAAGGGCGGCATGTCTATTCACTCCGACGGAGCTACCAGCTTTCACCTGGTCGGGAGCTACAAATATCTGGCTCCTAATGGAGCCGCTTCAATGTCTCGGATTTCTGAAACGTTCGCGCGCCTGAAACGAGAGAACAAGAAAGGCTTCATCCCGTTCATCACTGCCGGAGATCCGGATCTCGAAACGACTCGAGATCTGATGATTGAACTCGCGCGTACTGGCGCGAGCGTGATCGAACTCGGTGTGCCGTTCACCGATCCGATGGCTGATGGGCCCGTCATCCAACGCGCCTCCGAACGCGCGCTTCGTCATGGCTTTGGCTTGCTCGAGATCCTCGACCTCGTTCGCGACGTACGGAAACAAACAGATGTTCCGATTGTTCTCTTCAGTTACTTCAACCCGCTCTTGCAGTTTGGTTTGGAGAAACTGGTACGCGAGGCTGAACATGCCGAAGTCGACGGCATTCTGGTGACCGATCTCACGCCGGAAGAATCGGGCCGTTTCTCGGCCTTGCTACGCGCGCATGAAATCGATCTGATTTTCCTCGTGGCGCCGACTTCCACCGATGCTCGTTTACAGATGATTGCCGAACGCGCCAGTGGGTTCATCTATGCCGTATCTCGCGCCGGCGTCACTGGCGCGCGTGACGACATCAGTGCTGAAGCTGAGAGGTTGGTCAACCGTGTTCATTTGGTTTCGAACTTGCCGGTGGCCGTCGGCTTTGGAATTTCGAAACCAGAGCAGGTTCAGGATGTGTGGCGCTATGCGGATGCGGCGGTGGTAGGCTCGGCGATTGTCAAAATGATCGAAGACCATGCCGACAATCCGAATTTAGTTGGGGAAATTGGCCGATTCGCGTCGTCACTGCTTGCAAGAAAATAGACTAGACGAACAAATCACGACTGGGGTATTCTGCGGCGTCTTTGTAGCAGTGAAAATTCGATGCGCGCTCCCATTCCCGATGCTTCGGGATTGCGCAGAGAGGGCTGCCGGGTCGCGCAGTCGCTGTGTTCTCCACCCCCCGGAAACTCTTTTGTTGCATGTATGAAACTCTGTTCCATTCTCGCTTGAGTTGTGTTATCCTCGGCCAGTGTCAGTACCGGGAGCGATAGCGACCGGATCATGAACGGTCGTGGCAAGGAAGAAAACACAACTTGAGCTAACGAAGAGGAGCAGAAGAAAGAGATGCCTGTTATGCCTGAAGACAGAATCGCAGATCGCAGTCGCGCCATCGAAGCCGCGCTGCTCAATATTGAAAAGCGTTTTGGCAAAGGATCGATTATGCGTCTAGGCGAGCGCGAGATTTCCGACGTGCCGGCCATATCGACGACTTGTTTGTCGCTGGACGCGGCGATTGGCGTCGGCGGCGTGCCGCGCGGGCGCATCGTGGAGATTTACGGTCCGGAGAGTTCCGGCAAATCCACGCTCGCAATGCACATCGTGGCGCAGGCGCAACTCGCCGGCGGCGTGGCAGCTTACATCGACGCCGAGCACGCGATGGATGCGGACTATGCTGCGAAGCTCGGAGTAAATGTCGACGACATGTTGATTTCGCAGCCTGATTCGGGCGAGCAAGCCCTGGAAATTGCCGAAGCTCTGGTGCGATCGAACGGCGTCGATGTGATCGTGGTCGATTCCGTCGCAGCCCTGGTGCCGCGCGCGGAACTCGACGGCGAGATGGGCGATTCGCTGCCGGGCTTACAAGCGCGTCTGATGTCACAGGCGCTGCGCAAGCTGACGGCTATCGTGGCGCAGTCAAACACTTGCTTTATCTTTATCAACCAGATTCGCGAAAAGATCGGTGTGATGTTCGGCAACCCCGAGACGACTACCGGCGGACGCGCGCTGAAGTTTTATTCGTCTTTGCGTCTGGACATCCGGCGCATCGGCGCAATCAAAGACGCCGATCGCGTCGTCGGCAATCGCACGAAAGTGAAAGTCGCAAAAAACAAAGTTGCGCCGCCGTTTCGCGAATGCGAGTTCGACATCATGTACGGCGAAGGCATCTCGAAAGAGGGCGATCTGCTGGATCTCGCTACCAACAATCGCGTGGTTGAAAAGAGCGGCGCGTGGTTTTCTTACAAAGGCGAACGCCTCGGCCAGGGCCGTGAGAATTCGAAGCAGACGTTAAAGGATCATCCGGAACTGCTGCGCAAAATTGAGAATGATGTGAAGAGGGCGCTCGGCCTGCCGGTCAAGGAAGAAGCGGCCGCGCCGAACGGCAACGGTGAGCAGAAGAAAGCGGCGGCCGCCGGCGAGAAGAAGTAACCTGCCAATCATCGACGAAGGGACGCTCTGGCGAAGGAAGAAGCCACCGATTATTCGAGTCTCTGGGTTAGGAAGGTGGGCTCTCCCCTTTCCAGTATGGCAGTCAGCTGAGTAACCTCAAGGTAAGGAAGGTGGGCTTGCCCCCGCTCACTTTCAAATCGGAAACTTCAAAACACTCCCATGGCAAAGAAGTGGTCTAACCTCAACCTCCCTGGCGCGCTGCATTTCGTTACCGCGAATGTTTTGGATCGAACTCCCGTCTTCGCCAGGCCCTCTAGTTGTGCCGCCTTTCTTGAGGAGCTTGGTAACGTAAACAATAGTTGGCCCAGTAAACTTATCGCCTACGTTCTCATGCCTGATCATTTTCATTTGGTCAGCAATCCGCGTGACGGTCGAATCATAGAATTCATTGGAGCACTCAAGAGTCACATTGCGCGGCGTCTCGGCGGCGAGCTTTGGCAGGAAAGTTTCAAAGCAGTGCCTCTGTGGAGTGATTGGATGGTTTGGCAAAAGATAAACTACATCCACGCAAATCCGGTAAGAGCAGGCTTGGTGAAGTCAGCAAGAGATTACCAGTGGTCGAGTTTCCATGCGTACTATCCATCTGCTCTCACCTCGCTCGCGTTAAATCGTGAGTGGTGGTGGCCGGATGATGCAGAGAAGTTATCGCGGGCGATTTGGGCGTTCGCGGGGAATAGTTGCTGAGAAGCGGGGGCAAGCCACCCTTCCTGACCGTGAGGCATTTTAGTTGACCTGATCTTCCAGGTTGTAAATTCTACAGACTCTGCTTTCCACCTTTACAGAGATTCCGAACTCCTCCGATAATCCTCCGGGCTAAGCAATAATGAGCAAATCAATCCTTATCCGAAACGGCACGATTGTGACGATGGATGCAGGGAACGCCATGGTGCGTGGCGATCTGCTCATTCGCGATGGGCGAATTGAGGCGGTCGGAAATCAAAATGCCGGAAAGGCTGATGAAACGATCGATGCGAGCGGCTGCGCAGTTTTGCCCGGATTTGTGCAGACGCATATTCATCTCTGCCAGACACTTTTTCGTGGCGCGGCTGACGATCTGTCACTGATCGACTGGCTCAAGAAACGCATTTGGCCAATGGAAGCGGCGCACACGGCGGAGTCGATTCGCGCGGCGGCGCGGCTGGGAATCGCGGAACTGATCAAAGGCGGCACGACCTGCGCTCTGACGATGGAGACCGTGCGTCACACAGAAGAAGTTCTGCGGGTTGTCGAAGAAACCGGATTTCGCGCCACCGTCGGCAAGTGCATGATGGACAAAGGCGAGGAGTTGCCGGCAGAGCTACACGAGCAAACCCGCGCGTCGATTGACGAATCGGTGGCGCTAATCGATGAATGGCACGGCAAAGCTGAGGGTCGCATTCGCTGTTGTTTTGCGCCGCGATTTGCGGTCAGTTGCACACGGGAGCTGCTGGCTGAAGTGGCCAAGCTCGCGCGCGAACGCGACGTGATGATTCACACACACGCGTCGGAAAACAGGAGTGAGTGCGAGATTGTCGAGCGCGAAACGGGTGAACGTAATATCGACTACTTGAATTCGCTCGGCATAGTCGGACCGCAGGTGGTGCTGGCGCATTGCATTCACCTGGACAATGCCGAAATGGAGACCCTGGCCGCGACGAAAACCAATGTGGCCCACTGTCCGTCTTCCAATTTGAAACTCGGCTCAGGCATTGCGCGCGTGACTGAGATGCTGGCTCGAGGTATTTCCGTTTCGCTCGGCGCGGATGGCGCGCCGTGCAACAACCGGCTCGACATGTTCACGGAAATGCGGACGGCGGCGTTGCTGCAGAAAGCGTTACATGGCCCCGAGGTTTTGCCCGCCGAGAGGGCCTTGCGGATGGCGACAATCGATGGTGCGCGCGCGCTCGGCTGGGCGGATGAAATCGGAAGCATTGAAGTCGGTAAGCGAGCAGATGCGATCGTCGTCGATCTAAATAGACTTCATGCCGCGCCGGAAACTGACGTGGTTTCTTCCATTGTCTATTCCGCGCAGGCTGCGGACGTGCTAACGACAATCATTGAGGGCCGCATCGTCATGTATGACAGCAAACTAATGACGATGAATGAAGCGGATGTGATTGCTGAAGCCAATCGAGAGGCAGCATCGCTAAAACATCGAGTGGGTTTTTGAGACAAGGAAGCGGAAAGCGCGTTACAGAACCGCGAGCGTTAGCGAGCGGGATCATTGCGTAATCTGCGATTAACGTCCTGGTTCTGAGTTATGAAGAGAGTTGAGTTTTTATCCCGCTCGCTACCGCTCGCGGTTCTGTAACAACGGGTTATCGTGTCGCAGCGAACTATCTCCATTCCAGCCTTCGCGAAAATCAACTGGAGCTTGCACGTCCTGGGCAAGCGCGAGGATGGCTACCACGAAGTCGAAACCGTCCTTCAAACGATTGGCCTTTACGACACAATCACAATGGCGACGACCGACGACGGATCCATTCATCTGTGGTGTGACGATCCGGTTATTCCCGCCGATGAAACCAATCTCGTGTGGCGCGCGGCAGCATCCTTGCGAGAACGTTACGCAATCACCAAGGGGGTCAAGATCCGGCTCGTAAAACGAATCCCCAGCGAAGCTGGTCTCGGCGGCGGATCATCAGACGCGGCAGCTACGCTCATTGGGTTGGCAAACCTGTGGGAACCCGAGACCTCTACAGACGAGCTCGCGGGAATTGCGCAGACGCTCGGCTCGGATGTGCCATTTTTCTTTCACGGCGGCACAGCCCGCGCGACAGGCCGCGGGGACGCCCTCCAGCCGCTGGCAGACACCCCAGAACAGCACGTGCTAATTATCAAACCGAATGCGAATGTTTCGACTACCGGAGCGTACGCAGCTCTGAATGCGGCCGCCTTGACATCCTCCGACTCGAAACCTATTCTGTTTCGTTCGCAGCCGAGCGAATTTTCCGATTCATTCGATTTGAACGCTCTGGACAACGATTTCGAAGCTGTGATTTTTCGGCTTGAACCTGAAATCGGGCGCGCGAAAAATGCGCTGTTGAAAGCCGGAGCGATAGCCGCGAGGCTCAGCGGCAGCGGCTCGGCGGTATTTGGGATTTTTGAAAATCAGGACGCTCAAGAGCGCGCCATTCAGGCGATCGAACTCGAAACTGGTTGGCGCGCGTTTCCTTGTAAGACGGTTGGGCGCAGTCACTACGAAGCAGCGTTAGGTCCGGCAGGTGGACTGCTGGCGCGACTGTTCGGCGAGAATGCTGGGGCGTAGCCAAGTGGTAAGGCACCGGTCTTTGGAATCGGCATTCGTAGGTTCGAATCCTTCCGCCCCAGCCAATTTCAACAGTGATGAGTCATGAGTGATGAGTAATGAGTAATGCGCAGTTCTCATCACTCATCACTCATCACTCATCACTGAGTCAATGAGCACAACCGGCGGGATAAAAGTCTTTTCCGGAAATGCGAATCGCGCGCTGGCAAAGGAAATTTGCCACGAGTTGCGTTGCGATCTGGGGCGGGCGCAAACGGCGCGCTTTTCGGACGGCGAGTTCAACTTTCAGATCGAAGAGAACGTGCGCGGCGCAGATGTCTTCATCGTGCAGCCGACGTGCCCGCCGACTGATTCGCACCTGATGGAGTTGCTGGTGATGCTGGACGCGTTCAGGCGTTCATCAGGCGGGCGTTTAACGGCGGTGTTGCCGTATTACGGTTACGCACGTTCCGACAAAAAGGATCGACCGCGCGTGCCGATTTCGGCGAAGCTGGTCGCGAATTTGATCCGCATTGCCGGCGCAGAGCGGATTCTGACAATTGATTTGCACGCCGCGCAAATCCAGGGGTTCTTTGATATTCCGGTGGATCACTTGTACTCCGCGCCGGTGATGATTCGGTATTACCAGGAAAACCCGATGCCGAATTTGACGGTCGTGGCCCCGGACACAGGTGGCGCCGAACGCGCTCGTGCTTATGCGAAACGGCTGGATGCGGAACTCGCTTTGTGCGACAAACGTCGTGAAAAGGCGAACGAGGCCGAGATCATGAACGTCGTCGGCGACGTGAAAGGTCGCAATTGTTTGATTGTCGACGACATGTGCGACACGGGCGGGTCGATCACGAAAGTCTCGAAAGCGTTGAAAGAAGCCGGCGCCGAACGCGTCCATGCGTGCTTCACGCACCCGGTGCTTTCGGGCCGGGCCGCGATGCACCTGGGCAATTCGGACATCGAGCAGATTGTAGTTACGAACACAATTCCGCTAAACTCTAAGGCAGCGGAACTGAAGAACATTACGGTTCTTAGTATTGCGCCTCTTTTGGCGAAGGCAATTAAGTCGATCCACGAAGAGACTTCGGTTTCTTCGCTCTTCGTATGAAGGGCAAAAACTGAAAGCATAGTAGCCGTCAGTACGTCGGTCGACAGCGAATCAGCTGTCAGCTTTCAGCAGAAAAAATTAACTGAGTCGTTTAGCGCGCGGACTTGTCCGCGCAGTCGGCGCAAGTGCCGACTCTAAACAAATCGAATAGTTTGGAGCAGCAATCATGGCAGAGAAGGCAGAGAAGAAAGAAATTGTAGTGCGCGCGACCTCGCGCGATGGACGTGGCAAGAATGATGCGCGCCGCGCGCGCCGCAATGGCCAGGTGCCGGTGACGATTTACGGCGGCAAGGGCGAAACGGTCGCGGCCCTCGCGCCAGCCAACGAGTTGGCGGCGATTTTGCGCTCCGACACGGGTCGCAACACGATCTTCACGGTAGACATCGAGGGCGTGGGCGCCAGCGAAGTGATGTTCGCGGATCGCCAAATTCATCCCGTCCGAATGCATCTGATTCACGCAGATTTCAAGCGTCTGGTGAAGGGCGAGAAGATCGAGACGACTGTGCCGCTGCGCCTGGTTGGCGAACCTGTGGGTGTGCGCGAACAGGCGGGCGTGCTGGAGCAAATCGTCCGCAACCTCGATATCCGTTGCCAGCCCCGCGACATTCCCGAACACATCGATGTGGACGTGACGAACCTTGGGGCGCACGAGGTGCTGCACGTCTCCGACATTCCTGTCAGTGAGGGTGTCGAAATTCTGGAAGCGCCCGATACGGTAATTGCCACCGTCGGCATTGTGAAGGAAGAGGTGGTCGAAGTCGCGCCAGTGGAAGGGGAAGCGCCGGCCGAACCCGAAGTCATCGGCAAGGGCAAGAAGGAAGACGAGGCCCAGGAAGAAGAGAAGTAAGGGCATTGCCGATTGCCAATTTCAGATTGCCGATTGGCAGTCTCGTCTGTTGAGAACCGCGATTCAAATCGGCAATTGGCAATCGCAAATCGGTAATGTTTCTAATCGTTGGATTGGGAAATCCGGGCGCTGAGTACGAGTCAACGCGGCACAACCTGGGTTTCATGTTGATTGACAAATTGGCGGCGGAGGCAGGAGCGACTGTAAAGCACAAGGAATGTCGTTCGCTGGTCGCCTCGGTAACTATTGAGAACGAGCGAGTGCGGCTGATTAAGCCGCAAACGTTCATGAACCTCAGCGGTGAAGCAGTTGCATGTTTGGCGGCGAAGAACTACGTCGACGATCTGTCGCAATCGCTAATTGTGATCAGCGACGATTTGGCTTTGCCGTGGGGAACGATTCGTCTGCGCGAACGGGGCAGCGCCGGTGGGCACAACGGGTTGAAGTCGATCATCGCGGCGCTTGGCACAAACGAGTTCATGCGGTTGCGGATTGGAATTCAGCCGGAGCATCCGTTGGGTGACGCGAAGGGTTTTGTGCTCGCTGATTTTCCCAAGGCGCAGCGAGAGGAAGTTGAAAAGATTTTAGACAAAGCCGCAGAGGCCGTTCATTCGGCGCTGCGAGACGGCATCAAGAAAGCGATGTCGGTTTACAACCAGTAAATGGTAAATCGTAAATGGTAAATAGATGGCGTTAGAAACCTGGGACCGCAGGTCCGATTTACCATTCACCATTTACCATTGACGTTTTTGGAGGAAGAAGTGGCAGAAAAAAGAACTTACGAAATAGTTTTCATCATCGATCCGAATGCTGAAGACGCCGAAGTCATGCGCATGACTGAGGCCGTGCAGAAGATCATCACGGATCAGGGTGGCAGTGTCACCAAGACAGAGATGATGGGCAAACGGCGTCTGGCTTACGAGATCAACCACAAGCGCGACGGTATCTATGTGCTGCTGGAGGTTGACGGATCGGGCAAGGAAATCGCCGAACTGGAACGGCGCATGCGCGTTAACGATCGCATCATTCGCTATATGACCGTGCGCGTGGACGAAGATCGTCGGCGCGCCGAGAAGTTGAAGAGCCGCCGGGCGCGCAAAGCTGAGCGGCGCCCGAGTGCGGGCAAAGCCAAGGCTGGAACCTCTGCGGGAGCTGAGGGGGCATCTGAAGCGGAAACTGCATAAGATAATTCTTGATTTGCGATCTAACGAGGCTTGAGCTGGTCGATCCTTGTGACAAAAGAAATCAAAAATCGCAAATCGCAAATCGCAAATCTAAAATGAGGTAACTATGTCCACGAATTTTGACGAGCGCGACAGCGCATATGGGTTTGAGCGGGAATACGAACGGGCGGGAATGCCCGGGCGCGGACCGCGACGCATGCAGCGGCGAAAGATGTGCCGGTTTTGCATGGAAAAGGTCGACTACATCGACTTCAAAGACTTGAAGCTGTTGCAGTCCTACACGCCCGAACGCGGCAAGATTCTGCCGCGGCGAATTTCGGGTGTCTGCGCGACGCACCAGCGGATGCTCGCAGAAGCAATCAAACGCGCGCGCAACATCGCGCTGCTGCCGTACGCGGCTGACTAAGGATTTGCGTGTCAGAAGCCCGACCGTCAGGGAGGGCCACTTTGGCGAGAGTTGCCCTCGCTTACGCTCGGGCTTCTGACACGAATTTGAGGACTCAGATCATGGCAAACAAACAAGTTCTTTTACGTGAAGACATCGATAACCTGGGCGCGCGCGGCGAAATTGTGCGCGTCAAAGCCGGCTATGCGCGCAACTATCTGTTGCCGCGCAAACTGGCAGTCGAAGCGACGGCCAGCAATGTGAAACAGATCGAAGGCGAGCGGGCAGCTTTGGCGAAACGTGAAGCCAAGGAGCGTTCGACGGCTGAATTGCAGGCGAATCAACTGAAGAGTCTGACACTTAAGTTCGAGCGCAAAGTCGGAGAGGCCGGCGTCCTCTATGGCTCAGTCACTTCGATGGACATTGCGCACGAGTTGGAGAAGCAGGGCTATGAAATCGATCGCCGCAAAATCGTTCTGCGCGAGCCGATCAAACGTTTCGGAAATTACAACGTGCCGCTCCGTTTGCATCGTGATGTCACCGTCGAATTGCCCGTCAGCGTGCTCGGCGAAGGCGGAGTTGAGGTTGATGTCGAAGCGCTGCAAGCGGAAACATCTGCTTCATCGGCTCCGCCGGAGACAGCAGAGACCGAAGCATCCGAGTAATTTCAACATCACGGAAAATAAAGCAGGGCTCTCTCTCACGCGTCTTGAACTGCATGTAGTATAGTTCGCGCCGCAAGCATAAATTCGTCAACCGAATTTTTTCTTGCGGCGTTTTTCTTTTTCATTACACACCAATGGCCACGCCTGAACCGATCCGCGACGCGAGCCTCGAGAAACCGCTTCCCAGCAGTCCCGAAACTGAAAAAGCAATTCTCGGCGCCGTCATTCTCGACAACACGCTCGTAGCGCAGGCGATCGAGATGTTGAAGCCGTCGGACTTTTACGTGCCGTCGCACCGCCGCATTTTCACCGCCATGATTGCTCTGTTCGAGCGTGGTTCGGAAATCAATCCAATTCTGATCGCTGAGGAGTTGCGCAAAGACAACTCGCTTGATTCGTCGGGTGGCGTTCTGTTTCTGACTAACCTCACCTACGGTCTGCCGCACGTTACCAGCATCGCGCAGTACGCCAAAGTCGTGCGCGGAAAATCTCTGTTGCGACAGCTCGTAAGAGTTGCCCACAAGATCACCGCGGAAGCGCTGGAAGAGGAAGACGAACCTCAGAACATCCTCGATCACGCCGAACACGCGATCTTCGCTTTGGCTGATGAGCGCATTCGCCAGGGTTTCGAGCACATCAAGCATCCGGCGGACCGAGTGCTCGCCAAAGCTGAGGCGGTTGAGCACCGCGATCTGGTAGTAACCGGCGTGCCCACCGGGTTTCGGGGCCTCGATTCGCTGACTTCCGGCCTGCAAAAGCAGGATTTGGTGGTGATCGCCGCGCGCCCCTCGATGGGTAAGACAAGTCTCGCTCTCGTGTTGGCGCAGCACGCCGCCATTGAAAGCAAGGCAGTGGTCGGCATCTTCAGTCTGGAAATGTCGGCAGAAGCGTTGGCGATGCGCATGCTTTGTTCCGAAGCCAACGTGGATGCGCAGAAGTTTCGCAGCGGCTTTCTGTCGAACGACGAGTGGGCACGGCTCGGCAAAGCTCTGGGCAAACTTGCGGAGGCAAAAATCTTTATCGATGACACACCCGCGATTTCGGTTCTCGAGATGCGCGCCAAAGCACGCCGCCTGGCAACTGAGCAGAAACAGCTCGACCTGATCGTGGTCGATTATCTTCAGTTGATGTCGGGTTCGTCGCGGCGGGTGGAGTCGCGACAACAAGAGGTTTCGCAAATCTCGCGTGAGTTGAAGGCGCTCGCGAAAGAATTGAACATTCCGCTCGTCGCACTTTCGCAGTTGTCGCGCGCGCCGGAGAATCGCACTGATCATCGTCCCCAACTTGCCGACTTGCGCGAGTCAGGCGCGATCGAACAGGATGCGGATGTCGTCGCGTTCATCTATCGGGAAGAGGTTTACAATCGCAGCGACGAAAACAAGAACATTGCTGAGCTGATTGTCGCGAAGCAACGCAACGGCCCCACCGACACGATCTATCTCGCCTTCTTGAATCAATTTGCCAAGTTCACCGACCTCGAACGCGAAGCGCTCGGTCAATACCTGAGCCGTTTCGATCGCTCGAAGGGCTCGCCGCGGATCAGTCGCGGCGATGACTTCTAATATCGACCCATTGATTCATTTGATCATTGATCCAATAATTCCGACCAATGAATCAGTGGAACAATGGATCGATGAACCAATCCTCCGGTCGTCCAACCTGGGCTGAAATCGATCTCAACGCGCTGGCACACAACTTCCGCGTGATCCGTGATGTTGTTGGGTCCGAGGTGGGAGTTCTCGCCGCAGTGAAAGCCAATGCTTACGGTCATGGCGCGGTGGAATGCGCGCGGCGTTTGCAGAAAGAAGGCGCCGCATGGTTTGGCGTCGCGCTGCCCGAGGAGGGCAGCGACTTAAGAAACGCGGGAATCACGAAACCGATTCTCTGCATGGGCGGCATGTGGACGGGACAGGAGAACCTCTGCATTCGGCAAAACCTAACACCGGTTGTTTATCGACTTGATGTCGCGCGAGGGCTGGATCGCGCGGCCGCGAATGCAGGCAAGATCATCGATGTTCACATCAAGATCGATACAGGAATGGGCCGGCTGGGAGTTCCCTACGATGATTTGACGGAGTTCTGTGAAGCCCTGAAGCAATGCCGGAACATTCGCGTGGATGGGCTGATGACGCATTTGTCGTCGGCAGACGAGGAAACAAAAGTCGAGTTTACTCGGACGCAGCTTGATCGCTTTCGCCAAGCGGTGGCGCTGTTCCGCGAACATGGGTTCAATCCCACGCACGTGCATGCGGCAAACTCAGCCGGGCTATTTGCGTTTGCCGATTCTCGATTCAATCTGGTGCGGCCGGGCGGCACGCTTTACGGTTTTCAGCGTGACGTTCTGCCGCAACGTGTTGGTTCACCCCCGCTTAGACCAGTGATGTCTTTGTATTCCAGGATCGAGCTGTTGAAACAAGTCAAAAAAGGTGAAAGGCTCGGTTATGGCGGCACGTTCGAAACCTCGCGCGATTCGCTGATTGCCACGCTTCCGATCGGTTACGATGATGGTTACCGCCGCGCCTTCTCGAACCAGTCGCGAGTGATCGTGCGTGGCCAATTCGCGCCGGTGGTTGGACGCGTCTCGATGGATTTGACGATTATCGATGTGACAGATGTGCCAGACGTCTCGCTCGACGATCGCGTTACTCTGCTCGGAGGTGACGGCGCCTGTTCGATTACGGCCGAAGACTTAGGCGAGTTCGCGAGCACAATTTCTTATGAAGTCACTTGCGGGATCAGCAATCGCGTACCACGGCAGTATCGCGGACGTTGACGCCGCTCGCAGGTCAGTTCTTTGCGACAATCTTGTTTGCGGAAATCTGGATCATGTAAGTGAATTGATTGACGGTCAGGACAAACAGCCGGCTACCGTCAGGCGTGAATCGCACCAGCGAAATAGGGCTCGAGAATATTAGTTCATCAATCTTTTCGAGTGTGTTTAGATCGTAGATTGCCAGTTTCCCGACTTCGTTCTCTACGCACATCAGGTTGTTCTTCAACGACAGCGTGGCGTTGCCGCCGAAGACCTTGCCCACCTGTTCACCGCTCTTGAGAGAGTAAACGAGGATTCGGTTTTGCGTGTCGCGCACGATGACTCGATCGCCGGCCGCAAACACGTTCGAAAGCCGAAAGGACCCTTTACCAGTTTCAATCAGGAGTCTGCCCAGCTCGGTGCCGGTGCGGGCGTCGAGGATTTGCAAAAAATAATCACCCTCTTTCTCCTGCATTTTTGAGAGTTGCTGCGAGAGCCGCGCATCGTTCTTGATTTCCAGTTTCGCCGCTTCATCGCCAACATTCCAGAGAAGCCCTACGGTATCCATACCCGGAGCGACCCAAATGCGCGGGGATTCCTTCGGGTAGGTTTTCGTCCAGAGTGATTGCCTGGTGCGCGCATCCTGGACTTCGATAACTACATTCTTGCGATAGTCGACGTAGCTGGCGGCACCGGCGTTTTCGGCAGATTCAAAATCCGCCTGCTCTTTGGCGCCGGCATTTACTGACTTCGTGATAAGGAGATAGGGCCCGATCTGCTGGGCTTCGCGCTCTTCAACTTTTGCACCGGGCGTGATCTCCCCGTTGGTGAGATTAAAGCGAACTACATTCCGGTCGGCCTCCTCGTATTTGGGAAAGTCCGCGAAAAAGTAGCCGTCTTCGCTGACAAAACCACCCTGAAAGCCACGCAGAGATAGCACCGCCTGACCGTTCGTCAAATTCCACACGCCACCGCGTGAGCGCCCAGACAACGCCAACCACTTTCCATCCGCTGAAAGTTCTGCCACGTGCAAGCGCCCCAGGGTGAAGTTTGACAGTACCGCACGACGTACCAGTTCGTTCTTGTCCAGCTTATAGAGACCGATTTCGCCGTTTCGCAACTCAGCGACCAGGAATTGGTCGAAGATATCCAGCGCGCCGCGCTCATTAACCTTCGTTATCTTCCCGGTATTTATGTCCATTACGCCCAGTGCATAGTCTTTGATCGGCCGGATCAACAAATAGTCTCCACTCGTGGTTGCAGCCAGTCCGGGTCGCCAGAGTTCAAGTTCGGAAATAAGTTCTCCGGTGGGAAACTTGACCACAGCGGACTTCTTTACGTTTTCGCGATTGATGCCCGCCAGCCGGTTTCCATCCATGAAGGTGAAGCCGCCGGCAATCAGCTTTTTCACGAAATCGGGAATTGGAACCTTAGCGAAATTGTTCGTGTCGACGACTTCGGCGACGGTGCCGCTGTTAGTCCTTCGATACATCCACGTGCTGAAGCAGCCCGCGGCAAAAAAGCGGCCATCCAGGGAAAACTGCATATTGATAAGGCGAAGGTTCAGGTCACCGGCGTTGGCTTTGGCGACCTGAAGGGCCGCAATAATCATCAGGTACCGCGAGTAGTCGATCGAATAAAAGTCTTTCTTTCGCCAGACGATGTCACCCGAGGTGATGTTGTATAAGCGCAGTTCAAAGTCTGGCGTCAGGCACGCGAGCAGCTTTCCGTCTGGCGACACCTTTGTCTGCAAACAGCCGCGGTGGATAACGACTTCAGTGACATCGATTGACTTTTGTTCAGCCACACTCCAGCGCTCGACCCGGAGGTTGTCAGAGTAAAAGACGACCATCTGCGAGTCGGGCGAGAAGTTGGCGTAGTACGCGTCGAATGGAGTTTCGATGCGGAAGAGCAGTTTGAAAGGATCGCGAGTCAACACGTTGATGCCGGCGTCGTCCTGAGCCAGGATGTAATTGCCGTTAGGGCTGAAACGCAGATGAATAATGTCACTGCGCAAGGGTGGCGACAGCTGTTGTTTGGAAACCACGCCGTGAATGGACTCGCGACGCCCCAGGCCGTTGTAACTCACCACCCGGGTTTGCCATTCCTTGAATTCGTCTGACTGGGTTGCAGTCTTTGGCTGACGGCAACTCGCGGGGATGGCTTCGGCAACGTTCAACATCTCACGCAGGCGCCGCTCCTCTGGCCGCGTTGTGCCGAAAAGATCAGAAAACCAATTTCCCGTTTTGCCTTTCGTTTCGGTGATGCGATTCCAGAACCGCGCCATCGCTGAGGCGTCGTAACCGGCAGCCACCAGCGCGTATAGACCGGCCTGGTCGGCGACCAGTTGACCCTTTTCCCGATCCCCGGTTTTGAATGCTCCAGGTTTTTTCGCCAGGTTCTCAATAAGCTGGTTGTACTTTTCGAAAATGTCGCGGCGGTCGCCAACCCTGGTAACACCCAACGCCTCTTTGAACATCCGCGTCGTGTCGATCGCCCCCTGATGCACCACCAGATGGCCTAACTCGTGCGCAATCACTGCCGCAAGTTCGTCTTCGGATTCAGATGCGGCAACCAGTTTCCGACTTACATAAATCCTGCCGCCCGGCAAGACGAAAGCGTTTGCGTCAGCCAAATCCACAAGAAAGAACTGAAAACGTAATTGGTTGGGGGGCAACTTCCGAATTAACCGTTCGCCCACACGCGTAAGGAAAGCCGTCACGTCACTGTCTTCAATAATGTGGTAGTTGCGTTGCAGGTATTCAGCGACAGCATCTCCGAGCATTACCTCTTGTTCGTCACTGAATATGTTAGGTTCGTTTGCCGTGGGCAGTGCGGGCGGACGAGCGCAGGGCTGCTGAGCGGTGATTGAGTACGCGACCAAGCTGCACAGCAGCAATCCTGCAAACCGAGAAACGAGTCCTGGGTTTTTCATTAGGGGTGTACTGTCGGGAAATCCAGATTGCCAAACCAGCCGCTGACAAATAACATTTCATCGCGCAGAAGCGCAAACCCTGGGCGGTAACTCAGCCGGGTCAATGTGCTTCATCGGCCATCGAGACAACCGAGACGATGTCAGCGAATTTATTGATACACGTCAATGAGCGTGAAAGCGTGACTGCGCTGCTGTATGCGGCTGCGAAACGCGACCGCTCGAGGATCACGCTCATCCTCGGTCACGGCGCGGGCGCAAATCAGTTGAGCGGCTTCATGCGCGAATTTGGGAATGGACTCGGCAAGCGCGGACTTGACGTCGTCACTTTCAATTTTCTTTACATGGAGCAAGGCCGCAAGATTCCTGATCCGGCGCCGCGGCTCGAATCATGTTATCGCGCCGTGATTGATGCGATGCTCACGCATAAAAAGCTGAAGGGTAATCATCTGGTGATCGGTGGAAAGTCGATGGGCGGGCGTATCGCTTCACAGGTAGCCGCGTCACATCCTGAAAACATCGATGGCCTGGTCTTCCTGGGCTACCCGCTCCATCCACCGGGACGGCCGGACAAGATGCGTTCAGAACATCTCCCCAAAATCAAAGCGCCGATGCTGTTCGTGCAGGGGGCGCGCGATGCATTCGGAACAAAGCAGGAAATAGCTGAGATCATTAAGAAGCTGAAGCTGCGCGCAGAGCTCTACGCAATTGAAGGTGGTGATCATTCCTTCAAAGTCCCCAAAACATTGGGAGTCTCTCAGGCCGAGGTTCACAACACCGCGATGGATCGAATCGGCGATTGGCTCAGAAAGACCCTCAGGTAGTAACTCACACAAACCAGTCTTTCTGTTGACTTTTCGCAGCTTCGCTAATATCTTGCCCGCGCTCTCACAACGCGTGATTCGCAGTTAAGTCGCCAGCGTCTTTAATTCACGGCTGGCGCCGGAATCGCATACGCCCCGCGTTGTATTTATCTCAGCCCGATTCTCACGGAGGAGCCAATGGCCACGCCTGCGACCCCCAACGTCGACTACACCAAAGAAGTTCGCTTTGCCGTCGTGATGTACGGCGGTGTGAGCCTCGCGATTTACATCAACGGAGTCGCGCAGGAGTTGCTGCACTTAGTTAAATCTACGGCAAAGCAAGATCCGGCTGGCCTGACCGGAAGTGAATTGATCTACCGCGAGATTAGCCAACTGCTCGGTGATGACGTCGCGGGCGTGGAGGAGAATCCGACCGGGGCGCCGACTCGGTTTGTGGTGGATATCATTTCGGGAACCTCAGCCGGAGGAATCAACGGTGTGTTTCTTGCGAAAGCGTTGGCCAATGAACAGGAGATGAAGCCATTGGAAGGCCTCTGGGTGCAAGAGGGTGAAATCCAGCTGCTGATCAATGATGCGAAGTCTATCGAGGCGCCATTAGAAAAGAGTAAAACACCGACTTCCCTGCTCAACAGTCAGCGGATGTATCTCCAATTGCTCAAGGCACTCGAAGGGATGGACAAGGCAAAGCCAGCAGCGGAGAGTTCGTCCTTGGTCGATGAACTCGACTTGTTTGTTACCGCCACCGATATCCGCGGCGTGACATTACCTATTCGGCTCGCGGATCGTGTCGTCGCCGAACGGCGGCATAAGAATGTTCTTCACTTTGTGTACTCGAAGCAGAGCATCAGTGGAGCGAGTGAGGATCGCAATGACTTCGAAAAGCCTAACAATCCGTTTCTGGCTTTTGCGGCGCGATGCACATCGGCTTTTCCGTTCGCGTTTGAACCGATGCGCCTGGATGACATCGACAAGGTTCTCGATGGCCTGCCTGATTTTCAGAAGCCGGATACCAAGAAGCTGCGATCGAAGTATTCCGATTGGGGCAAGTTCTATAGGGACTATCTCAGCAGTGTAAATCCACGCACCGTGAAATTTCCCCAACGCTCTTTTAATGACGGTGGCGTTCTCGACAACAAGCCATTTAGCTATGCAACTGACACTCTGGCTCAACGTCACGCAAGCGTTCCCGTTGATCGAAAGCTGATTTATATCGAACCTTCTCCCGAACATCCCGAATTGGTGGGAGAAAAAAAGACGCGTCCGGATGCGATTGAAAACGTGCGTGCCGCGCTCGCATTGCCGCGCAACGAAACTATTCGCGAAGACGTTCAGCGCATCCTCGAACGCAATCGGTTAATTAACCGGGCGAGCCGAATCATGCGGCACATCGATTCGGACGAAGACGCCGCCCGCAGGGTAGCGATTCCGTCCGGGGCTTCACCGGAAGCGACGTGGAACATTCTGGGCGCTTTGGCTCCCCTTCCGGAGAATGGCCAGCCTTGGGCCAAAGAGGGTGTTAGCGAAGCTGAGTGGGAAAAATTCGACCTGGTCGACATGATTAAGCGGAAAGGTAAAGCCTATCTTGTTTACCATCGGCTGCAAATTGCTGAAGTCACGGATCGTCTGGCGGATTTGGTGGTGCGAGTGGGAGAGTTGGACAAAGAGTCCGACTATTTCATGGTCATCCGAGCACTGCTAAAAGCCTGGCGTGACGATAAATACACTGACTATCGCGACCGCGCCCCGGAAAAGCCCACGACGAATAAATTTCTAATTGGCTTGGGACTGTCTTACCCGATCCGGCGGATCAATTTTCTACGGAAACAGATCGACAGACTCTATGCCTTTGACGAACAGGCACGTGACTTCGTTAATTCCCGGGTAAAGGGCTTCTGGCCAAGGAACACGCAGTTGCCCGAAGAAACCAAGCGGAAGTTCCGCGCCGCGTTATTACAATTGAAGCGGCCACTTAATCAACTCTATGTCGACCTGCGAGCCGAAGGCCGGACATTGCGTTCGCGTACGATCGAACCATCGGAGACATCAGAAGGCCAAAAGAACGCTGATGGAACGGAAAATGGTCAAACAAATCCAACGGGTGACGAACTAAAAGTCCAAACGTCGACGCTTTCAGAATCCGGCGAAAAGGGGACAACAATCGCAGAAGCCGAAAAGTCGAATGTTCGCGAAAAGGTTAAAGCCGTAATAGCGGCCATTCGAACGACGGCGGCTCTGAAAGTGGGAAAGCGCTGCGAAGATCCGGTTATCGAGTACTTTCTCGGCAATCGAGCGTCGAACGCGGAGACTGCGAACAATTCGCGTGAAGCCGAAGAAGAGTGCACGACACGTGCGCGTGAACTTCTGAAAGAGCATCCGGAGTTGGTTAAGCTGTTTAATGACGCGGCAAATGAAATCGAAAAGCGAGTCAGAGTTGCACGCAACAAGGCGCACGTTGCTGCCCTCGGCGTATTGTTTCCGTCAAGCACGGAGGACGGGAGTGCTGATGGCGTGTTGGACGTAGCGCGGTCCTGTCTTGGCCACTACTACGACCGTTTCGTTGACTATGACATGGTCACATTTCCCATTTTCTACGAAACAGATGTGGGTGAGTCGGACGTGGTCGAGATAATTCGCGTTAGTCCTGAGGACGCGCGCGCGCTGATCGATGAAGGAGAAAGCGGGTGTCACAAGCTTGCGGGTACTTCGCTCTCACACTTCGGCGCCTTCCTGAATGAAGACTGGCGAAGAAACGACATTCTGTGGGGAAGGCTTGATGGCGCTGAGAGAATAATTTCAGCGCTGATTCCTGATGCTGAGCGCGCGCGGGAATTTATCGGCCGTACCCAGTCGGCAATCCTTTGGGAAACTGTCGAATCGTTGGGTCCGGCGGCGGTTAAGAACCTATTGGTTGAGGCGCTAATGCGTCCACGTCACGGGAAACCTGACGCGGAAGCCGTCGCCGCGCTGTCTCGTTACCTGGAGAACATTAAGCGCTATGGCGACCCTGCGCTCGCGGACCTTATAAAGGTCGGAGAGCTAACCGATTATTACCGCGAATCATTCAAACAACGAGCGCGCCTGGAGCCTGAGTCCACCTTGCGGACGGCCGCGCGCGCGACCACGGTGATCGGAAAAGTCCTTTCCGGAATCTCAAAATCTTATGGTGCCAGCAATCGGTACGCCGGGTGGATAGTCCGCTTGGGACTGATCTTTTGGGGCTTGGTTGAGGTCGCCGTGCCGCAGAGCTTTGCGAACCTTATTTTTAGGCACTGGCTCAAGGTGATTTACACGTTCGAAGTGCTGGCCATTTTGGGCGGTGTCATTTTCACGAAGCCGGAGGTTACGCAGTTCGGCTGGGTTGCGTTTGTTGCCACCGCGGTCATCAATGCCATCGCCTGGTGGTTGAGCGACGTAATGAGGAGCAGAGGGAACGTCCAGCGCTTCCTTGTTGTTGTGGCCGCCTCAGTGATCACGCTGCTCACATTAATCGGTATTCTGAAAGTAGCTTCAGTCTGGTTCGGCGCGACGGTGCAAAACAAATCGATTCTTTTCTGGCTGCACGACAATGCAAACGCTTTCAGGGCCTGGCTTGGGCAATACTTACCGGCGACGGTGATCAGCGTAACTGCGAAACTGCTACCGATTCTTGTCGCGGTCGCGCTGGTAGTCATTCTTTGGTTGCGTGCCGACTTTGGTCGGACCACCGTACGTCCTAACGAAGATTCAACTTAGCGAAAGAAAACTTAGCATCGTCGAAAAACTCGGACCCACGAGCGCTTGACCGTCCGCGTCGGCTGCTTGATGATTGGCCTTTCGTCAGGAGTGACCAAGGCCATGCCTTCCTATCGTTTCATCCAACTCGACGTGTTTACGGATCAGCCCTTTACCGGCAATCCGCTCGCAGTCTTTCCCGAAGGCGAGGGTCTCAGCGACGAACAGATGCAGCAGATCGCGCGCGAGATGAACCTTTCCGAGACGGTGTTTGTGTTGCCGTCAGAACATGAAGGCGTCTTGCGCAAGCTGCGCATCTTCACACCGACCAGCGAACTTCCATTTGCCGGTCATCCAATCGCGGGGACCTGGAATTGTCTCGCGCGTGAGGGTGTCGTACCGCTGCCCGAAGGCGGAAATGGAGTTGTGCAGATCAAACATGAGGTTGGCATCGGTGTCTTGCCCGTGGAAATTGAATTCAAAGACGGCGAGCCGCTGCGGGTGACGATGACGCAAGGCAAATGGGAGATCAAAGGCGAGATCGATGATTGGCAGGATCAGGCCGACATTGCCCGCGCCCTCGGTTTGTCGCGCGAAGATCTTGATGAGACTTTGCCGCTGCAGGCTTGCTCGACCGGCAATGCGATGTTGCTGGTGCCCATTCGTTCATTGGCAGATCTCGGGCGGTGCCGCGTGAATCTTTCCTTGCTGGAAGAGGTTTATGAGCGCAACGGTTTTACCGCGTCCGGCATCGTGGGATGTTATGCCTTCGCGCGCGAGACAATCGAAGTTGGCGATGCTCGGGCGCACGCGCGCTTCTTTGTCGGTCAAAACATCGGAGAGGATCCCGCAACCGGGAGCGCCGCCGGTCCCCTGGGCGGTTATTTGGTTTATCACAACGCGACCGGAGTGGAAGCGGCGGACGGCGTTTACAAGTTTGGGATCGAACAAGGTGACTTCATCAAACGCCCGAGCCGCATCGGCCTGGAAGTCAAAGGCGCGCCCGGAGAAGTTGAAGAAGTGCGCGTGAGCGGATCGTCAGTGGTGGTGGCGAAGGGGACAATCCAGTTTTGAGGTTCGCTCGTTTGGTTTGGCTCCGTTAGGAGCCAGATATTTATAGAAATTCGATTCGTTCAGGATTTTATCTGCGCAATCGAGCAGCGAAGCGCTGCTCGATTGCGCCTAACATTTGATGGCTGCCTTCGTGCTATAAACATTCAGCTCCTACGGAGCTCTGCATGAACGAACTTCTCGATCTTCTGATCATTGGCGCGGGCCCGGCGGGTTTGTCGGCGGCTGATACCGCGAAGCGCGAAGGTCTGTCTTACATCGTCATCGAAAAAGGAACTATCGCGAATACGATTCGCCAGTATCCGGTCGGACGCACTATGTTCTCGACGCCGAACGAACTCGAGATGCGCGACGGCGGGTTGCAGCCAATTCGCGAAAAGCCCACGCGCGAAGAGCTGCTGTCGCACTACATTCATTTTGTGCTGGACAACGATTTAGAAATCAACACCGGCGAAGAAGTGATCGATGTCGACGGGAACGCCGATGCCGGATTCAATGTACGCACCCGCCGTCTCAATGTTCCGGGCGCTCAAGCAGACAGAGTGTATCAAGCGCGCGCGATCCTTTTTGCGATTGGCGCGATGGAACATCCGCGTCACCTGAATGTCCCCGGCGAAGACCTGCCGAAAGTTCACCATCGCTTCGTCGATCCTTACGCTTACGTGCGCAAAGAAGCGTTGGTGATCGGCGGCGGCAACAGCGCGGCGGAAGCGGCTCTATTTTTATCGGAAGAAGGCGCGCGCACGACGATGGCGATCTGGCGCGAAGATTGGGAGAACCGCGATCCGAAGGCGGGCGCGATGAAGCATTGGGTGCGCAGTCCACTTGAACGCGAAATCGCCGAAGGGCGCCTGCGCGTAATTCTCTACAAGCATATCGACGAAATCACTGATGATTCGGTGCGCATGACGACCGAAGAAGGCGAGTCGCTGACGATTCCGAATGACGTTGCTTTTGTGCTGGTAGGCAGCGACGCTGATCTTACTCTGCTGAAGAAGCTAGGCGTTAAGACTGAGCCCGGCAAGCTGACGGAAGTTCCTGTCTACGATCCTGAGACTTTCGAAACAAACGTGCCGGGCATATTTGTGGCCGGTCACTTCACACACTCACGTCACATCAAAGCAGCCATCGACATACCTCGAACAATCGTGCCGCTAATTGCGAAGAAGTTGCATGCGGCCGTCTGAACCGCTCCCAACATGATAACTAGCAATGGAAACGCCCCTGACTCCAATCGAATTTGCTCGCCGCGCGCGCAAGCTTTACGGCGATCGTGAAGCGGTCGTTGATGGCAATCTGCGGCTGACGTACGAGCAGTTCTTTGATCGTTGTGATCGTTGGTCGGCGGTGCTGCAGCAGCTCGGCGTAGCCCAGGGTGATCGGGTTGCGTACATCGCTCCCAACACGCATGCGCAACTCGAATCGTTCTACGCAGTGCCGCAAATCGGCGCGGTGCTGGTGCCGATTAACTATCGCCTGACTGCCGGCGATTTCGCTTACTTAATCAATCACAGTGGCGCGAAGATCGTTTGTGCACATCGCGATTATCTCGACGGGGTAGAGGGCATTAAGTCTCAATTGAAATCGGTAGAGAACTTTGTGGCGCTCGACGGCGCCCACGACGGCTGGTTGGACTACGAATCGTTGTTGTCGCAAGGCGCCCGCGATTTTGCGCGGCCCAGGATCGCGGAGAACGATCTGCTCACAATCAATTACACCAGCGGCACAACGTCACGGCCGAAGGGTGTAATGATCACTCATCGCAACGCCTACATGAATTCCGTCGGCACTCTGGTGCACGAGCACATGTCATGCGCCGATCGTTATCTGTGGACCCTGCCGATGTTTCATGCGAACGGATGGACGTTCGTGTGGACGGTAACAGCGGCAGGCGCAACGCATGTCTGCCTGCCCAAGATCGATCCAGCGCGGGTGTTCGCCTTGATCGAGGAGGAACAAATCACCATGCTTTGCGCCGCGCCGACGGTTTTAATCGGCCTGGCAAATGCTGATGAAGAGTTACGTCGCTATGCGCGTCGGGGTCTGCGCGTGATGACTGCCGGCGCGCCGCCCGCCGCTTCGACGATCGAACGGCTTGAGGGTGAACTGGGGTGGAAGGTCACGCAAGTTTATGGATTGACCGAAACCACTCCTTTCATCACCGTATGCGAGGCGCGCGCTGAGCATGAACAACTTTCCGCCGCCGAGCGCGCCGTTATTAAAGCGCGCCAGGGCGTCGAGTTGATCACTTCAGGCGAGACGACAGTCTTTGATGATGCGGGAATTCCTGTGCCGCACGATGGTGAGACGGTGGGCGAGATAGTTGTGCGCGGCAACGTCGTGATGGCCGGTTATTACAACGATCCCAAAGCCACGGCGCAGGCAATGCGCAACGGGTGGTTTCATACCGGCGATGCGGCGGTGATTCATCCGGACGGTTACATCGAAATTCGCGATCGCTTGAAGGACGTCATCATTAGCGGCGGCGAAAATATTTCTTCAATCGAAGTTGAGAGTGTGTTGTTAAGACATCCGGCGGTGCAGGAAGTTGCGATTGTGGGCCTTCCACATGAGCGCTGGGGAGAAGCGCCACACGCTTTTGTCGTGCTTGCAAAGTGCGCCAGCGCCACCGCCGACGAACTCTGCGAATTCGCGCGCGCCAATCTCGCTCATTTCAAGGCGCCGCACGGCGTGACGTTTCTTGAAGAATTGCCAAAGACGGCAACCGGAAAAATTCAAAAGTATGTTTTGCGTGGTGGACGCAGCGCCATTGCGAAACAGTAAGCCGGCGTTATGCGCGTTTGGACTAAGCTTGCGAGTGGGCGTCGCTTTGTGATAAACGCGCAGCGATTTTCAGTCAGCAAAAGGAGAAATCATGGCCAGATCAATTATTGGAGTAATCGTCGGTTACGTGACGATGTTCATACTTAACTTTTGTATTTTTGTCGGAGTCTACACGGTGATCGGACCGGACAACGCGTTCAAGCCACACAGATTTCTGGCGTCGAACCGATGGATCCTGATGACGGTTGCGGCGACTTTCATTACGGCCCTCATCGCCGGCTTGATCTGTGCGGCAATCGCCAAGGGCGGCAAAGCGCCGCTGGCTTTGGCGATTCTGATCATTGTGTTTGGCTTGCTGCTGGCAATCCCCGCAGTTATGAAGGGCAAGGCGAACGCCGACATGATTCGCACGGGAAACGTTCCTTCGATGGAAGCGGCCCAAAAGGCGTACTGGCCGGTTTGGACTCCGTTCGCGCTGCCGCTCATACAGGGAATTGGGGCGGTGATCGGCGGTAAGTTGAAGCGACGTTCATAGCAGAAAGAGTGTCAGAAGCCCGACCGTGAGGGAGGGCAACCGTCGAAACGAGCCTCCCTTACGGTCGGGCTTCTGACGCGAAGAGTTTGTCCTACAAACTAAAGGCGAGTCCCGATCAATCGGAACCCGCCTTTTAATTTTTATGGTGCGGATGAGAGGACTTGAACCTCCACGATGTCACCATCACAGGCTTCTGAGACCTGCGCGTCTGCCAGTTCCGCCACATCCGCGAACGGGAAGCGATCTTACGAACGCGTCTGAGGCAGTGTCAAGGCAGCGTTAAGGATTCGAGCGTCTGTACCGTCGCTCTGCGCGTCGCTGGCGTTCCAACCGGACATCGTTTCGATCATAGTCACCATCACCGTCTCGATCGATGCGACGAGTGCGGGTGCGGCCATAAATCCCATAGTCACCGTCACGATCGCGATCTACGCGACGAGTGCGTGTGCGGCCGCGACCATAAATAATGTCATCGGTCGTAGTGCGGGTGTAGCGACGGTTTCGATAAATATTGCTAATCCCGGTTCCGCGAGCCGGTCCGCGACCGTCAACCCGCCCATCGCGCGCGTCATGACAATTCACAAACTTGGCGCACTTCTTGTCCCAATTCGGCCCTTGTCCGCGGCCGTGACCACGGCCCTGCGCCATGGATGTCGCCGGCATCACCAACAATAGAACCGCTCCAAAAAAAGCGGCTGCCAGTAACTTGTTTACATGTCTCGCTATCTTCATTCGCTGTTTCCTCCCGTCGTGAAACCCCTTATTTAGAATTGCAGAAATCGTGGGGTATACCTAAAACAAACAATCACCATGCCACCTAATCAGTCGACGCAAACGCTCGATATACTGACGCAACAGTCCAATGTCACAGAAGTGTACGCACTATATCAAGACGTTCACTCACGATATCGGATCTATTCAAGGCCGGGTGGGAATTGCCTGTTGCCGCACTTCAAATGCGATTGTTATAGTGCGTGGCGTTGTCCGAAGCTTAATGACGAACGACACCCAGGGTTTGCAAAGGCGCTTGGCGGAGGTGCGTCTGCGCATCGCGGCGGCAGCCAAACACGCCGGGCGCGCAGTCGATGAAGTGCAACTCATCGCGGTCTCAAAGACGCATCCTGCGCAAGTAGTGCGCGAGGCGATCTCGGCCGGCGTTACCGATCTCGGCGAAAACCGCGTGCAGGAAGCTGATGAAAAAATCGGCGAAGTCGGACGCGATGCCGCGCGCTGGCATCTGATTGGACATTTGCAGTCGAACAAAGCTCGGCCCGCAGTGCAACTCTTCGACGTGATTCACTCGCTGGATTCAGTTGCATTAGCGCAAAAACTTGATCGCGCCTGTCAGGATTTGGGGCGCGCTGAATTGCCGGTGCTCATTCAAGTCGATCTCGGTCACGAAGCCACAAAGACAGGCGTCGAGGAAAAGGATCTGCCGCAACTGGTCGAAGCAATTGACTCTTGCGCACGACTATCTCTGATTGGGCTGATGACGTTGCCGCCTTTTTTTGATGATCCTGAATTGACGCGGCCTTTTTTTGTGAAACTTCGCGAATTGCGCGACCGTTACCGCTCGCAAGGGGCGTTCGGCGAGAAGCGTGGCGAGCTGTCGATGGGCATGACAAACGATTTTGAAGTAGCGATTGATGAAGGCGCGACCATGGTGCGCGTAGGCACGGCAATCTTCGGCGCCCGCGGTAAATGATGACGATACTCAAACAAATTGATCTCTTTATTTACTTCGGCGTGGTCGCAGTAATAGCGGCAGCCATCCTCTTAATTATTTTGCGTTCATTGTTTCGCTACATGGACGTAAATCCGTTCACCTGGAAAGCAATCACGGTAAAACGTTTGACCGATCCAATCGTTTTGCCGGTGCGCGGAATGCTGGTGGCGATGCGGGTCGATCCGATTGTGGCGCCGGTAATAGTTATTGTCGTGTTTATTTTGATTGGATTTTTTGTAATTCAGCTCACAAACGGATTTCTGAACACCATTGCGGCAATTCTCACTGCGGCCTCAAGTGGCAGACCCAACGCCCTCACTGCGATTCTGGGGTACGTGCTCTACGCGTTGGTGGGCCTCTACGAGTTGATGATTTTCGCGCGCATCATCGGAACGTGGTTCGTGGCCGGTTATGGAAACCGCTGGATGCGTTTTCTTTTTAGGACTACTGAGCCGCTGCTCGCACCTTTGCGTCGCATGATCCCGCTGGTCGGTATGTTCGACGTCTCAGCGATTATCGCGTTTGTGATTCTGTGGGTGCTTCAATCAGTGATCGCGGCAACGCTTCTGAGCGGATGGACGGTGCGATACTTCTGAGCCTTTACAAACTGCCGGCTTGCGGCGAATTTACTTACGCAGACTTGCGATCTTCGTTGCATAATTGTGATTCGCTATTCCGAGCATGACGGCGCCCTGACCTTCGCTGTAGTGGTGGTGCCGCGCGCATCTCGCAGTGAAATCGTGGGCGAGCACGACGGGGCCCTGAGGGTTCGCATTGCCGCGCCGCCGGTTGATGGCGCGGCCAATGGCGAGCTGCAACGGCTACTCGCAAAAATTCTCAAATTGCCGCAAAATGCCGTCGAAATAATTGCCGGCAGCAATTCGAAGCGCAAGATCGTGCGTATCAGTGGCGCTGTAGCGGCCAAGCTTGAGAAACTGGTCCTTACGAAGTAAATCCCCCGATGGAATTAACCTCCATTTCGCGTTATCGCATCCTGCAAAAGCTCGGCGCGGGCGGCATGGGGGAAGTTTATCTGGCTGAGGACACGAAACTCGGCCGCAAGATCGCGCTCAAAATACTCACTGAAGAACTCACGGCTAATCGCGATCGACTTATTCGTTTCGATCAGGAAGCCTACGCCGCGTCCGCGCTCAATCACCCGAACATTCTCACGATTTATGAAATGGGTGATGAAGGCGGCCGGCACTACATCGCCACGGAATACATCGACGGCATTACCCTGCGCAAGCGTTTGGCGGGACCGCCGATGGAAGTCAGCGAAATTCTCGACATTGCCATCCAGATTACCGGCGCGCTCGAAGAGGCGCATGCGGCCGGAATTATTCATCGCGATATCAAGCCAGAGAACGTGATGATTCGGAAGAACGGCCACGTGAAGGTCCTCGATTTCGGCTTGGCGAAACTGATCGACCAATCGTTCCCAGGCGAGGCCACTGATACTGAAGCCATTACGCGGGCATTGGTGCAGACTGACGCCGGGATTGTGTTGGGCACCTCGCAGTACATGTCGCCTGAGCAAGCGCGCGGCAGGGAAATCGATGCGCGGACTGACATCTGGAGTCTGGGCGTGATGCTATACGAAATGGCCACCGGCCGCGCACCGTTCGCAGGCGAGACGAAGACGGACGTGATTGTCGCCATCGCCAAGAGCGAGCCGGCGCCGCTCGCACGTTTCTCGCCGGGCCTGCCCGTAGAGTTCGAGTGGATCGTGATGAAAGCGCTGCGCAAAAACGTTGACGAACGCTATCAGACAGTAAAAGAGCTGGAATCCGATCTGCGGAAGTTGAAGCAGCGCGTTGAGTTTCGCTCTGAGCTGGAACGCTCGATTGCGCCTGACAAACTGACGGGCGCGTTGGCGGCCTTTGCGGAAACTGAAGCAGCACACGTTTCGTCACATCTCAGTATTCACACTTCAGTCCCGCCCTCGGCAATTCAATCAACCGGCGCAGTTCCCAGCTCCGCACAAACACGTGCTTCCAGCGCGGAATACATCTTCGAAGGAATGCGGCAGCACAAAATTGCCGTGGCCGCGGTCGCCGTGGCGGTGGTGCTGCTCATCGGCGCCGTTTGGTATTTCGCGATGCGCAACCGCACCGTTGCGCTCACGGACAAAGACACAATTCTGGTCGCCGACTTCGTTAACACCACGGGCGATCCGGTGTTCGACGAGACGCTCAGTCAAGCGCTGGCGGCGCAACTTCGGCAGTCGCCCTTTCTCGACATCTTGTCAGAGGACCGCGTGCATGACGCGTTGCGCTTAATGGATAAATCGCCCGAAGAGCGCGTGACGCGCGAAATTGCGCGCGAAATCTGCGAGCGTCAGGGCATCAAGGCGATGCTCATCGGATCAATTTCGGGCGTTGGTAATCATTATGTGATTTCACTTGAAGCTCTGAATGCGAAGACGGGCGACACGATTGCCTCGGACCAGGCGGAGGCCGAGGGAAAGGATCAGGTGCTCAAGTCTTTGGGCGCCGCGGCCTCGCGGCTGCGCGAAAAGCTGGGGGAAACGCTGAGCTCAATTCAGAAGTTTGACGCGCCGATTGAGCAAGTGACCACTTCATCGCTCGAAGCGCTGCGTTATTACTCGCTCGGGTTGGAGCAGCATTCAAGTGGTCGTTACGCGAAAGCGATTCCTTTTTATGAACGAGCAGTCGAACTCGATCCCCGCTTTGCGATCGCGTATGCGCGCATGGCTACCTGCTACAACTTCACCAAGCAATACGAGTCGTCACGCGCAGCGTCTTCGAAAGCTTACGAATATCGCGACCGCGCCAGCGAGCGCGAGAAGCTTTACGTTTCGTGGAATTACTACGGCGCAGTGACCGGCGAAATCGACAAAGCTGCCGACGCGCTCGAAGTTTGGAAGCGCACCTATCCGCGCGATTGGGAACCGCACAATTTACTGGCGGTGCGCTACACCTTGACCGGGCCGTTCGATAAAGCCGTCGAAGAAGCCAATGAGGCGGTCCGCTTGAATCCGAAAGAAGCGAAGGCCCACGCCAACCTGGCGATCGCGTTCATCGGTCTGAACCGGTTCGACGAAGCGAGGCAAGTTTTGCAGAACGCGCTGGGGCAAAAACTCGAAACCGATACGATGCACATGCATCTGTATCATCTGGCGTTCCTGCGCGCCGATGACGCGGGCGCGAAAGAACAGCTGGATTGGGCTACCACAAAATCCCCCGGATACATTTCGGAATCATGGCAGGCGCAAGCCGCTGAGTTTCGTGGACAAGTCGCGACGGCAAATCAGTTTACACAGCGGGCGGCCGATTGGGCGGAACGTAACGGCTTGAAAGAAGTGGCCGCGCAACTCATCTTGCAGGAAGCAATCCGCGCGGCGACCTTCCGCCAATGTGATCCTGTCGGCGGGCTAACCAACAGAGCGTTGTCGCTCTCACGCGATCTTTCCAGTCTGCAACAATCCGCGAATGCACTGGCCGCATGCAACCAAGGGGCAGCCGCGCAGCAATTGATCGATGAAATGCTCAAACGATTTCCGCAGGACAGTCTCTTGAATGCGGTCTGGATTCCTTTGATCAAAGCGCAGCTTGAACTTGCTCGCGGTAACACGACCCAACCGGTGCAACTGCTGGAAACCGCGCGCCGGTACGAAGTCTACGGGGACTATTGGCCGCAGTTCGTGCGCGGGCAGACCTACTTAAAACAGGGAAATGGCGCACAGGCGGCGGCGGAATTCAAGGGTATTTTGGATCATCGCGGCTGGTATCCGGTTTCGGCCCTGTATCCGCTCGCGCAATTGTATTACGCGCGCGCTTCCGCCCAGGGCGGCAACAATGCTCAGGCGCGCAAGGCGTACCAGGATTTCTTTGGCCTGTGGAAGGACGCGGATGCTTCGCTGCCGATCCTCGCGGAAGCTCATCAGGAATACGACAAGCTGAAATAAACAGATCCGTTTAGAGGCTGGACTTGTCCAGCCCGGCGCACAAGTGCGCCGTCTAAACGAACATCTGAGCGCGCGTAGGTTGAACTGGCAAAGCCCTGTGCGATATTCTGCCAGCCATTCAAACAAACCAGTTAAGGATCTTTTCTCATGTCCGGACATTCGAAGTGGCATTCCATTAAGCATAAGAAGGGCGCGCTCGACGCCAAGCGCGGCAAACTGTTTACGAAGTTCATCAAAGAACTGACCGTCTCAGCCCGCACCGGCGGCGGCGATCCGGACGCCAATGCGCGCCTGCGCAAGGCTATTTCCGATGCCAAAGCCGGCAACATGCCAAACGAAACGATCGATCGCGCGATTCGCCGCGGCACGGGAGAAGAGGAAGGCGTCAACTACGAAGAAATCACTTATGAAGGTTATGGGCCGGGTGGCGTGGCGCTTTTAATTGAAGCGATGACCGACAATCGCAATCGCACCGTGGCTGAGATTCGTCACATCTTTTCGAAGAACGGCGGGAACCTCGGAGAGGCCGGTTCAGTCGGCTGGATGTTCGAAAAGAAGGGCTACCTGGTAGTAGAGAAGGCCGCGAAGCCCGAAGACGAGCTGTTTGATCTGGCGATTGAGGCCGGCGCCGAAGACATTCGCGATGATGAGGACAACTGGGAAATTATCACTCCTCCCGATAGCTTCGAATCTGTTCAAAATGCGATCAAAGACGCGGGCATAACTCCGCAAGTCGCTGAAGTTGAAATGGTTCCGCAAAACTACATCAAGCTCGAAGGCGGGCAGGCAAGTCAGATGGTCAAGCTGATGGAATCGCTGGAAGACCACGACGACGTGCAAAAAGTCTCGGCGAATTTTGATATCAGCGCGGCGGACATGGCGACGGCGTGATTCTTGTTCGGCATCAAAACTTCCGTCACGCAAATTCCTAATGACAACATAAATGTCGGCGTGTTAGCTTCGCGACGTGCGCGTTCTTGGAATCGATCCCGGCAGTGAGATTACCGGATGGGGCGTCGTCGAAGGCGAGGCCAACGGCCGCAGCTATCATTTGATTGAGTTTGGCGTAGTGCGGTTGAAATCGTCCGCCACCTTCTCTTCACGACTCCTGAAAATCAGTCGAGCACTCGATGAGGTTATTACTCGCTTAAGACCAGATGCCTGCGCGATCGAAGAGGCGTTCCTCGCGACCAATCCGAAAGTTACTTTGAAGCTCGGCCAGGTGCGTGGCGTCGCGTTGCTGGCGGCGGAGAGCGCAGCGCTGGAGATCGGCGAGTACTCGCCGCGTTCAATCAAGCAAACGGTCGCCGGTTACGGCAATGCCGAGAAGCATCAGGTCCAGGAGATGGTGCGAATTCTTTTGTCGCTGAAATCAGTGCCGGAACCGCACGACGCTGCCGACGCCCTCGCAGTGGCCATCTGCCACTTTCATCACGCCGGTATCGCTCGGCGTCTTTCCGCGGCTGAAGCTGGAATCAAGACAAAGAGCGCCGCTGCGCGTCTTACCGGGTTCTATCGGAAAAACTAGCGCCGAAACTTGGCGAGCGGCATCGATTTCATTATCATGGCCGCAGTTTTCCCCGGCAGGGCGACGTTGTAGTTGGCCTTTATCCTCAGCCCGACTCTGAGCGCCTTCGGTTCGGCTTCAGTCTTTGGCGTATCGCTCTAGCCATATGGCGACCTTGTAAGTCTCAGTAGTTGGGGACGCCGGCATTTTGGTACCAAGGAGTTTTTCAATGAAGCAATTCCCCCTCTTCTCTCGCACTAGTCCCAGACTGTTAATTGTGTCCGCGCTGTTGATTGGGTCGTTGGCGATGTTTTCGAACCACGTCACCCGCGCCCACAGATCCGCTTCAATTCCCGCGCATTCGCCAGCGGATGATGCGCCTGCACAGATGGCCGGCAGTACCTGGTCAGTTAACGCTCTCGGCGATGCGCCAGATGCGAGCATCGGTAACGGCCTGTGTGACAGTGACCTTGGAACTCCAGGTGATCAGTGCACGTTGCGCGCGGCGATCCAGGAAGCCAACGTGTTCTTCGGTTCGGATGCGATCAACTTTTCGGTGACGGGTACGATTAATCTGACTGGCCCATTGCCCGACATCATTACCGACTTGACTATCAACGGGCCGGGGTCGGCACAGTTAACTGTGCGGCGCGACACGGGTGGTGATTACCGGATCTTTTTCATAAACAATCGCACTATCAGCATTTCCGGAATGACGATTACAAACGGGCGCACTCCGAATGGCGCGGCCTCGTCTACTTCTAACGGTCAATCGGGTGCCCTGGGTGCCGGTATTTACGCGGCGGGCGGTGTTGCGACTTTCACCGACTTAGTCGTCACCGGAAATAGAACCGGAGATGGCGGCGACTCTACTGCGGGGGCGAGTTTCCAAGGCGGTTGGGGCGGTTCCGGCGGCGGCATCGTAGCGACCGGCACCGTAACCATGACGAACTGTGTCATCAGCAATAACGTGACCGGCAAAGGCGGTACGGGCGGGTATGCCGGTGGGGGTGGCTATGCCGGCGGGATTGAAGTGGGACCCGGGGCCGCCACTCTGACGAACGTATCGGTAACCGGCAATTTAACGGGTGACAACGGGACCAGCATCGGCGGTGGATCTTCAGGCAATAGCGGGTACGGAGGCGGCATCTATAGCAACTCAACCCAACTGACGCTGACCAAGGTAACGATATCGGGAAATACAACCGGCAACTGCACCAACTCTGGCGCGGGCCCGGGCGGCGGTCTGTTCATATACTCAGGCACCGTTACCATGGTTGATTCTTCGATCACGAGCAATCGCACGGGGAACGCGACTGGGTTCGTTGGTCAGGCCGGATACGGTGGCGGGATCGCCAACTTTGGAACTCTCACAATCTCACGCAGCAACATCAGCGGTAACAGAACCGGAGACAGCGAGTCAGAGTCTGGCAATAGCGGAGGTGGTATCTACAGCGGGTTCGCATTGCATGTGATCAATAGCACGATTGCCAACAATATCGGCGGCTCTGGGAATTCAAATGCCGGTACGGGCGGAGGCATTAGCGCCGGCGGAACATTGAGCCTGACGAACTGCACCATCACCGGCAATACTTCGGCGAGTAACAACGGACCCGGCGTCTCTTTTGGCAACGGGACAAGCAATGTCAGGAACACGATCATTGCCAATAACGGCGCCGTCAGCGTTTCAGACGTCAAAGGTACTGCGACATCGCAAGGCAACAACCTAATCGGGAAGTCGGACGGCACTAACGGTTTTACCAACGGCTCAAATGGCGATCAGGTAGGGACGTTGGGTAGTCCGCTCGATCCGATGCTGGCGTCGCTCGCGAATAACGGCGGCCCGACTCAGACGCAGGCTCTGCTTCCCAATAGCCCGGCACTTGATGCCGGCAACAATTGCGTTGCGGACGTGGCGCACTGTGGCGATGCAAACATTCCGCAAATTCTAACCGATCAAAGAGGCTTCAGTCGCATCGTTGACGGCCCTGATGTCGACGCGACGGCCACGGTGGACATCGGTGCTTACGAGAAGCAAGCAGTCTTTCCTAACCTGGGAGCTGCTACTACTAACGAAGACACGCCGGCCACGATCGTATTCGACCTCGACGACGTCGCGTCCGTGACTTCCATAACAGCTACGTCGAGTGACTCAACATTAGTTCCCAACAATGCGGCGAATATTAACGTCGCTACTGCCGGTTCGACTGCCATCCTGACTATCAATCCGGCAGCTAACTTGTCGGGAAGTACGAACATTACAGTCACAGTCAATCGCACCGGCGGCAGTGCCAATCAAGCATTCGTGCTGACAGTTGTTCCCGTAAACGACGCGCCGTCATTCACGAAAGGCGCGGATCAGTCAATCAATGAAAACGCCGGCGCGCAGACGATTAACAATTGGGCAACCAACATCTCGGCGGGAGCAGCGGATGAAGCAGGACAAACTCTGACGTTCCAAATCATAAGTAACAACAACTCAGGTCTCTTTTCTGTTGCTCCGGCGATCAGTCCCACCGGTGTTTTGACTTACACGCCGGCGAGCGGCGCGAGCGGCACGGCCGCAATCGTTGTTTCTTTGAAAGACAACGGCGGAACTGCCAATGGCGGCAGCGACACTTCACCGACGCAAACGTTCAACATCACTGTATTGGAAGGCGGAGCATTGCAGTTGAACTCCAGCTATTTCGTGTCCGAGGGCAGCGCCAATGCGGTAATCACGGTATCGCGCGTGGGTGGATCCGCGGGCGAGGCACGTGTTGATTATGCGACGAGCAGCGGTACAGCCACCGCCAATCAGGACTACACGCCGGTTTCCGGCACGCTGATCTTCGCCAATGGTACGACCAGCCAAACCTTTTCGGTGCCCATTCTCAACGATAGCTTTGATGAGAATAACGAGACCGTTAGTCTGACGTTGAGTAGCGCGGCGGGAACCGGCAGCCTGGGCAGTCCATCCACGGCGAACCTGGTGATTAACGACGACGATCCGCAGCCGACACTCTCAATCAATGACGTGCAAGTACTGGAAGGGAATAGTGGCACCACGAATGCTGTGTTCACGGTGACTCTAACGGGACAAACGTCACTGCAGGTCGTGACCAATTATCAGAGCCAGACCAATACTGCGAACCTTAACGATTTTCAGCCGGTAGGAGGTCAACTGATATTTGCTCCGGGCGATACCAGC
>DATNEI010000032.1:0-15959 GCA_035606795.1 Pyrinomonadaceae bacterium
TCCGAGCGGCGACGGATGCGGCGCAATTGGTCGTAGCAGGTGTTGACGGTGATTTGCGCCAGCCACGCTTTGAAGGACGCTTCGTGAGTTCCATGGTAGGTGTCGAGCGCGAAATACAGTTTGGTGAACGCGTCCTGAATGATCTCTTCGATCTGTTCACGTTGCGCGAAGAAACGTCCGGCGATGCGCGCGACCTGTCTTCGATGGCGATTAAAGAGCGCCTCGAATGAGGTCTCATCGCCGGCGGCCGCCGCTGCAACCAGCGCATCGTCTGTCGGTTCAGTCGCAGGATACACGAGGATCGATCCCTGTTTTTGTAACCGCATCCCGACGCGTCGGAATCGCGGCACGAATCCCGACACGTCGGGATTTGCGTTACAGCTCAGCCTTCTTCCAACTAAGGCGATAGCGAGCGGTGAGCGCGAGACCAAGGCTCACCAGCAACAAGCCGGCATCGACGATCGGCCACACGTACGGCAGCGAGGCCATGACCACCCAGAACGTCACGCCGAGCAGCAGAATCGCAGATTCGGATTTCAGCTGCGGCAGAAATTTGCGCTGGAGCCAACGACCCGTTGCTGCCGAGATTACGACCCGGCCAAATAGCGTGGCGACGATCAGTAGCAGAGCTGCCAGAATTGACAGGACTGCGCCCACCAGCGAGGGTAAGACAAGCAGGCACAAAAACACCCCGATGGTAAGCACTATCGCTCCGACAATGCCGATGATCGCCACCCGCAGGCTGGTTAATTGTAAGCGCGCGACGGCACGGCTCACCGTGTTAGGCATGGCCGCCGATAGCGCCAGCGAAATGATGAACCAGAACAGGATGGCCAGCAGCCGGACGCCAAAGAAAGCCGGCGTGAATTGCGGGCTCAATAAGCTGAACGGCTCGCGCATCGCCTGACGCAGCTGATTCTCATAACCCGCATACATGATGGTCACCGAATTTGGATTACGACCCGGCCCGGATTTGTCCGGATAATAGCCACCACCCAGCACAATCACGTCCCCGCCGATACGTGACCCCGCACGCTGAATCACCGAACCGCCGATCGCAGCCACGTCGCCTTCGACAGTCCCTTCGACAATCACGTCGCCGCCGAAAGCGATCGCTCCCTCTTTGACTGTGCCGCTAATGCGAATTGATTGCCCCATCCCAAAGACGGTGGTGTTGTTAACGCCTTCGATCACGCGAGCATTAGGATCGTTTGGCGGAGGGGCGGGGACGGGCTGAGCGGAGGTGCTGACGCTTAGAAGTAAAAAGGAAAAAGTAAAAAGGAAAAAATGTCTCCACCGGTTCTCCGGGTTTTTCCTCTTTCCTTTTTCCTTTTGCCTTGAGTCGCTCCTATTCAATGAATTCGGTCCGATGGTAATTGGCGATCAGCCGAGGCAGCAGCGAAACCGCGATGAGAAAA
The DNA here is from genome assembly GCA_035606795.1 of Pyrinomonadaceae bacterium. Classification (GTDB taxonomy): domain Bacteria; phylum Acidobacteriota; class Blastocatellia; order Pyrinomonadales; family Pyrinomonadaceae; genus UBA11740. The sequence goes on from DATNEI010000032.1 coordinate 1,419, forward strand.
ACCAGCGCCACAAGAATTTCAACTCCATGCGGATCCTTGTCTCCAACGCGGGCAATCAGACGAGCGATGATGGCAAGTCCTTCCACGGCATCGGCAGCAGTTCGCACCAGTACGTCCAGGGCGCTGCCGGCGAGGCGAAGGAAAGCGCTCACTGGCCGAAAGATTAAGCCGCTTGAAGCACTTCCGAGCAGGGCAAACGCTGCCAGAGAAAGTATCGCGCACAATTGCAAAGCGCGGCGGCGTTCACCTTTATGACCGAGCCCACGCATGTCGTTCTCAGCATGTGCCGCCACCACGCGCGTGAAGTTCTCCGGCAGTTCAATGTTGCCGTTCGTGCCAAACGCAGCTTCCAACGTACATAAGAGCTGTCGCTGACTGCGCAGTTCCGCCGCACAGTCGCGGCACTGCTCCAGATGCGACTCGAAGCTTGTCAACGCATCGCCGTCCAACTCGCCGTCAAGATAAGCAGCGATCTCTTCCCGGGGACAGGTTATGTTAGCGTTTGATGGACTCATGAAACTGTTAACCACTAAGTACAACTGTACAGAAATCGATTGATATTTTTCGGTAGCTTCGGGTCGTGACTTTGTGGTTGATCTTTCTTCACGGAGTCGTTATTCCTCGCTGCGTCAGATGTTCACGCATCGATTCACGCGCGCGAAACAGACGATTCTTCACAGTGCCCAGAGGCAATCCGGTAACTTCGGCGATCTCTTCGTAACTCAAATCCTGCGAGTGTCTGAGCAAAATCAATTCGCGATAAGGCGCCGGCAGCAACTGCACGACGATCTCGATCTCTGAGCATCGTTCGCTGCGTTCGCTCTCCTGTTCCGGAGACAGGCGGCGACTCTCCAGGGCGCCTTCGGCCCGGTCGCCTTCGGAACTGGCAACGGCTTCGCGCGTGGCATGACGGCGCAAGTGATCGATGGCCGCATTGTGCGCAATCTTGTAAATCCACGTCGAGAACTTGAACTCGGGCCGATAACGCGAGAGCGAGGCATACACCTTAATAAAAACTTCCTGGGTCAGATCCAGCGCAGCATCGTAGTCACCGACCATGCGATAGACGTACGCGGCAATCGGCCGCTGGTAGCGACGCACCAGCTCTTCAAAGCCCGACTCGCGACCGGCCAGCGCGCTTTGGACAAGCTCGCCATCGGCCAACGCGTTCCAGCTCGCCAATGCCATCGGGGTCGTCATTTGCAATTGCTTCGAGTTTACGTTTAGCGGAAAGCTAAAGTTTCAAGACTCAGACATCGGACATTCGAAGTCAGAAGTCAGCGACAAACCCGGTTACTGATGTCTGAGCTGTGACTTCTGCGTTCTCACCAGGCCAATCGCGCCAGTCCGGCGGGCGCGGCAATCAAGTCAAAAGGTAAGTCTCCGGGTATCGTCAGGCCCACGTCATTCGAGGTCAACGGCTGCAAATTCACGCCCAGAGTTTCCTGAGCGATCTCGACGACTCTTTGCTTATCAAGTAAATCGCCCATCACGAGCAGGCGGCTGACTGAAGCGGCTTCGCCATTCGTGCCCGAACGATCGCGGTAGAACAAGAGGAGCCGGTGCAATTCGTCGTCGCACTCTTCGGCACCGCAAAAAACCGTGCGCAACGTTAGCGGCCGCTTGTTTCGCAGCAGCACCGCCGTGAATCCTTCTTCGTGCGCGCTGAGGAGCAACCCATCGCCAGACAAACCGTTCGCCAACCACTGCTCTTCGCCAACGTGCCGGGGCAGCATGAGTCCGGTGTGCCATCCCAGCGCCGCGAATACCGATTCATATTCAGCCAGGACGTCGGCGCGCACCGCGGTAATCAGATAGCGTGCTTGTTTCTGGTCGTTTGCCGGCAACTCTTCGCGGCCAATGCGCAGCTCGTCAAGCTGCGCGCCGAAGGCGCGTTCGATTTTCCACTCGACAACTTCTTCGATTTCGCGACGCGAGCCGCCTGTCGTTTCAAGCGTTACGATCATTGTGCGCGCGCTGGCTTCCGGAAGTGTCACCGACCACTTCTTCTGTCGCAGTAGCCCCGCGCTGGTCGCCAGATCCGTCAAAGCGGCCGCCAGGCCGCTCGGGTCAAGGAGGTTACTTTCATCAAAGCTCGCGCGAACGACGTTCTTGGGAAGATCGATCGTGGCGGCGCGCTTCACCACAAAGCTCCCGCGCGCACGCTCCAGCTGCACCACGGAAGCGGTGCCGGTTTTGATCCCGACAGCGCAAGCAGGAAGCCTGGGTTGAAGAAGCTTATCCAGCATTTTAGATTTTGAAGTTTTGGTTTTTGATCTTCTTAGAGCATGTGCCAATCGGCAATCAAAAATCCAAAATCAAAAATGCTCACCATTCGCTGTAAGGCGTTCCTTCGGAAGAGACCTCATTGGCTGAACTGTGGACATCGATGATGCCTGATCCGGCTTCGGATGAGTATGGATCGTCGCCGGTCACAATGCTCCAGTCTTTTTGATCGGTAATCGGATCCAGTGGAATTTCCCGCATGTAACCGGCACTGACAAGATCATCGAGAGCGGCCGGCAATTTTCCTTTGTCGGCCGAATATTGATCGATGAGCGAGCGCATGCGGTACAAATCGTCCCGCAAAACTGTCTCGCGCGCGTGCATGATCGTCTTTTGATACTGCGGAAGCGCCACCGCCGCCAGAATGATGATGATGGAGATGACTATCATCAGCTCGAGCAGGGTGAAACCAGAAGACAGTAGGCGGAAGGCAGTGGGCAGCGACTTTCTTGACGTCGCTTTCTGCCTTCTGCTTACTGCCTTTTGCTCATTGTCTTTACCAGTCACTATAGTTCGTCCCGTCGAGCGCCTTCGCTTTAGATTTTGAGTGGATGTCGAAGATATTCTCGCCGCCCCATGAATTCGCGTCCGCAGCGTCATAGCAGGAGCGAAAATCCCATTCAGCATCGCCCTTTGACTCGTCCTCCGGCGTCATCGGGTCGTCAGGAATGTGGCGCAAATAGATTTTCTTTTTTGGCAGAGGTGCGTCTGCCGTCGCCGCGTCGGTAGCATTAACGGTCAGATTGCCTCGTCGGCCCAGACTGCCGGCGGTAATCGGAAGCACATCGACCCCTTCAACCAGCGTTTGCAAATCTGGTGGAAAACGGTCGGGATTATCAGCCGAGAAGATTGTCTGGTCGGTGATAAAAACGCGCACGCGCGGATCGCCAAAAATATTGACCCCTCCGCCCCCCGTGCCCGCGCGGGTTCCCGAATTGGGATCGACCGCGCCCGTCCCCGTGCCGCCAGCGGTGCCCTGGTTCACCTGAAACTGCGCCCCGGCCAGAGCTTCGCGATGAAATTGATCGATTGCTTCCCGCATTTCGCGCAGGGCCGCGCGCAACTGCTCTTCTTTCTGGCGCTTTACCGAAACCTGCACGAGCGGAATCACGCCGAGCGTGAGGATCGCGAGCACTGCGACCGTAATCACCAGCTCGATTAACGTGAATCCATTTATCGTGGGCGCGTTGCGCATCTTGCAGATCAGTTTGCTTTGGCAGCCACCAGGGGCTTCACGGTCAGTGTCATCGGCGCCAATTGCAACACGGTGCCGCGGCCGTCCGTCGACACGAGGTGCACATTCGAAATGTCGAAAGCGAGCGCTGCCTCGCCTGCGCCGACAGCCTCGACCTCGAGGTTGAGCAACGAGCCCTGTCCAGAAATCGCTGCGCCGGTTGCCGGCGCGAGTGAAACCAGCAGCACGCCCTTCTCAGTCGGTGACTGAGTAATAGTCGGGACAGTTTTCGCGTCGGCAAAAAGCTTGCCGAGCGTTACGTGGTTGATCTTCATAACGTTCGGATCGAAACGCAGCATTATCACTGCGAGACCAAGCGACGCTTCTGAATTTAAATCAATAGTTAATTGTCGTTTTTCTCCGACTGTCATTTCGTTCTTGTCGGGAGTGAGACGCAATTCGATCACCGACGGCGACGCTTCAGCCGGTTTCACGGTCGCATCAGTCCCGGTACTCTTCGGCTTGAGGTCTTCAACCGGAGCGGTCAGCGGCGGATTTTCTTTCGCATTTCCCGCAGTAGTTGAGACGCTGGCGTCAGAGTTCACGACATTCTTGATGGCCGTCGCAACATCGAGTGGCTTCGCGTTGTTAGCATCGGATGAGGGTGTGAACGACACCACTTTGGGCTGCAAGGGTGCTAAGTCGGTCGACGCGTTCTTTGCCACCGTATCGGCATTCGTGTTCGTCGATGATGCGCCAGTGGGCTGAGCGACAGTCTTCGCATTGGCAGCCGTCGTGGGTGACGCATTTGTATCGTTTGACTTCGCCACTTCAGCTGTCGGAGCCGCTGCTGGTTCGTATGCCGGCTTCGGCGCGTCCGGTAACTGAATGTTTACCTGGTTCGGGATCTTTCGCGCCGCGGCAATCTGATCGTCGTGCGCCGTTTCAATCAGCATCGCTTCGAGAGAACCTGTCGTCGGCGACTGCAAAGTTCCGCTCGGGCGCATCTCTTCATCGCGTGGCGTGACTGCCGGCGCGCGCAAGACGCGCGGCGTAACCGCAATTACGATGTCGACTTGCCGGTTTTCGTGCGTCGGCGCAGTAAAGAACCGGCCCAGGATCGGCAGTCCGCTGAGCACCGGAATGCCGGATCGTCCCTCAGAATCTATCTGTGTGGAAACGCTGGCAAGCATCATCGTGCGGTTGTTCTGCACCCGCGCCGTTCCGGAAATAGTGCGCTCGGTGAATATAGGCTGCAGGCTATTTGTGCCGCTGACATCTTTCGACTCGATGTTCATCTTCACCTGGACGTCGAGGTTCGGAAAGACCTGCGGCGTGAATTTTAGCGTCAAGCCCGTTGGTTCGTAGTTGATAACCGGGAAGCCGCCGCTCGGAAATGACTGACCTTGTTGAGGTGCGCCCGTTTGGATTCCGAACGGATAAGCCTGGGCAGTCTGCACCGGCACGCGCTGGCCGATGCGCGCCTGTGACTCTTCGTTGTTGAAGGCGTGTACTTGCGTCGAAGCCAACAACTTCGCGTTGGTCTTGCTCTGAAACGCTGTCAATGTGGTTGCGGGAATGACCAGCGCCGCGGCTAAGGCCGTCGGCACGCCCGCGACGATCGGCGCTACGTTGACACCGCGCGTTGCCGGATCATTCGTGCGCGAATGTATCACCGCGTTGTCAGTCAGCAGGGAGAATCCCGGCGACCCGCCAAGACTGAATGCGCCCGACCCCATCTGATTTCCTATTTGCAACAGGCTGTTGTGCTGGACTTCATAGATGTCCACATCCATCACGACTTCCGCGCGATCCTTATCGATGCTGGTAATCAGCTCGCCGATCAGTTTGACGTTTTCGGCGGTGTCGCGCACGGTCAAACTATTCGTGTCCTCGTTGATGACCACTATCGATTGCGGCCGGCCAACTGACGCCGGCAGCGCCTTGGTGATCACATCCGCGGCATCTTTAGGTTTGGCATTTGATAAAAAGAAGGTGCGCACTACCAATTGCTGGTACTGCGGTCTGCGGGCCTGGTCCGCGACGAGGATCGTATGGCGATCGAGTTTCTGAAAGAACAAGCCTTCCTGAAGAAAAATGAAATCCAACGCCTTGGCAGTCGTGGTTGGCTGGGTGAGATTGATTTCCAGTGTCCGTGGCTGCGCGAACGACTGCTTATCGAAAATTACGTTCAGGCTCAACTGCTCAGCGAGCGTGCGAATATAGTGCTTCAAGTCGCCGTTGTAGTTAACGGTGCGCAACTGTTCCGGGGGCGCAACGCTGACATCATCGGCGGCTTTCGCGTTTGTCGGCGAAGCGGGGGTCGCGCCCGTGCCGTCCGACTTGGGGGCTTCGAGGTTACCGGTGCCGCCTTGCTTCACATCCTGGAGCCGCAGCATGCGCTCCATTTCTGAAACCGCAAGCTGGTTCACCGGGTCATAGCCAAACGCCTGACGGAAGGCGTTGTAGGCGCCGACGTAATCGCGTTGCTCCGCGAGCGCGCGGCCTTGCTGCATATACATCTGCGAAGTGTTGAAGATCGCGCGTCGATAGTGCAGTTGAAAATCCGCGTTCGACGGATCGGCTGCCAGCGCTAACGTGAACTCTTGCGCGGCTTTTTCCCATTGCTCCTGTTTCTCGAAGTCCAGGCCGCGATTGAAGTGGTCGCGACCCTTCTTGGCAAACGCGGTCATCGGCAAAGCCAGCAAGCAAGCGACGACAGTTAGAGCAATAAGGGAAGCAAAGCGATTTTGGGATTTCATAACTTAAACCTTTCGGCGACGGGCTTCCGTTTGATGCGAGGAAGCCGGAGTTCACTGCTCGTTACACGCGGGTAATGTTCCGTCGGTTCCGCAATGCACAAACTCGCGGCAGTTTAGCAGAAAAACACGCGCATTTTAAGGAAACAGGGAGACATGAGGTTCTATTTTCGCTGTGATTCAGCCGCGGTCATCTATCGCTGGCCCGCGAGATTTATTTCCTCAACGAAGGTGACGCGGTTTATTTCGTGCAGCGTGGAAACACCGGAAAAGACTTTCTTCAAAGCCGATTCGCGCAGGCTGGTGAGGCCTTCGGCTTCCGCGGCGCGGCGAACTTCCGAGCCGGGACGCCGCTCCACGATCATTTCCCGGATGTTGTCGCTCAAATCCAGCAGTTCGTGAATTGCCGTGCGGCCCCTATAGCCGGTGTGATTGCAGCTTTCGCATCCTGAATTCAAATAGAAGACGCGGTTGCGATGCTCTTCCGGTTGCAAGCCTGACTCAGCCAATTCGAGATCCGACGGATGATACGGCCGGCGACAAATATTGCACAGCAGACGCACCAGTCTCTGCGCCAGCACGCAATTCAGTGACGACACAAAGTTGTAAGGCTCGACGCCCATGTTCAGGAAGCGGCCGATCACGTCGATCACATTGTTCGCGTGCACCGTGGTGAAAACCAGGTGGCCGGTGAGCGCTGACTGAATCGCAATCTGCGCAGTCTCTTCGTCACGAATTTCGCCGACCATTATTTTGTCGGGATCGTGACGCAGAATCGAGCGCAAGCCGCGGGCAAACGTCAGGCCCTTCTTCTCGTTGACGGGAATCTGCGTAATGCCGTGAAGCTGATACTCGACCGGGTCTTCAATCGTAATGATCTTGTCCTCTTCGTTGCGGATTTCGTTCAGCGCTGCATAGAGCGTGGTCGTCTTACCGGAACCGGTCGGGCCGGTCACGAGCACCATGCCGTAAGGCTCAGCGATGTAGCGTCGAAACTTTCGCAGATCGTCGGGATCGAAACCGACGACGTCGAGGTCAAGGTTCTTGAATGATTCGTTGATCTGTTCTTTGTCGAGAATACGGATCACGGCGTCTTCGCCGTGCACCGTGGGCATGATGGAAACACGAAAATCGACGTTGCGGCCCTTGTAACGGACGCGGAAGCGGCCGTCCTGCGGCACCCGCCGTTCAGCAATGTCGAGTTCCGACATGACCTTGATGCGCGAGATCAACGTCTGGTGAAAGGCAAGATCGATCGGATCGACTTTTTGATAAAGGGCGCCGTCGATGCGGTACTTGACCAGCACTTCAGTGTCGCGTGTTTCAATGTGGATGTCCGAAGCGCGCGACTCCATCGCATTGAAGATGATGGTATCGACCAGCTTGATGATCGGCGACATGTCGCTGTCGGTCGCCAGACGATCAAGGTCGAGCACTTCTTCGCCTTGTTCCGTCTCCCGAACCAGCGAAATGCGAAAACCCGAAGCCGCTTCCTGCAAAACGCGCTGGGTAGCATCGCCTTTGCGGAGTACGACATCGATCGCGCCGGCCGTCGCCACATACGGCACCAGTCGCGCGCGCAAAGCGCCGGCCAGATCGTCCAACCGATCGAGATCGGTGGGATCCGCCATGGCGATGTGCAGCTTGCCGTTCTCGCGGCGCAAAGGGACGAACTGATTGCGCAACATCAAATCGACGGGAATTTCATTGAGCAACGAATAGTCGATGGGCGATTCGCCATCCTGCGGCAAAAGATTCACGAACGGCAGCCGGTAACGCAGCGCCAGTTCTTTCGCCTGACGAACCTCAGGAGGCTCAGCGGCTGGCGGTAGAGCGCCGCCGCCATTTGCGTCCGCGCCGTTCGCGATTGGGTCGCTCACGGTCTGGTTGTTTTGCTCGTCAGAGACTTGCTTCATGCATCTATCGCTTCATTACGGGTCCGCCGGAAATTGATTCGATGATCGGGAGATAAATTGCCAGCAGGATCACTACTACGATGCCGCCCATCACCACAAGGATCGCAGGCTCCAGAGTGGTCGTCAACTGCTCTAGTTTCACTTCGCCTTCAGCGTCATAGAACGTTGCAACCTCGTCGAGCATCTCGCGCAGACTCCCGGATCTTTCACCGATACCGATCATGTCGACAGCCAGCGCGGGCAGCCACTCAGCCGATTCCAGACTTTCAGTGAACGAGCGGCCTTCGCGAATTAAAGGCAGAATCGCGGAGCTGCGCCGTCGCAATTCGAGATTCGTAATCGACTCAGCGGCGATCTCCCATGATTCGACCAGCGTGATGCCGCCGGCCAGCAACGTCGCGAGTGAACGGGAAACCTGCGCGACTGACAATTGCACCAGAAGTTTTCCGGCGATCGGGATCTTCAGCTTAAAACGATCGATTGTCAGCCGGCCCGCAGGGGTCCGCGACCACAGAGCGATACCGGCGGCGGCCACCACGATCAGTGGCGCCAGCCAAAAAATATTTGCTGTCAGCCAGTCCGAGATTCCCAGCACAACCTGGGTGACGAAAGGCAGCTTGTTGCCGAAGCCTCTGAAAAGCTCTGACATGCGCGGCACCACGTAGATCGTCAGGAACACGACCATGCCCAGCGACGCAATCAAAAGGAACATCGGGTAAGCCAATGCGCCGCGAATCTTTCGCCGCAACGCGACCGATCGCCGCATGTACGTGACGTAGCGCGACAGGACTTCATCGAGTGCGCCGGATCGCTCGCCGGCGAGAATTGAAGCAGTGTAGATGCGCGGAAAGATTGCGCCTTGCGCGGCGAACGCCTGCGATAGCGCCGCGCCGCCGCGAATGGCCTCTTCGACGCTTTCGAGCACCGCGCGCAGCCGCACTGAGGTCGCGCGGCGACGCAACATGGAAATCGCCTGCAGAATCGGAATACCTGCGCGCAGGAGCGCGGCCAACTGCTGATTGAAAAGCAAAAAGTCGTTGGCTTTCACGCGCGCGCTGCGACTGCCGCCGCCGGTGGCTTTGGTGAAAGCGGTCAAGCCTTCGGCCTTGGGCGGCGTAATGTTGAAGACCCTGAAGCCCTCGCGTTCCAGCCGCGCGCGCGCTTCGTGCACCGCGGACGCTTCAATCGTCCGCGTCACAATTTCGCCCGCAGGCGTACCCAAACGACAAACAAATTCGGCCATCGGCTCGCGAGTATAGCAAGTTCGGAATCGTGCGCGTTAACGCGAAGTCGCGCGAAGTATCAAAACGCCGCGCAAGTGAAGTTGTTTCCGAAATGTTCTGGAAAGATAGGAGCTAGTTACCGCAACCGCCGGGAACGCGGACGTCCTCGTCCGCAAACGATTGCATAGCGCACGAAAAACTTCGGGAGCTCTGACTTGTGCCCGGCGAGTGATGCGGACGAGGACGTCCGCGTTCTCAGTGAGCTAAAACTCAAACTCATTCGGTCGCGGCGGCTTCCCTGGCGCGCCCCCACCAGGGCCCGGCCCACCAGGTTTCGGGCCACGTGGACCGTCGGGCGCACCGGGACCACGACCATCGCCACGTCCGGGTCCGCGTCCATCGCCGCGATGACGCATACCTTGAAGCTTCTGCACCTGTTCGGGGGTGAGATTGTTCTTAATGCGAATGGCCAGCCCCATGTGCAGCTTCTTAATCTCGCGTTCGGCGTCCAGCACTTTGTCGAGTTGCGCCAGCGCTTGCTGCTCGTTGACCTGATCAGCCTTCATCGCTTCATGGAGGGCTTCCATTGCATCCTGCAGTTGCCACTGCAAGTCATTAAAACGCGTGGACGTTTTGTTGATCTCTCCGCGCATGAATGCTTTCTGTTCGTCGGTGAGACCCAGTTCACGCTGGTGCTGCATAATCATGTCGGGCGGAAACATCTCATCGCCAAGGTCGGGCGGCGGCGGTGGTGGCATCCGGGGTTGTTGCGGCGGATCGGGCTGCGGCTCTTGTGCGCAAACAGAAATGACTCCGAGCGCCCCGACACACAGCGCCAGCACTATCAATCCAAGTGTCTTTTTTATCAAAACGTTCTCCTTCAATTAGCGCGAGCAGGTAAGAATGATTTCAGTTGAGTCGCGCTCTGATTCAATTCGGGCACCGAACTGAAGATTTCGTCGCTGGGCGAAGTCAGCAAGGCAGTCGTCGGTGATTGCCAGTTCGAAATGGTCTTGGCGTCCTTTGTAATTTTATGATCCGCGGCTACCAGGTTTGCGTGACGCGTCGCGGGTTTATTGCCGCGTGATGACACCAAAGACTTATTTGGTTTTACCTCTAATGGTGCTGCCGTAGTTGCGCGCGGCGTTTCCGGCGCCTTCGTGGTTGCGGGCGCCTGGGGGCTTTGAGCCACGGTTAATTGCGGAGCAGGTGTCGTTCGCGAATAGCGCGACCAAACAGCAAAAGCAACCACACCAAAAACAAGCAACAGCGTGGCGGCTACAAACGCTGGATTGAACACGCGAATCCTGCGCGGCGCGATCTGCGCGCGATTCCATACTGTGGCGAAGCGCGGCGCGGATTCTTCGTCCGCTGCTTTCACTTCGCTAAACAGCGCTTGGAGTTTCTTTTCTTCGCCAGACAATTCCATTTTCCGTTTCTGTGTGACTCAGCCATTCACGCAAATGCTTTTTGCCACGTTCGTAGTGTTGCCGCGCGCTGCCGACTGAAATGCCCATCACGTTGGCGGCTTCACTCAGACTCAAGTCTTCGTAAAAAACCAGGTGGAGCGCCTCGCGTTGTCGCGCGGGCAACTTCGCGAGCGCGACGCGGAACTGCTTTTGCAGTTCAGACTTCTCAAACATCGCGGGCGGCAGGTCCGCGGAACTGACGCCCTCGTCGGGCTTTTCGCTGCTGCCGATGAACACCAGGCTGCGCACCAGTTTTTTCCGATATTCGCCGATTGCCGTCTTGCGAATCACCGCGAACAACCACGTCTTGAGACTTGATTCGCCGCGATAGCGCGCCTTGCCTTCGAGAATTTTCAAATAAACCGTTTGCAGGACCTCTTCAGCTTCGGCGTGGTCGCGACGGCAGCAGCTCAGGGCCCAGCCGAAACTGGCGCTGTGAAGCTTTTCCAGCTCCTCCTTGAACTCCGCGATGTCCATCGGGTCAGATTTCACGGAATAGCGCCGTGTTTCAGTGAATTAGTCGCGCCGGGCGACGGGTTTGTATGACAGCTGAGACATTTGCGATTGCCGATTGCCAATTGCCGATTGTACTTAGCGACCAGCCCTGAGTTTCTCAAAAACAATGCTACGCGCGATTGCGATTCCAATCGGCAATCGACAATTGGCAATGCAAGTCACTTCGTCCATTCACAGGCAATCTGCGATTCAACTTTCACCGGCACATTATGCAGATATTCCTCGCCGGCGGCACACATGCTGCGCTCGACTTTGGCGGCCACCGCCTCGGCTTCGCTTTCGTCCACTTCCACAACGATCTCATCGTGGATGATGTTCACGATTTGGCCTGACGTGCTTCGCAGTTCATCGTTTAAGAGTCGCAGCGCGCGCTTCAGGATGTCCGCGCTGGTTCCCTGGATGGGCGCATTCTTGCCGTTGCGCTGCGTCATCGACACTTGCTGGCGATCGGAAGGATCGTAATTGAATTTCACCAAACGCCCCGATGCCGTGCGTGCCTGCTTTTCATCGACCGCTCGGTTCGCCGATTCTTTCAAGTAAGCATCCAGGCGGCGATACGTCGCAAAGTAGCGGCGCAAAACATCCTCGGCTTCCGGCTGGCCAAGCCCGGTCATCAACGAAAATCTCTGCGCGCCGATGCCGTAAACGACGCCAAAGTTCAAGCGCTTCGCGAAATCGCGCTGCTCTTTGGTGACTTGATCTTCCGCTACCCCGAACACCTGGGCGGCCGTGACACGATGCAGGTCGGCGCCTGACTTGAACGCGTTCGTGAATGCCTGATCGCCGGAAAATTCTGCGAGGATGCGCAATTCGATCTGCGAGTAATCAGCGATGATTAATCGCCGCCCGTCGGGATGGCCCATGAAGCAGCGGCGATACTCAACCGCGTGCGGCACCTGCTGAATGTTTGGGTTGGTGCAGGCGAAGCGTCCGGTGGGCGCGCCGATCTGCCGAAAGTCAGCGTGCAAGCGGCCCGTCTTCGAACTGATGAACTCGATCATGTTTTGGCCGTAGCTCGTCAGCGCTTTCTGCATCGTGCGGTATTCGAGCAGCTTGGCGACGACCGGATATTGCAGCGCCAGCGGTTGCAACTTCCAGTTTCGGGTTGAGTCAGGCAAGGGAATTCCCAGCCGGGTCAACGCTTCGCTCACCTGCTGCTGTGAGTCGAGATTGATGTTCGCGCGCGGCGGCCCAAACAGCGACGCCTGGGCTACGCCCTCGCCCAGCATTTCCTGCAGATCGTTCGCAAGTTCCCCGCGTCGCTCTTCAACGATCGCCAATTGCTCGAGCCAGCGCGCTTTGTCCATAAAAAAGCCTGCCAGTTCGAGATCGACGACCGGCATCACGCATTCGAACTCAAGCTTGGCGCAATCGATTAAGCCGTTCGATTTGATTCTCTCGACCAGTTTTTCGCGCAACGGAATCAGCACGGCGGCATCGCGCGCGGCATACTGCAACTGGGCTTCCGACAATTCGAACTCCCAGTTACTCAGACGCTCGGACTTGTCTACCGCTTCATTCAGGTAGCGTCCCGCGATCGCTTCCAGCCCGTGACGTTCTTCAATGTCTCCCGCGGAAACCAGCTGGCTGGCCAGCAGAGTGTCGAACAAGCCGCCGAGATCGACACCGAAATTGTGTTTGATGAACTTCGCGTCGAATTTCGCGTTGTGCGCGATTTTGATGGGCCGAGGCGCGCTCAGTAATTCTCGAAACGAAGCGAAGCTCTCGCTCTGCTTCAAATCATGGCCGGCAAACTTGCCCACGTCGATGATGAAGACGTTCTCGGGCGTGGCTAACTGCACGAGTCGCAGACGCGAGACGTAGGGATCGAGATCAGTTGTCTCAGTATCGAGCCCGATGACTTGTTTGCTGGCAAGCTGTTCGACCGCGCGACGAAGTTGTTCGGGAGTGGTTACGAGTTCGTACTGCGTGTTCATCGTCAGAAGATAAGACGACAGTTAGCCACAAAAAGGCACAAAATGCACAAGACGGGTAGAGTGTCAGAAGCCCGACCGTCAGGGGGGCAACTTGTGATTCACAACCGGCGAAGGGTGTTATCGATCCAGTCCTCCCTGACGGTCGGGCTTCTGACACTATTCCTTCGCGCCGATTAGATACGTCACGGGTTCATCGCCCGGTACAAATGCAGAGTGAGTCGTGTCTGCGGGGAGATAGTCTCTATCACCTGCGCGAAGAATGTAAGTTTCGTTTCCGATCCGCAGCTCGAGTTCACCTCGGAGAATCCAATGCGACTGATCTTCGGGATGTGAGTGAGGCCCGTAGGCTGTACCCGGCGCGTCACTCCATTGAAAGACGCTGTAGCCTTCGTTCCGTAGACGCTGCTTCAGATCGGTCGGGTTGGGTTTGGCTGAATCTCTCCAACGTTCGATGCGGATATTCATTTACGCGCTTGTTATTGTATAACCCTTTTCTAACGTAAGAGGAGGCAACATGAGTCGGAGATCTGAATTACTGGCTGATCGGATTGAGGAAGGCGCGGCGCGTCTGGCCGCGTTTGCGGAAACACTGTCGGATGCCGAGTGGCGTGTGCCGGTTTCGCCCACCGACGCACGTTCAATTGGCGTGATCGTGCACCATGTCGCCAGTGTCTATCCCGTGGAAGTCGAGGTTGCGCGAAGTGTAGCCGGGGGCACGGCCGTGACTGAAGTCACCTGGGAAGCGGTGGCCGATATGAATGCGAAGCACGCGGCCATGCAAGGCGAAGTCGAGAAGGCGGCCGCGCTGGAGCTCTTGCGCAAAAACAGCCGCGAAGCCGCCGCTGCCGTGCGCACTTTTACCGATGATCAATTGGACGCGTGCGCGCCGTTCTCACTGAGTAATGGTGCGCCAATGACGGCACAGTTTGTCATCGAGGACCACGCTCTGCGCCACAGTTGGCATCACCTCGGTAAGATCCGTAAGGCTCTCGGTCGCTAATCAAAGAATCAACGCGATGAACGATTGGCGCCAACAAGTCTTTTGTTGGTTGCGCCGGCCGGAGTGCGATTCTTTGTTTCGGTCCCAAACCATCCACGCCACCAGCCCAGGCCGGCGCCCACGATCAGCATGAAAATGATCGCCATAGCGAACGCCAGTCTTAACGCGAGTCGCAGGATGCGTCGCGCGATAAATAGAAAACTCGCTCCCACAACCACGAGAGCGAAAACGATGCCGGCGCTGGTTAACAAATCGAAGTCC
>DATNEI010000225.1:0-8592 GCA_035606795.1 Pyrinomonadaceae bacterium
GATCACTGCAAATAGCAACAGCGGTGGCGCCTCGGGTGGCTGCGCGGGAGCGGCTGGCTGCCAGCTAGGCGCATGGGTCAGCATCAATGGGGGCGCCTCATGGACTTTCATGGCCGGCACGGCGGGCAACAACATGCTCGCCTGCGCTTCGTCAGGCGCGGGCTCATCCGGAGCCGGTGACTATCCACAGAACTGGTACGATCAGGGCATCGCGGTTGATCCTAACAACGCCGACCGAGTTTTCTTCGATACTTACGAGGTTTGGCTCGCGACCCGCACCGGCACTGCGTGGTACGACGTGACCTGCGGCTATGCCGGCCCAAGTCCCCATCCGGTACACGTGGACCAGCATGCGCTGGCGTTTGTGCCAGGGCGATCCGACATACTGTTGGCGGGTAACGACGGCGGCGTTCACGGAACTATCAACGCCAATGCTGCCGTGCTGAACACGACGCGACCAACTTGGTTCAATATGGATGGCGGCTTCAACACCATTGAGTTCTACAACGGTGACATCAGCGCGAACTTCGCGACTGACCCGGCGCCAAAGGCAGGAGGCGGCGCCCAGGACAACATGGACAGCTTCGTCTATTTCGGCGCGACTCCAACGGGCCCAGTGCAGTGGCAGGGCAACGTCGGCGGTGACGGCTTCTTTGTCCGCATCGATGGCAAAGGCGGTTTCTTCTATGCCAGCAACAACAATGGCGCGCTGCATCGTTGTACTGCTAATTGTGCAAACACAGGCAGTGTGTTCGGTGGCGACCTGAGAAATGCGACGATGCGCGCCGACACGCAGTCATTTGTCGAGCCGTTTGATCTTTTCCGAGGGAAGTCCGGCGGTTCGGGCAATGCAGAGTGCGGCGCTCGCTGCAATCACATCATCGTCGGCAGTAATCGTGTTTGGGAGAACATCGCGGCCGATACGGGAACGACCTGGACCGCACGCACGGCTAACTTGACGAAGAACAGCCTCGGCAATCGATCGTTCATAAATAATCTGCACTATTCGCCTGCCGATCAAACGCTGGCGATCGTTGCGACGAACGATGGCAACGTCCAGGTGCTCTACGGCTTGGGCGGCGCTTCAGGTGTCCTGGGTACCGCTGTCAATCTAACGGCCGGCAACGCTATTCTTCCCAACCGACCCATCCTCGATGTTGCTTTCGATCCTCTCACTGACAATACGGTCGCGAACCCAATGATCGGTTACGCCGCGGTGGGGGGCTTTAATGCGAACACGCCGGGGACGCCCGGACACGTCTTCCGTGTGGTTTGCAACGTGAATTGCGCATCATCAACCTGGACCGACAAGACGAGCAATCTGCCCGACATTCCGGTCGATTCGCTCATCGTCAATCCAAATTTCCCGCGGCAGGTTTTTGCCGGAACGGACTTCGGTCTCTACTACACCGATGACATCACGGCGGTCACTCCGGTTTGGCAGCGTTTTCAGGCTGGCGTGCCGAACGTAATGATCTGGAGCATGTCGATCGACCGCGGCAACACGACTCTTTCGCTCTGGACTCGCAGCCGCGGCGCATACGTTTGGCCATTGACTCTAGGTCCGCTGAACCCGCTGCCGACGAATCTATCTGTGGCTGCAGCCACCGGATCATTCGGCGGAACTGTGAACTTGTCAGCCACGTTAACCTCAGGAGGCAATCCCGTTGCAGGAAAGAGCGTTGATTTCACGCTTAACGGCAACAGTGTCGGTTCGGCAATCACTGACAGCAACGGTGTCGCCAATTTGTCGAATGCCAGTCTGGCGGGGATTAACGGCGGGCTCTATCCGACGGGAGTCGGCGCCAGCTTCGCTGGTGATAGTGTTTACGCAGCGGCTTCGGCCACCAACACGTTGACGGTGCTTCAGGCTCCTACTATTACGTGTCCGGCGAGCTTTAGCTTAGATGCCGATGAAGGCCTGTGCTCGACCACAGTCAGCTTCACCGGCGTGCACGCCGCAACGGCGATAGGTTATCCGGTTCCAACCATCACCTATTCGCCCGACTCAGGCAGTTTCCCCGTCGGAACTACGACGGTGACGGCGACGGCCACTAACAGCGAAGGATCCGATTCCTGTACGTTCACGGTTACGGTTGTCGACACACAACCGCCAATCGTGGGCACAGCGACAGCGAGTCCGAATATTCTGTGGCCACCGGAACATCAGATGATCCCGATCACCGTGAACTACACAGCGACCGACAATTGTTCGGTGGGCTGCGTATTGACCGTCACGAGCAACGAACCAATCAACGGGCTCGGCGATGGTGACACGGCTCCGGACTGGCAGGTCCTCGATGCACACCACGTAACGCTGCGCAGCGAACGTTCGGGCAAAGGCAGCGGTCGCGTCTACACAATCACGGTTACCTGCACAGACCCGGCGGGCCACCGCGTCGTGCGCACCACGACCGTGTTGGTGCCGAAGAGCCAGGCCAAGACAGGCATAGGCGTTGACTCGACGAATCCTCTGGGTACTCCAGCCTCGGAAGCAACGACACCCAGCGCGTCGACCTCAACACCGAGCGGAGCGTGGGGAGTGCGCGGCGCTGTAGTGTATCTTCCGTCCGTGAGCACACCGGATAACGAAAGCCGGAGAACCGGACAAAACAAGGCCAATCGGAAAAAGAAGCGCGCGCGAAATATCTCTGCGCATTAGTCAACGCCAATGGGAAAGAGGCGCGGGCAAGTTGCTCGCGCCTCTCTTTTTTTGAATCGCGTTCGGGGAACTTTTCTACATACACTTGCGGACGCGTCCTGGCTTCCCGCGTTCGAGAGTAAAACTTCCAATCTCCAGGTGGCCTTCGGTTAGCGTCACACTCAAACTCATTTTCTCGCGATTAACTGTTCCTTTGTACGTTGCGGCTTTCCGGTCCTGGGTTTCATCGCTCCGCATCGCGCCGCCGTGTTCCCGGACGTACGTTCCGTCCACTGAAAACTTTCCTTCTGCGTCAGGAACAATTGCTTTGTCGATGTGGCCGGTTCCGCAATCAAAATTGATCTCCACGCCCTCAGTCGTTACTTCGAGAGCGATGTCCGCGCCGCCCCATGAGCCGGAGATCGCTTTTTGATTTTGATTTGTGGCGTTCGTACTCATGCTATTTGAGTTTGTCGAATGACACGAAGACGCTTGCCCCAACATCAAAAGCGGCAGCAGCGCGCACGCAGGTAATGAAGAACTAAACCTCATCTGGGAGTGAGACTAAATTCCAATCACGTCTACCAGTTCCTGGACCGCGGCAGCGCTCTTTTGCAAAGCTATCCGCTCTTCGGAAGTGAGCGTAATCTCGATCACTTGTTCCAGGCCTTTCGCGCCCAGCTTGCACGGCACGCCGACATACAAACCGTTCACGCCGTATTCGCCTTCGAGATAGGCCGCGCACGGCAGAATCTTTTTCTTGTCCTTCAGGATTGATTCCGTCATTTCGACGGCGGCCGCGGATGGCGCGTAGTAAGCTGATCCTGTTTTCAACAGTGCGACGATTTCCGCCCCGCCGCCGGCAGTGCGCTTCACAATCGCATCAATCTGATCCTTTGAAAGCAACTCAGTCACCGGAATCCCAGCGCAAGTAGAGTAACGCGGTAGCGGCACCATCGTGTCGCCGTGACCGCCCAGTACAAAGGCGGTCACGTTCTCGACTGAAACGTCGAGAGCTTCCGCCAAAAAGCATCGCATACGCGCTGAGTCGAGCACGCCGGCCATGCCAATCACGCGATGCTTGGGAAAGCCTGAGCGACGCAGCGCGACCTGGCACATGGCATCCAGCGGATTCGATACGATAATCAAAATCGAATTGGGAGAAACTTTGACGCACTCATCGACGACTTTACCGACTATGTCCGCATTGGTCTTCAAAAGGTCGTCGCGGCTCATGCCGGGTTTGCGGGCCAGACCAGCCGTGATGATAACGACATCAGAGTTCGCTGTTTCGGCGTAACCGTTGGTGCCCGTCAAGCGAACGTCGAAGCCTTCAACTGGTGCGGCTTCGGCCAGATCGAGCGCCTTACCCTGCGGCACGCCTTCCACAATATCTACCAGCACGACGTCGCCGAGTTCTTTGGCAGCCAGCCAGTGCGCGGCCGTGGCGCCGACGTTTCCCGCACCGACGACTGTAATTTTATTTCGTGTTCCCATGAATAGTCCTTTCGAGTCTTATAGACCGAGCAGGCAATAGAGTTTATTGATTAGTTTGAGCGCCGTTAGGCGCTCAATGTTTATAGTTCAAGAGGATAAATTTTTCAAAGCGCAAACAGGAACGGAATCGGATTCCGTACTCGTTGCGCCACGTTACAAAATGTCGGTTGGGCTGCTATAAACATCTGGCTCCTTCGGAGCCGGTTCCACCAAACGGAGTCAGATTCTGGCCGACGATCTCACAACCAAATCTGCAATCGAACTGCTCGCGCTGATGCGCGCGCGCAGGATTTCGCCTCTCGAAGTCGTTGACGCTCACCTGCGCGCCATCGAGAAAATCAATCCGTCGATCAACGCGATTGTGACGCTCGCTGACGACGTACGCGAGCGCGCAGTCGAGGCCGAAAAGGCGATTATGGCCGGCGCGCCACTCGGCTCTCTGCACGGTTTGCCCATCACGATCAAGGACACGATCGATACCGCGGGACTGCGCACAACCAGCGGTTCGCGACTTCGCGCGCAGAACATTCCGGAGCACGACGCGGCCGCAGTGGCGCGTTTGAAAGCAGCGGGCGCGATTGTGATGGGAAAGACAAACGTGCCGGAGATGGCCATTCCTTACGAGACCGACAATCCAGTCTTCGGCCGAGCTAATAATCCTCATAACCCGCAACTCACGCCTGGCGGATCGAGTGGCGGAGAAGCTGCGGCCATCGCGGCGTGCCTTTCGCCCGCCGGAATCGGCAGCGACCTTTCGGGATCGATTCGCGTGCCCGCAAGTTTTTGCGGCATAGCCGGATTGAAGCCCACGACCGGGAGCGTGCCCATGGAGGGTCACACGCCATCGGCTTCAGGCGTTGTCGGACTTGGCGCGTGCATTGGCCCGATGGCCCGGCGCGTGGCAGACGTCGCGTTGTTGTTTCGGGTGCTCAGTCCTGCTCAGTTTGAATCGCACTCAGATCGGACTGAGGGATTCGATCGTGACCAATTGGGCGGCGCGCGAGTCGCCTGGTATGTGGACGACGGAATAATCCCGGCAGAGAATGAAGTGAAGTCTGCGGTCGAGTCGGCTGCGCGCTCACTGGCAGATGCGGGGTTGGAAGTATTCGAGGCGACGCCCCCAGGCGCCTCAACGGGACAGCAACTTTGGATCGATCTTTTCTCACGCGCCGCGAACAATGAGATCGCCAGTTTGTACCAGGGACATGAAGATGAAGCGGGGCCGCTCGTTTCGCGCTTGCTTCATCAAGCGGCCGATGAGCCCGCCGAGTTCGAAGATCGGATCGACAATGCGGAGAAGCTCGCCGGCGCAGTCCTCGAACGCGAACAACGCAGAGAGGCTTTACTGCGATGGATGCAAAACACGCCGCTGATTCTTGCTCCGGTTGGTGCGATTGCCGCGTTCGAGCACGGCCGCCAACGTGTAGACATCGATGGTACTTATGCCAATGTCTTTCGGGCATTCAGCTACTCGCAGACATTCAATGTCTTTGGATTGCCCAGCGTCGCGGTCCCCGCCGGAAAAACCTCGACGGGGTTACCCATCGGAGTGCAAGTGGTTGGGCGACCTTTTGAAGAGCTAATGGTGTTAGCGGCGGCGGCGATAATTGAAGAGGCGCTGGGAGGATGGACGAAGCCCGAGTTGCTGGGGCTACTGAACCGCGAGCCGTAGCGAGACGGATCAAGCAGCCTGCTTTCGTAGCGGCTTCAACGTTCAGCAGATTTTAGTGATCAGTGAATCCTTATCCCGCTCGCTACTGCTCGCGGTTCTGTATCGCAGTTGGAATCGCTTCTAGTCTTTTGGGAAGTAGGGGAAGTTAGATCGGTTTTTGCACTGCCGAAGGTGCAGGTGAAGCCTTTGCCCGCCGGTCGGCGCGAACGACCTCAGTGAAGAACACGCGGAAGTATCCCCACATGGAGTAGATTGCCGACAGCACTACGACCCACAACATGGCGCGTCCCAGCGTATAGAGCAGCACCTGCCAGTCAACCCACGTGGTCGCGCCCGCCCCAGTCAAATGCGACCAGGCCGTCTGTAGCTCGGGCACAGTCCAGAATTTGATCGCCGGAAAAGGTTTGCCAAAGTTAGAAACGGGCGTGCCGCCGCCGGTTGGTGGTAACGAAAGAATCAGCAAACCGACGGTGATCACCTGCGCCACCATTTTGAATTTGCCCATTCCTGAAGCGGAGATGATTACACCTTCGGTGGCCGCAACGGATCTTATTCCAGTCACTGCGAACTCTCTCCCAACTATGATCACGACCGCCCACGCCGGCGCGAGATGATTTTCCACCAGCGCAATCAGCGCTGCCGAAATCAAAAGTTTGTCGGCAATCGGATCGAGAAGTTTGCCCAGTTTTGAAACCTGTTTGCGGCTGCGCGCAATTCTTCCATCAAAAAAATCAGTCAGCGCGGCGGCGGCAAAAATCGCCACGCCCAAAATGTGCGGCGGGACGCCGAGGCTGTTGCTGAGCGGTGTCAGCAAAACAACCACCAGCAGCGGCACGATAAAAATTCTGGAAAGCGTTAGCGCGTTAGGAAGGTTCACGATAATCGGAGTCTAGGTTCGCGATTGTTGAGTGTCAAGACCTCGATTAAACTTGATTGACACGACATCGAGACTCTGTTATTAAGGGCACACCTAACGCGGTTTGGGCCTCCCGATCCTCTGATCCCTAGACCTGAAACCGAATTTCAATAGTCAGTCAGACGGAAGTTAGCACACAGAAAAGTCTTCGCGCCGATAGGTAACGTGTTTCAGCGCTTAGGGCGCGAGCACTCGAACATTTTGGACGATGCAGTGCTAACCCATTGTGATCAACTCACAAGTTCCATTGATCGAATTTGAGGTGAGACTGCTCGCCGCGCCCAATTGGAACAATGACAGTCATTCCAATTGCTATGCCCAGCAATTTGATCTAACGAATTGAGGAGGAACCATGAACGATAAGCAAAGCAAGCCGGAAAGCCAAGTTACCGGTAAAGAAATTGACGCCAAACGAAGGAAACCAACTTGTGCAGATATCATTCGAACTCAGAATGCTGATCTGAGCAGTCGGTGTGCAAAGAAAGCCAACCTGTTGTCATGCCGATGCAGCGGTTGTGAGACTGACGATAGATATCCGGTTATCATCTCGCCTTCTGATGCACCATCGCTTAATACAGGATACGACGGGAGTGGTGGTTTCTTAACAAGTGGAACGGACTTGCATTGGGAGGTTGGTCTAGGCGACCCCAGCGGCCCGGGCAGTGTTCCCGCTACTAGTTGGAAAAAAGCGCTTGTCGTTGTTAACAGTACTCTCGTGAATCCCAGCCCGCCAGGAGCGTGGATAAACAGTCCTTTCAATAATGCAAGCTGGATTTCTTATTTTTCTGACGGGGATCAGACGGGCATTAAAGACAAAGATGGAGAATCAGCAAATGTAGATGCTTACTTTCGCTACAAATTCAATCTGGGTTCGTCCGTTGACCCGACAACGTTTGCTCTAACCATGGACTTTTATGCGGATAATAGAGTTTGGGAAATCTATATCAACGGTGTGTCGCAGAGTGGTTCGGGAGTCCTACCTCAATTTCCTAGCCAACCTCAAACTGAGTATCAAACATCGGGCTTTGGGGAGGAAGGTAAAGTACATATCAAGCTAGACAACAACTGGCGTCGTTGCGAAAACGAATTAGTCGTTCACGTTATGTCTGGTCCCGGTTATGTTGGGTTTCTTGCGCAGAATGCAGTGGAGGTCAAGCCGGATGAGAATGCCTGCGATTGTCACTGTGATTGTGTCGAAGTCAAATTGCCAGACATTCATCCTTGTATCTCTGTCGCGTGGGGGGACAGTCCGTGCGATTGCGTGGAGACGGATGATGTGGAAGTGGCGTGCATCACCGTGTGTAACTGTTACTCTAATGTCACTTTCAACAATCTTTCGATCGGACAGATATTGGTAACTGATTTAGCCGGGAATCCGGTCCCAAACTTACCGGACGGTACACCTTCGATACAAATTATTCCTACTGGCCCAATTTGTTTTGGTGACATCGGACCGTGCACGGATAGAGATCACCCAAGCTGTGTCTCCAGAGAATTAGTGATATACACGCGCGGAGCGATCGGCAAGGATTACCGACTAGTGTTCAATGGAATTTGCTTCAATGTTTGTCATGAGTTTCAGTCGGAACAGTGTTTCATCATGAATTTGTGCCAAGACTAATAGCCGTTAAGTGGCTCCCTAAGTGATCGAAGAATGAAAAAGCCTGGAGGTTAATATGT
This sequence comes from Pyrinomonadaceae bacterium, assembly GCA_035606795.1. GTDB lineage: Bacteria > Acidobacteriota > Blastocatellia > Pyrinomonadales > Pyrinomonadaceae > UBA11740. The sequence goes on from DATNEI010000225.1 coordinate 8,407, forward strand.
GTACGATTGCAATTAATCCAGCTTCTATCGTCGCTGTCCCCATCGGCACGACGGGTACCCTGGTGACCGTGAGCGGCACGATCGCCAACTGTGTGAGCAATGCCATCAAGGTAACGATAACCTGCCCGGGTTCATCGGTCTTCGTGGGCGCCGTTATTACGGGCAATACGTGGACGGCACAGGTTG
>DATNEI010000012.1:0-48997 GCA_035606795.1 Pyrinomonadaceae bacterium
CTCGGAAAAGAAATCGTCATGTCTAACATATCATCTGACAACGCGGCTGAATCGAAAAGGCAGCCGGTTCATGATTTGAATGACGAGTCGTCAAAGGCCGGGGAGGAATCAGACTATTACTACGACGATGCGACGGGTTATGAAATTTACGAAGAAGAAGATGACGAGGAGAATAACGATCAAAGCGAAGAATAGAACACAGAACCCCGAGCGGTAGCGAGCGCGTTAATGCGCCACAAACGGTTCTTTCTCCCGCTCCCTACCGTTCGCGGTTCTGTAGTAGTTCATTTGAACGCCCCGGTCTGGCGTAGCGCTTCGTACAAAACAATCGCGACAGCGTTGGCCAGGTTCAGACTGCGAACCTTCGGATTCAGCATGGGAATCGTCACGCAATTCTCCCAGCTGCTTCTTAAGAGTTCCTCGGGTAACCCGCGTGTCTCTCTCCCGAACACGAGACAATCATTCGCTTCGAACTTCCAGTCCAAATACGGCCGCTCCGCTTTGGTCGTAAAGTAAACCAAACGCAGATCAGGCAGCTTTGTTTGCAACTCCTGCAGATCTCGGTAACGCGTAAGTTCAACTTCAGGCCAGTAATCCAGACCGGCACGCCGCACCGCGCGCTCGTCCATCCGGAAACCGGTTGCGCCGACAATGTGCAGTGGCGTGTTGGTTGCCGCACACAACCGCGCGATGTTGCCCGTGTTCTGTGGAATTTCAGGTTCGACCAACGCGACGCTGGGCATAGGTTTAAGACGCAGAGCTTGGTAGTTTACGAATTGATCAACGGTGGCAACAACTCGCGGGGTTGGCATCAGCTTTGCTCTCCCGCAGATCGCACACACTTTTTCGTTCGATTCTGAATCGCTAAACCAATTCAGCGATCGGATTTGATATCGCCTGATGAAGCCTGAGCTGAAAAAAGTATCTGACCAGGTGATCGTGATTACCGGTCCCACCAGTGGCATTGGCCTCGCGACTGCGCGGATGGCCGCGCACCTCGGCGCGCGACTGGTTCTGGCAGCGCGAACCGGCGGCGCGCTGCGCGAACTCGCCGAGGAGATTCGCAGTCACGGCGGCCAGGCTGCGTACGCCGTTACCGACGTCAGCGACCTGCAACAAGTGCAAGACGTTGCCGACATTGCCATCAAGACGTTTGGTGGGTTCGATACCTGGGTCAACAACGCCGGTGTTTCGATCTACGGAAAATTGGAAGACGTCTCGCTCGAAGATCAGCGTAAGCTATTCGAGACAAACTACTGGGGCGTCGTGCATGGTTCACTGGTCGCTGCGGATCATTTGAAGCAGCGGGGCGGAGCGCTGATCAACGTCGGCAGCGCTCTTTCAGATCGCGCAATGCCGATTCAAGGCACCTACTGTGCTTCGAAGCATGCAGTCAAAGGTTTTACCGACGCTCTGCGCATGGAGCTGGAGCACGACGGCGCGCCGATTTCGGTGACGCTGATCAAACCTGCATCCATCGACACCCCTTATCGCCAACACGCAAAAAATTATCTGCCGAATGAGCCGAAGAATCCCTGGCCCGTCTACGCGCCTGAACCGGTGGCCGAGGCAATTCTTTACGCCGCCGAAAATCCCACGCGAGACATCTACGTGGGCGGCGCCAGTCGCGCGCTCAGTCTTGCGGGTTTTGTAACGCCGCGTGGCACGGACAAGGTGATGGAGTCCGTGATGTTCAACGAGCAACAGGAAGATCGCCCAAGTTCAAGTCCGCATGCCGGATTGGATCAACCATCCAGCTCGCTGGTTGAGCGCGGCGGATATCCAGGACACGTTGCGCGATCGAGTCTCTACACAAAAAGCTCACTTCATCCCTTCGTTGCCGGTGGGCTAATCGCAGCGGGCCTGGGATTAGCCTACGCGGTGACGCGTAAGTTCCGCAGCAATGGAAATTAGATAAATCCCAGAGCGGGGCAGTAGCCTGACCGTCAGGGAGGGCTCCTGATGCATGGCTATGAGTCCCGTTCGCGCCACACACCTTTACACTACTCTAACGGATTCCCGCCCGCCTCGATCGTTTCTCTTCGTGTTAAAATACGCTACTGTCCCCGCCCGCTTCGGCATCTGATTCAGTTATGATTCATATTCGCAAATACCGCTTCGCATTTCTGCTGATGAGCCTGAGCACCATTGTCGTGATCGCCGCGCCTCTGTTTCTGATTACGAGCTGCCAGACTTTGCAGCAAACCCCATCGGAACTGCGGGCCCGCGAGACGTTGCGCACAATGACCCGCGGCGGCGTGCTGCCGGCTGAAGACGTGGTCGCCAAAATCGAAAACGATTTTCCGCGCACCACTGCCGGCTCACTGGCGAAGATGGTGCACGCGCGAATCAAACTCAAGAACAACGATTATGCCGGCGCGGCGGCGCTGCTAGATTCGAGGACCTTCGCCGATTACACAGTGATCGGAGATTACGCGCTCTGGCTGCGCGGCAATGCCCTCGAGCAAGCCAACCGCCGGGCGGAGGCGCGCGCGGCTTACGAAAAGTTGGCCAGAGATTTTCCGAATGCGCTGCGGGCGCGAGATGCGCTTTTACGCGTTGCACAGATGTTGGCGCAGGACGGGCAAGCCGCGGCTGTGCCGCCCATGCTGAAACCGCTGGTGGAGAGGAACGACGCCACCGCCTTGCTGCTAAGTGCCAAGGCGTATGAACAGAGCGGCGACTCGACGCGCGCGCTGGCAAATTACCGGCGCATCTATTTCTATTCGGCCACATCGGCGGAAGCTTCGGAAGCCGCAGCCGCGATCACTCGCTTGGGTTCCAGCACTGTTGCCGCCAATGGCGAAGAAGCAAACAGTCGCGCGATGGGACTTTTCTCAGCACAACGCTGGGGTGAAGCATACGAGGCATTCACCGATGCGCTCACTCGTTTTCCAGCAGCTGCAAACCGTGACATTAGGGTTTTTCGCGTGGACGCTGCGGCCAACGCTCGCAAATTTCCGGAAGCAGTTGCCGCTTTGAATCAAGTCCCGTCCGAAGAGCGCAGTGGAGCAATGATGGGTCTGGCCAGCGCGTACGGTCGTGCAAAGCAATGGCCACAAGCGCGCAGCGTCGCCGAGGAAATGCGGAAGCTCGAGCGCAGCCCTACCGCGACGATGCGGACGTTTGTATACCTCGGCCAACGCGCGGAAGAAGCCAAAGACGATGTGAACGCGAGTTACTTCTATCGCGCGGCGGTGAACTTCTTTCCGGGAAATTCGGAAGTCACGCCCGCGCATTTTTATCTTGCGTGGCAGGCGCACGAAGCTAAGAATTTCGCGGAATCGTCCCGACTTCTAACTGAACATCTCGCCATTTACGCAGGCAACAACACGGACTTTCGCGGCAAGGCGGCATACTGGGCGGCGCGCGACAGTGAGCGCGCCGGCAAACTCGCGGAGGCGCGGGCGATTTATCAGGGACTGCTCGCGCGTTACGACGCGAACTGGTATGGGTACCTGGCGAAGCAGCGACTCGCGGACATGCAGCGTAACGGCAACGCGCCGATGGCAAAGTTCGCTGACGACTCTCCGGTGGGGCGCGCGGTCGCGAATCTGCAAACGGTAACAGTCGCCGAAGAAACTGCCGGGGCCGCGGAAGATGAACGCATCGCGAAAGCAGATCAACTTGCGATCATTGGTTCCGACGACCTGGGGTTGGAAGAGCTGCGCGAACCGTCACTAAGGAACCCAAACAGTCCGCGCGTGAATCTCGCCATCGCGAAAATCTATCGCGGCCGAAATGACAATGTGCAGGCTTTGAATTACCTGAAGCGAAGTTATCCCGATTACTCGCAGATGAAGCCCGAAGAGATGCGCCGCGACGAGTGGGACGTTTTTTATCCGCTGCAGTACTGGGACATCATCATGCAGGAATCGCGGGCGCGCGGACTCGATCCGTATCAAGTCGCCGGACTGATTCGTCAGGAAACCGTCTTCAATCCCCGAGCAGTATCTTCGGCGCGCGCTTATGGATTGATGCAGTTGATCGTGCCGACGGCTGTCACCACGGCCAGGCGCATCGGGTCCGATCGAGCCATCACCATGGAATCATTGTTCGAGCCCCGCCTGAACATTCAACTCGGCACTGCGTACTTCAAGGATCAGTTGGACAAGTACGGACGCATCGAGTACGTAGCCGCGGCTTACAATGCGGGGCCGAATCGCGTCGTGCAGTGGCGCGCGTCTTTGCCTTTGCAGATGGACGAGTGGCAAGAGGAAGTGCCGTTCCGCGAAACGCGCCTGTACATCCAGGGCGTCGTGCGCAACACGCTGCAGTACCGCAGGCTTTATGACGAGAACGGAAACTTCCGACCCGAAGTTGGTTCACGCGCAGTCTATCCCTCGCCAAACGCTTCGCCGTCGCCGTCTGATTCAATCAAGATGCGCCGCGTGATTGGAGAAGAAGAAGAATGATCCACGGCGGCTTCGCCGCTTGATGTGCGGAAGGTCTCTGACCTTCCGCACACGCTGAAGAGACTAACGGCTCTGCCCGCTTCTGCTCTCGAAGAAGGGCGTAGCCCGAAAAATCAATTTGAGGCTTTCGGAAGGCCATAGGCCTTCCGCACATCAGGCGGCAAAGCCGCGTCAACATTTATTCCACTTCATTCGGCGCCCATGACCGTCATGTTCACGATCAAAGTTCGTTCGCATCAGCGCGAAGAGCTTGTCGAGTTCACCGATCAAGTTCAGGACAAACTGTCTGAAGCAGGCGCGAAGGAAGGCATCGTCGTGCTTTACGTGCAGCACACGACTGCCGGACTGACGGTTAATGAGAATGCCGATCCTGACGTGCCGCGCGACATGTTGCACCTGTTGCGCACTTTGATTCCGCAACACGGCATGGGCTTTCGTCATGGCGAGGAAAACTCAGACGCGCACATCAAAGCCAGCCTTGTCGGCCCCAGCGTGACGGTCCCTTTCAGCGACGGGAAACTCTTGCTGGGACGCTGGCAGGGCATTTTTCTTTGCGAGTTTGATGGCGGACGTGAACGTAAGGTGATTATGACAATCCGATAGCTCGCCGCCCATGTCTACTCGTCACCAGATCGTTGTCTCCGCCGAAAATAATCCGTACATCGCCTGGCAATGCAAGCTTTTCTATTTTTCGTGTGTCACACGCATGCATCACCAGCCGGTGATCATCGTGCACAACTCCGGAGGCGACTTGCATGCTGACTTTTACGAGTTGGCGAAAGCGGGATGCGCGATTTATTCAGCACCAAACTATCGGTACGATCGCGATGGCAACGATTACGCGGCCCGGAATCCTCCCGGGAGCCTCATGCGCGCGGCGGAACTGCTTCGCGACCAGGATGTGCTGATTGTCCTTTGCGATCCTGACATGGTGTTTGTGCGTCGCGTGGAATTTCCGGAAGTCCTCGCCGGAGAATTCAGTTCGTTCATGAATTACGATCGCGACTTCGTGAGTGCCGTGCTTCCCGAGCTGGGGATTACGCGCGCTGTCATGGACGAGCAGAAGGATTCGCTCTGCGTGAGCGTTCCTTACGTAATTCCGTGCCGGATTGCGCGCGCTTTTGGCGAGACCTGGTTCGCAATAACCGAACTCTTCAATCCGCGACGCTGGGAAGATGTAATGTACGCGTTTGGATTGACGGCGGTGAAGCTGCGACTAAACGTCGAAGTTACGCATCAGGTCGATCACAATTATTGGCCGGAGGAAATACTGGAAGCATCGATGATCCATTATGCATACGGTGATGAGCGGTGGAACAAACGCGACTACGGCCGCGAAGGAACAGCCCGGAATGTTTGGAATCCGCCCGACAATTATCCGCCTGAGACAATCCTCGGAGAGCTGTCGAACCAAATCAAAGAAGCGCGAGACTTTTATCGATCCGTTTTCGTCTAAGCAGCTTTCAAATCCACTTAATAGGCACCGGTCCGCATAGCCACGAAACGATCACAAATTTTTCTCCCCGAATCACCGGCACACTGCCGTGCAGATAGTGCGAAGGGAAAACGATTGCCCTTCCGGTTACCGGTTTGGCCAGATAGCCAAGCCCGGGAAATGAAGTTTCGCCACCGAGGAAATCGTCATTCAAGTAACAGACAACGCTAAAGTACCTTGATTCAAAGCCGCGCCCGGCGTCCTGATGCGGCACGTAATGATCGGCTGGGCCGTATCTCAAAATCTGGGTTCCGAAATGATCCGCAAGATCGATCTGCCATACCTGTTTCACCAGTGGCTTCACCTTCGTATCCAGCGCGACTTCGAATGGTCGATATATGTCATCCGCTTGCCCAGATAATAAGATCTGTGTTGAGCGAACTTCAGGCGCTGTAAGGGATTGAGATCGGCCGTCGGCTGTGACGTCGCGGACCTCCGCTGGAGTCCACCCGTCAAGAAGGCTCAAGCGCTCAACCATCCTTTGACATTCGGCAGGCTCGTGTAAACAGATCGAGATCAGACCCTGTGACTCCTGGCGGTATTCAGTCATTTCATCGCATGGTCAACACTCTGGGAAGTCCTGGCTCTACCCCGCACAGTATTGGCTTGGTTGTTTACTGAAGCTCAGGAAGAACCAGTCCTGTAATTGCCGCCTTTCATTTTCGGGGACTCCGGTGGTTTCGGCTGCGGACTCTCCGGTGGTTTTGGTTGCGGATTCTCCGGCGGTGTTGGCTGCGGACTTTCCGGTGGTTTTGGCTGCGGATTCTCCGGCGGTGTTGGCTGCGGACTCTCGGGTGGCTTCGGCTGCGGACTCTCGGGTGGCTTTGGAACGTCCTGATAACTGGACGCATGAGCATGGCCGTTGCCGTTCGCAGTCAACAACTCCTTCGGCAGCGCAAACACAATGTTCGCAAGCAAATCATCGTCGATTGGCTCGGCAAAGTCGCGGAATACTTTCGAGACCGCGGCCAGACATTCGAGCCGCAACCGGTTGTTCATTTGAAAGCGAAAACGAAGATTCTCAACGTCACGAAAAGACTCTCGTGGTTCCATGGGGCAAACTCCTTTCGAAGCGAGGTGAAAATTGGACTGTAAAGGTTTACGAGGTTCGCGGAGTCTATACCCAATCCTCCGGGTTTTCAAGGATAATCCGGGAAGGGTCGTGAATCAGTGAAGGCCCTTGACCAGATACAAATCTGAGAGTTGGCGCGTAAAAGCGTAGACATAGGATTTCGCGTCAGGAGTCAGCAGCACATTGATCGAGCCGAGCACGCCGCCCAAGTCCCCCGGGAGGATCTCCTTCTGCAATTCCTTTCGGCCGTTCGAGACGTTGAGTTTGAAGATGCGCAATGGTCGTTCGCGATCGCGAAAGATATAGAGCGATTCGGCGTTGGCCCAGCCGATAACGCGATCGTCAGCTTCGACACCGGGAATGTCGCGCGCGTCGCCTCCGGTGATCGAATAGAGTCCCTTCTTCTCGTCAACGCTGCGACCAACAACAAATTTCCCGTCCGGGGAAACGAGGTGGCCTGTGATTCCTTCGGGAGTTACCGGACGCGGCGGACCACCGGCGATGTCCTGAACATAAGTGCGCAGCGCGTGTCCTTTTTCCTTGCCGATGAACACGACACTCTTCCCATCCGGTAACCAGGTGGCGCCATAGCCGTATTGTTCGATGCCGAAGCGCTCGAGCGGCTTAGCTTCACCGGCTCCAATCGGCAGCAAAACGATCTGCGGAGGATCAAGCAGAATTGAAATCACAGACTTTCCGTCCGGCGATCTACCGTGCCCATGTCCGCTGCCGAGACGAATTGCCGGCGAGCCATCCGTCTTGCGCAGATACAGCGAGTAGTTTGTGCCGCTGCCCTGGCCTGCCTCGCTGAAAATGAACGACGTTCCGTCTGGAGACAAATCAGTTATGCGCACACTGCTCAGCCACGACAAATCGCGCTCGTGCGTTTCGCCGGGCGCGAGACCAGTAACTGGAGTTGATTCTTGATTGCCGGTGATCAGGGCGTCTCCGTCTTTCGAAATGTCGTGCAGCCGAAGACTGATTGGCGTCCGCAAAATGATGCGCAGCTTTCCGGTAAGCGTGACTGCGTATAAGGCCGCTGCTTCGCCCGACTCACTGGCAGTGAACCAGATTTCATCGCCTGACGGCGCCCACGCTAAACCAGTTTCATCGGTGAATTCATCCGTCAATCGCTTTACCTGGCCGCTGGAATCAATGACCGCAACGGTACCGCGACTGTCTCCTGACAGAGGATGATCGAGAAAAGCTACGCGATCGCCTTTCGGCGAGACGCGTACGTGACTCACATAGCCGTCAGTCTCATAAAGTTTCTTCCCCATGGGAAATTCGAGCTGCACATGGGGGTTGGCCGCGCGAACTATAGCCAGCGAGTTGTCCAGTGAATTCCAGTCAGCATCCTGCACATTCTCGAGCATTTCACGCGGACTGCCACCCGCCAAAGACATGCGGCCCAGCGTCCCCTGATTCACAAAGTGATAGAGATATTTTTCGTTAAGCAGCACCGCCATATCGCCTGACGGTGACACCGACAGCATCTGGGTGTCTGGCGAGCCGACGCTCTGCACGGCCGAAGATTCGACGCGCATATAAGAAATCTCCACCGGATTTCCGTCCCACGTGGCGCTGAAGAAAATTCCTTTTCCATCCGGGGTGAATCGCGCCGTGTAAACTGCGCCATGACGGAAGGTCAATCGCGTGTAAGTCGGTAGTGTCGTACTCGAGCTGTAACGACCCGCAAAGAACACGGCGCCCAACAGAATTGCCCCGATGACGCCGGCCACTGCCCATTTGATCCACGACCGGCGAACAATCACTGGCGACGGCGCGGTCGTCATGCTTAAGGAGCTGTCGATGCTTGATTGATCGGTGATGGAATCGAGATTGAAAACCAGATCGCGGGCTGTTTGAAAACGATCTTGCGGCTGTTTCTCCAAACAGTGGCTAATGACTCGTTGCAGCAAAAGGGAAACGCCGCGCTCGGCAACTGGAATCGGCGGGGGCTCTTCTTTCAGGATGGCGTTCATGGTTTCGACTGACGAGTCGCCATGAAACGGCCGCACGCCCACAACCATCTCGTAAAGCACCGCGCCAAACGAGAAAATATCCGAACGTTGATCGGCGGGATTTCCCCGCACTTGCTCAGGCGACATGTATCCGGCGGTGCCGAGGACCACGCCGGGCTCGGTGTTCAGGTGTTTTGTTTCCACCTGCGAAAGCTCGTCGTCGGAAAGCACTGGATCGATCAGCTTCGCCAAACCAAAATCCAGAATTTTCACGTGGCCGTCGTTGGTGAGGTAAACATTCTCAGGCTTCAGATCGCGGTGGACGATTCCCTTTTCATGCGCCGCGGCCAGACCCCGACCGATTTGCTTCGCGTAATCGATCGCCTTGCGCGCCGGTAACGGTCCCTGCGCCAGTCGCTCTCGCAGAGTTTGGCCTTCGAGCAGTTCTGAAACGACAAACGGTCCGTCCTGATAAGTGCCGATGTCGAAAATCGCCAGAATGTTCGGATGGTTGAGCGCGCTGGTGGCGCGGGCTTCCTGTTCAAATCGGCGGAGGCGATCGGGATTTAGATAAACCGGCGGCAGGCTTTTGATCGCGACATCGCGGCCGAGCGAAGTATCGTGCGCGCGATACACCTGGCCCATGCCACCCGCGCCGATGAACGCGCGGATTTCGTAACGGCCGAGGCGAGTGCCGATCGGAATGTCCATAAAGAAACTGGAGCCGCTCTGAAGAGCGCCATTCTAATTGAGTTAGAGAGCCGGCGCTAGAATTTTGCTTACGGGTTTTCGTGAGAGTCCTTGCTAGAGCGGCTTGAAACCACGATCTCCTGCGGTTCGACGCAAGCCAGGACCACTCTGCTCGTTCACCCTCTGGAACTCAAAGTCTCTTGCCGAAGTCTAAGGTAAACTAAAATTCCCAGGAGGTAGCGAACATGAAATCAGCCCGAGTGCTCTTTATCGCCGGCGCGTGTCTCTCAGTAGTTGTCGCGACGGCGTGCGCGAGGAAACCGAACCGTACCACGAAAGTTACTGTGGCCGGCGAGGCAATGACAAAAGTCGAGCCCGACGCCGCGGTCATTATGCTTTCCGTGGTGACTCAGAACGCCCAGGCAATCAATGCTCAGCAGGAAAACGCCCGGAAAAGTGAAGCAGTGACAAACGCAGTGAAAGCGATCGCCGGCTCGAACACTGAAATTAAAACCAGCGACTACTCGCTGCAACCACAATACGACGAACGTGACAATCGCCTGCCCAAAATCATCGGCTACGATGCGCGAAATAGTGTGATTGTAACGATGACCGATCTCAACAAGGTGGGCGCGGTAATCGACGCTGCGTCCGGCGCCGGCGCCAACAGCATCGACAACGTCTCATTCGTTTTGCGCCAGACAAGTCCGGCGCGCGGCCAGGCTTTGGCCGACGCAACCCAGCAGGCCATGAACAAGGCGCAATCGATCGCGCAAGCTCTCGGCGGTCGGGTGCTGCGTGTGGTTGAAGAAAATGAGAGTGCGACTGCGGTAGCCGAACAGTTGCGGGAGTACGACGCTAGTATTAGTTACGGCGCAGCCAGAAAATCTGTGACGCCGATTACACCGGGGCAATTAAGCATCAGGTCGAATGTGCAATTGATTGTCGAGATTGAGAGCTAGCCGACACGAGTGTCTTTCATCATCTCGGCGAACTTCTCGACTTCTTCGCGCGTGGTTTCCATGCGACGGCGACTTTCGAGATAGGCTTGCCATTGCGGCGTCAGCGTCAAGGCCTTTTGTGAATCTTCATCCAGGGCCTGAGCCATCACCGCGATCAGATCGCTAACAATTCGCGTGTGGTCCACAAGCGACTCGATAATCGTGTGGGCGAGTTCAGTGGACGTGAGATTATCTTCAGGCGTTGATCCTGGGCTCCTGTTTTCCTGCTCGTCCGCCATGACGTCTCAATCCAACCGTTACAGAACCACGCGCGGCAGCGAGCGGGATAAGTAATTCAAGTTCCGCTCGCGTGCATTTCCAACCTATCTCCAAGTGGCGTCCTGGTCCCGCTCACTACCGTTCGCGGTTCTGTAACTTCACTCTGCGTACCAACTGCCGCGGATGAAGGGCAGCTCCGCGACTGCCGCGCTGGTTTCATCATCCGCTGAAGCAACTTTCACTGCTGTTCCCGGCGCGAGGTAATCATACTTCAGATATCCAAGCGCGATTGCGCGATCCAACCTTGGCGAAAATATAGATGAGGTTACGCGTCCAACCTCTTTACCGTCCAACGATAGAATCTTTGTATTTCGTGCGGCGGGCGTCTGTTCTTCTAAGACAATGCCCGTCAATTTTTTCGCCACATGCCCGCGGTGTTTGATGCGCACGATGATTTCCTGGCCAACATAACAGCCTTTTGTGAAGCTCACCGCATCGTCCAGGTTCGTTTCGGTGACCACGTTCGTCTCGTCCATGTCGATCCCGTAACGGGCCATCCCCGCCTCAATGCGTAGCGTTTCGAACGTCTCTTCACTAATCGACCGTGCACCGGCGTTGATGAGGGCTTCGCGTAAAGCGTTCGCCCTGTCGTGGCTGATGAAAAGATCGAAGCCATCCTCTGCGGTCTGAGTCGCACGTATCAAAGTTATCGGCGCATCTTCAAAATCAACGTCCAGCGATTTCTGAGGCTCGAGTCGAGCCGCTTCTTCTCCAAAGATATTGGCAACGATTTCGCGCGCCTTCTGACCTTGCAAAGACAATTCCGCTGTGTCGGTGGAAAAATCCGTCACTTTGAAATCACCGGCGAGCGTGAAGCGCTCGATCAACTTCATCACAGCGTCGCGAGTGGAATCTTCGGTGTCGAGCAAAAATCCGTCTTCGCGATGAATGATGCGCACCGACGCCAGCAGCCGACCCTGCACATTCGCAAAAGCCGCCGCCATCCACGAATTCCGCGCCAGCGATTTTATGTCGTTCGTGATCAGCCCGTTGAGAAACATCACAGCTTCCGAACCGCTCACCAGAATGCGGCCGCGGGAAGACAGGTCGATCAAGCCGGCGCCGCCATCGCGGACCGCAGCGTATTCCGGATTCGAAATTGATTCTGCCATCAGAACTGTGCGGGCGAGACGCCTGCGCTCCCGGCACACGCGCGTGCGACCACCTTGTAGTCGCGCAGTTGCGCGTGCTGATCGCGGCTGGTAATCAAAACCTGCGGACTTGGATGATAGAGCGGTATCAACGTCCGGCCGTTCCATTTGCGCAATTTGGCAGCGTCATCTCGCAGAGTGAAGTCATGCTTCTCGACTAACTTCAACGCCTCAAGCGCAACTCCGCCCAGCGTGACTATTACTTTTGGATCAACCAAGTCAATTGTCCGCTGCAGGTAATCCGAGCAGTTGCGCAGTTCCGCCGCGGATGGTCGCCGATTGGCGCCCGTCGCCTTGCGTGGATTACAAAGTGCTGCGCTCGTAATGAAAATATCTGAGCGTCGAAGGTTAGCCGCGGCGAGAAATTGATCGAAATTCTTTCCCGATTGATCACCGGAAAACGGAACGCGAGTCCGATCCGCGCCTTTGCGTCCCGGCGCTTCGCCGATGAACATCACCCGCGCGTTAAGGCTGCCGTTAAGTTCGCTCAACACCGCCGCTCTTCCGCACATCGCCGGACAGCGTACACACGCCGCTGCTTCCGCAATCAGCGTGGCAAACTCTTCGTGTCTGCGCTCTTTCTTCATGTAAAAACTATTGACTTCCGCTGGCACTTCGCATAGAACTGCCCCCGCTCTAACCCCAACCATCAGGAGGAACCTATGCGTCGATTATTGTACTTGTCTTTGTTTGTGTTTGCTTGCGCGGTGCCCGCCTTGGCCCAGGACCCGGCGAAAGTTGACCCGGATCACTACAAAGTCGCCATCAACAATGCCAGCGTACGCGTTTTGAAAATCCATTACGGCCCCCACGAAAAATCGAAGATGCACTACCATCCGAACAGCGTGGCCATTCCGCTGACATCGGGCAAAGTCATCTTTTGGCTGCCGGGCGGCAAGCATACCGAAGTCGATATGGTAGCAGGCCAGGCGATGTGGACGGCAGCAGGCCGGCACAATCCGGAAAATGCGAGCGACAGCGACATGGATGTAATCCTCGTCGAGATGAAAACGCCGAAGAAGCGCACGACCACCAACACCGCAAACAAGAACGCGAACACGCAGTAGCTTTTCACGGTGCTGTCGCTGATTTGCTGCGAGCTTCCTCGCGCTGTTCGCGTCGGAATTGGCTCGGCTCGATGGGATTTGCATCCCGCCACAGTCCACGATGCTGCGCCCGGGCTTCCTCTTCGGCTCGGGCGTACAACTCGCGGTCTTCAGGCGTCTGCTCTCGCTGATATTCCTTGTAGTGCCAGGCCATGCCGGCGTTGAGCTGCGCGAGGTTCGCGTCCTCTCCGTCGACAATGACTTTCCCCACCAACCGTCCGTACTGATCCGTTTTTGAGTAAAGCACCGTGACGTCTTTTCGAAAGACGAGTTCGGACAGGCTCTGTTTCGAGCGCGCCCCGAACGCCTGATGCGATTCAGGAGCATCGATGCCGGCAAGGCGAATGCGATGTTGTGTGTTATCAGCGTCAAGTACCGTCACTGTATCGCCATCAGCAACCGAGACGACACGGCCGGCGAGTGTTTGACCCGCAGATGAAGTAGCCGTGGGGGCCGTGCTTGAAGGTTTGTTCTCGCTTGATCTGGAACACGAAGCGGCGCAGACAAGTGCGACCGCGACGATCCAAAGTAATTTCGCTGGCATGATCGGCTTTGACGCGGACATGTTCAGGAATTCAGAAAGGGCGTGTTAATAAGGACAATGGCGGCAGCCGCTGTCGCAACAGTAACCCCGCCGCCGCAGATAACTTTCGGTGAAGACAGTCTTTTCTCCCTCGCGATAATAATCGTCAGGCTCCGTAAAAGATCCTCGCAGCAAATCCAGATCGACTTGCTGAAAAGCATCGGCGGGACCATCCCAGGAAAATTCGTTCGGGTGAAACAGGTGCGCGAGCAATTCTGTTCCGTCAACCACGCGCGGGCCAGGTCGGGCGAAGAATGAATTGGCATCGACGGCGAAGACGCGATTATCGCGAACTGCGGGAAGATTGAAGAAGAGATTGCGATGCTCCGCGGTAAATGAAGAGTAGGGGCCGAAGTGTTGCCAAATCTGCTTCATGGTCTGCTGCAGATTGAATCCGCAGGGCATCATGACCAGAACCTCCGGCGCCCATTCAGCCAGTTGCTGCCATGAAATCCTGATCGATTCACCGCCGTCGCTTCCGATCTCGTCCGTCCCGCCGGCGATCTTCACCATCTCCGGCACCCAATGGCCGCACGCGTAAACCGGATCGAGCCATTCCATGCAGAAGACTCGCGGCCGATGCGCTGACTTACTGGTGGATGCGCTCAACCGTTCGAGCCGCGCGCGTCCGTCCGCCAACATTTCTTCGGCTCTTTGCGATTGACCCGTGGCCGCGCCGAGGTCGCGCAGGTTCTGAAAGATTTCCGCAATTGACTGTGGCGTCAGCCAGAGAACTCGCGGTTCGTGTGGCAGCGCCTTCAGCACTTGTGAAACCTCGTTGCCCGATGGCGCGCAAACCTGACAGAGATTCTGTGTGAGAATTAAATCGGGCGCGAGTTTAGCAAGAAGTTGTTCGTCGATTTGATAGAGACTTTGACCGTCTCGCAGCCGCTCCGCCACGGCCCGATCGATCTCGCTTTGGCTCATCGTCTCGACCGGCAGCACGTTGCGGACGACGACTGGTTTGCTCTTAACGGATTCGGGATAGTCGCACTCGTGTGTGATGCCGACCAGTGAATCGCCCAAACCAAGCGCGCAAACCATCTCAGTTGCGGAAGGAAGAAACGAAACGATTCGTGGCATTGCTCAGAGAAGGTTCGTTGTTAGTTAATTGCAGCAATAATAGCATCCGCGAACTCGTTCGTACTCGACGTGCCGCCGATGTCGCGCGTTCTCACTTTGCCTTCGCGATAGACGTTGAGCATCGCGGTTTCGATCGAGTCGGCGGCGGTTCGCTCTTCGATGTGGTGCAGCATCAGAATTGCCGACTGCAAAAGCGCGGTGGGATTCGCAATACCCTTGCCTGCAATGTCCGGCGCCGAACCATGTACCGCTTCAAAGACCGCGCCTTTTTCACCGATGTTCGCGCCCGGAACCAACCCTAACCCGCCGATTAAACCCGCGCAGAGATCCGAGACGATGTCGCCATAAAGGTTCTCGCAAAGCAGAATGTCGAACTGTTCCGGCCGCATTACCAACTGCATCGACGCATTGTCGACGATCATATTCTGAGTTTCGATGTCGGGATGACTCTTGGCGACCTTTTCAAAGCAGCGCAGGAACAAGCCGTCCGACATCTTCATGATGTTGGCTTTGTGCACGGCGGTAATCTTCTTGCGCTTCTCGTCGCGCGCGAAGGCAAACGCGAATTTCGCGATCCGCGTCGAAGCTTTCTCGGTGATGATCTTCAGGCTCTCAACTACTCCCGGCACGACTTCGTGCTCAATACCTGAATAAAGACTCTCAGTGTTCTCGCGCACCACGACAATATCGAGATTGGGATTGCGGCACGGAACGTTGGGCAGCGCGCGAATCGGACGCAGGTTAGCGTACAGGTCCAGGGCTTTGCGCAGACCCACGTTGACTGAGGTGAAGCCTTTGCCGACCGGAGTAGTAATCGGACCTTTCAAGCCGACTTTGTTCTGCTTAATGGAATTCAGTAACTCTTCGGGCAAGGTCGTGCCGAATTTGTCGAGCGCGGCCTGGCCGGCGACGTGCTCTTCCCATTCGATCTTAACGCCCGATGCTTCAATAATGCGGACGACTGCGGAGGCGACTTCTGGTCCAATGCCGTCGCCGGGAATCAGTGTGATACGATGCGCCATAAACGAGTAGGCAGTAAGCAGTGAGCAGTAGGCAGTACCAAATCACCACCACTCCCGGCGTCCTGCAAGTAGGCCAACGAGCATAAAGCTTTCAATGACTAGTGACAACTTCCAATCCAGTCACAGGAACTCTGCCGACGTCGTCATAGTTGGCGGTGGCGTGATCGGTTTGTCGATTGCGCGTGAGTTAGCGCGGCGCGGCGTTCGCGATATCGTTCTGTGTGACAAGGGCGAACTGGGAAAAGAAGCATCGTGGGCGGCCGGCGGAATTCTGGCGCCGCAAGTCGAAGCGAATAGCGCGAATGATTTCTTTCAACTTGCATGTGCCAGCCGCGATCTCTATCCGGAATTTGCCCGGGAGCTGCGTGAAGAAACCGGCGTCGATGTTGAGCTGGATACGACCGGCACGCTTTGTGTTGCGTTCACCGAAGAGGAAGAGATTGAGCTGCGACAGCGATATGACTGGCAACGGCGTGCAGATCTTCGGGTCGAGTGGTGGGACTCCAATGATGTTCGATCTCTCGAACCGAATGTTTCCGATCAGGTGCGCTGCGCACTTCGCTTTCCAGACGATTGGCAGGTCGAGAATCGCAAGCTGGTCGAAGCGCTGATCGTTTCCAATCGAAAATCGGGCGTGCACTTGTTGCCCAAGTGTGAAGTCGCATCACTTCATGTCGATCATAGTCGTGTAGCCGGCGTTGAAACGGCTAATGGCATCATCACAGCACCGACAATCCTTCTTTGTGCCGGCGCCTGGACGTCTTCAGTAGAAACCTCTGCGGACGCTGCTGCGCAAGTTGAGATTGAACCTGTGCGCGGACAAATGCTGTGCTTCAAACCTGAAGAAACGATTGCGCGTCACGTGGTTTACGGCCGAGAGGGCTACCTGGTGCCGCGACGTGATGGTCGGGTGCTGGCAGGCTCAACCAGTGAGCATGTGGGGTTCGACAAGCGCGTGACTGACGAAGGCATCAACGGAATCAGATTAATGGCGGTGAAGATCGTGCCCGCACTCGCATCCGTTCCCACCGTCGATTCGTGGGCGGGCTTTCGTCCTCGGGCCTCAGATGACCTGCCCGTGCTGGGGCCCGATAGCGAGATCGATGGCTTGTTCTATGCAACGGGTCATTACCGGAATGGGATTCTGCTGGCGCCGATTACAGCTCAGGTGATCGCTAACTTACTCGACGGGGTTTCTTCGGCTTTCATTGAAGCCTTTTCGCCGAATCGGTTTTGCGCTACTCACGCTTGATGCTACTCAACATGCGAACATCAATTTACAAATTGCATACATGGCTGGGTTTGATCGTTGCCATCCCGGTACTGGCTTGGGCTTCCAGCGGACTTTTTTACGCGTGGCCAAACGCCGTCGAAGGAGGCAAGATTGAGACGATCGATGCGACTCGGATCAGAATCTCGCCGTCGGACGCCATGGCGAAGGCGAATGAGTTCGCGGGAAAAAATTTGCCAACGACCGCGCTGACGCTCTTGATGCGCGACGGTCGTCCGGTTTATCAGGCGGTTGGCGGCATGGGCGCAGATTCGCTACTTATCGATGCAGAACGGGGAACGGTCATCAAGACGCCACCCCCAAGAGCGCTGACGAGATATTTTCGGCAAGCGCATTTTTACTTCTTCGCAGGTTCCTGGCAGGTGCCGCTTTTGATCATTTTGGCCGCGCTGGCTTCGGCCTCGGCGCTTTCAGGTCTCTATTTGAATTTGCGGCTGTGGTCTGGGAAACTGTTGAGGCGTAATTGAAAACAATGCAGTTTTCTCTGATCAATATTTTAATTGCCTTCATCGGTGGCCTGCTCTCTTTTCTTTCACCGTGCGTGCTGCCGTTGGTGCCCGGGTACATCTCTCTGATGTCGGGCGTCAGCATCGATCATTTGAAGACTGAAGGTGGCTCGACCGCGCGGCGTGCGGTCATCGCGAATTCGCTCGCATTCAATGCCGGCTTGTCAGTGATTTTTCTCGCCCTCGGCGCGACCGCAGGCTTGGTGGGCGCGGCTATTATCAACAACGTTTGGGTGAGAGTGATCGGTGGCTTGGTCATTATTATCTTCGGGCTGCATCTGATCGGTTTGCTGAAGATCAAGTACCTCTACAGAGATACGCGTCAGTTTTCGAGTGACGAGCCGCGGGGCATCTGGGGATCGTTGATGTTGGGCATTGCGTTCGCGGCAGGCTGGACGCCATGTATCGGACCGATCCTCGGCGGCATCATTGGTCTGGCGGCGACCAGCGGTGGCTGGAAAGGCGGCTTGCTTCTGTCCGTGTTTTACTCTGCCGGATTGGCCGTTCCGTTTCTCGTTACCGGTTTGGGCATCAACCAATTTCTCAGCTTCTACTCAAAGTTTCGCCGGCACTTGCACAAGGTTGAAGTGGTGTCCGGCATCATTCTGATTTTGATCGGAATACTGGTGATGAGCAATCGCGTGACGGTGCTTTCCAGTTCGTGGCTCGCCAGTGTGCTACCAAATCTCGAAGGAAAATTGCACCTGCGTGGAAACAATCCGCAGCCGGCAGCACCTGTAAACGGAGTTTTTGCAGTGGCGCCGGACGTGCAATTTAAAAAACTCGACGGCAACTCGCTGCGCATCAAAGACCTGCGCGGCAGGGTCGTCCTGCTGAACTTCTGGGCGACGTGGTGCATCCCCTGTCGCAACGAGATTCCTTCGTTAAGCGCGATGCAGAAAGATCTCGACGCGCGGGGATTGAGCATTGTCGGCGTGTCTTACGACGACACCGCGGATCTCGTAAAAGATTTTCAGAAAGAAATTCCCCAAAGCTACGAAATTGTCCTGGGCGGGCGCGATGTGGGTTCACAACTTCCCGCGTCGCCTTTGCCCACTAGTTACTTGATAGATCGCCAGGGCAGAATTCGTGAGAAAATGATCGGCGAACGAACTCGCGAAGCATTTGAAGCATCGATCAAACCGCTGCTTGACGAAGCGCCAGCTACGGCACAAGCAGCCGCAACAAAATAACCGGGGTAACCAATGAAAAAAATATTCTTATTCCTCGCGGCATTTGTCGTCATTTTCTCTGCGAGCGTTAGCGCGCAGGACGGTCACGAGTACGCGCCCATCCAGGAAAAGACAGTCAACTACAAAAACTGGACACTCAACAACGTCGTCACGAATCAACCGGCAACCTTGCGTTCGCTCATGGCCGGTAAGAAACTGGTGATGGTGCTTTACTTCGCGCCATGGTGTCCGAACTGGAGAAACGAAGCTCCGGTGGCTGCGCGGCTCTATGACAAATACAAGTCACAGGGATTTGAGATTATTGGCGTGAGCGAATACGGCCCGAGCGCGGACACGCGCGCCTTCTTTACCCCGAACGGCGCCCCCTATCCGGTCGTGGTTGAATCTGAGTCGCGCGAGGACCGCGAAAAGACGTCGCATTTTGGCTATCGGCAGCTGACCGGTGATACCCGCCGCTGGGGCTCACCGTGGAACGTGTTTCTCGATCCGGCAAAGTGTAATTCGACAGGCGATTTGCTGACGGAAAAGGCATTCGTCGCCAACGGCGAGTTGGTCGAAGCCGACGCCGACAAATTCATTCACGATCGCCTGGCGGCCAACGCCGTCATCACTCCATGTAAACAGTAGCGTGTCAGAAGCCCGCGCGTGAGCAAGGGCGCTCGGGTTCAGCGACGCGCACAAGCTGAAACCTTGAACTCTGACGCGAACGATCAATCTCAATCCTTCACAGTTCCTGAAGATTCGGCGGGACAGCGGCTTGATGCCTTTCTCGCCGCACACATTGAATCCTGGAGTCGTTCCCGACTGCAAAGACTTATCGAAGACGGCGACGTGCTGGTCAATAGCCGCGCTGCGAAAGCCTCATATAAGCTGCGTGCGAACGATCAAGTTGAGGCGGAACTGACGGCGCTGCCACCCGCCACCTTCGTCGCCGAAGACATTCCCATTGAGATCGTTTACGAAGACGACGATCTTGTCGTCGTGAACAAGGCCGCGGGGATGGTGGTTCATCCGGCCGCGGGGGCCGCAGTGAGAACGCTGGCGAACGCGCTGGCCTTTCACTTTCAAAAACTCTCGAGCGGCGGCGGTGGGGCGCGACCAGGAATCGTTCATCGGCTCGACAAGGACACCTCCGGCCTTCTGGTCGTCGCAAAAACCGAAAGCGCCCACGACAATCTGGCCGAGCAATTTCGCGCTCGCGAAGTTTTCAAGTCGTACCTCGCTTTAGTGCACGGCCAACTGGAAAGTGATCGCGGCGAAATCGATCAGCCCATCGCGCGCGATCCGCGAAACCGCACGCGCATGGCGGTGGTGCGCGGGGGGCGGGCCGCGTTAAGTATTTATCGCGTCAGGCAAAGATTTGACCGCTTTACTTTGCTCGACGTCGAATTAAAAACGGGCCGCACGCATCAAATCCGAGTACACCTGGCGTGGCTGAAACATCCGGTGGTCGCCGATGAAACGTATGGAGGCGGTCGCGACAAGACCGTGATCGATCCCGTCACTCGTAGTCGCATCTCAAAGCTGGGACGCCAGTTTCTGCATGCAGAAAAATTAGGGTTTCGCCATCCGCGCACTCAGGAATTCAAAAAGTTCACCGCGCCATTGCCCACCGAACTTAACGATTTTCTCAGCGAACTAACGCTTCGCAAAGCTTGATTTGACAGACCGCCGCAGCTAACGGAAGATAATTTCAAATCCCCTAACAATTGATTTCTCGGACCGAAGCTGAATTTCGAGCGGGTGTTTTGTGTCTCCCTGCGCTCGCGGCTTGACGGCGAGTTGAGACACTAAATGAAGGAGCGAAGTTATGTCGAAACAATTTGTTACTGGATTCTTCAAGACGCGGGCGGCGGCCGAAGCCGCGGTCGATGCAATTATCAAGCGCGGATACACGCGGGACGACATCAGTGTGTTGATGTCTGACTCGACAAAAAGCAAAGAGTTCGCTGTCCAAGCGAGATCTCACGCGGCCGACGGATTAGGAATCGGCGGCGCCATCGGGGGAACAGTCGGCGCGGTATTGGCGGCAATCGTCGCCGTGGGAACATCGATAGTTGTTCCCGGCATCGGGCTGGTAGTAGCTGGGCCGATCGCCGCAGCGCTCGCCGGCGCCGGCGCCGGCGCCACGACCGGTGGACTAATCGGGCTGCTGGTGGGCACAGGCATCCCAGAGCACCGGGCGAAAGTTTACGATACCGGCGTTCGCGGTGGCGGCATCCTCCTGGGTGTTGAAGCTACCAGTGGCGAAGAAGTCGAAAAACTCGAGACGCTGCTCGAAGACATCGGGGCCGAATACGTCCGCACTGAGTAAAGCCAATCAGAAGCCCGCATACAGCTGCGGGCTTCTGACACTTACATCCTCACATCGTTTTTTGCTTATCGGTCAGCGCGATGCCCATTTTCTCAAGCGTCGCTTTGTTCAGCGTGCCCGTGACTTTCAGTCCTTCCGCGTTTTGATAAAGCTTGAGGCCGGCGCGCGTTTCCGCCGTTAGTTTTCCTACCTCTTCACCGGAATAAAAGCTTCGCTGCTTGAGAAGCGCTTGCGCCTGCTTGATCTGATCAGCAGTAGCGCGAAAGACCGGGCCGCGTTTTGGCTTGTTCGCGTTGGCTGTCGCCGCGCTTGAGGTCTTGCTGGAATTTGAATTTTGCCCTGCAATTGCGGCCGCACACACAAGCATCAGTGAGAGCACTACTAATGGGAGTCTTTTCATCTGGTTTTCTCCTTCGAATTGGGAGCGTCCGAACGACGCCGAAGAATTAGAAAGCCGTCGAACGATTAGGCGAACGAGCATACTATTCAAGTCAATGTAACGATTCTGGCAAGGTCTGACGTTAGCTGAACAACAAGGTTGGCAAATTTTCAACGGTCTGGTACTATGAGTTTGCCCGCGAAATGGGCTGAAATCCCGCCTGTAACGACAAATCACGGCATCCCCCATGATTCGAAAACTTATCCCAACGGTATTATTCCTCCTGACTGTCGCCGCCTCGGGCTCGGCCCAGACTTCCACTTACTCCTTCGACAACTTCGATACGCAGACCGGGGTAAAGCTTTACCTACCCGCCGCGCCTGCACGTTCGCCGTTAGACAAGCTTCACACAGGTCGAGCGAAATCAACTCAAACCAATGTCGCGAGTTCCAGCCCTTCGACGACTGTTCGACCGACTATTCTGACGTTTGATTCCACTAACACAGTTAGCCTGTCATCTTCGCTACGGGGATTCACGACTGGCAACGAACAGGTCGACGGCTATGTGACTGAGGCTGCGAAACGCAATGGACTCGACCCGCTATTGATTTATTCGATCATGCATCAGGAGTCCAGCTTCAAATCAGGTGCGATTTCACCAAAGGGCGCGCGTGGTTTGATGCAGCTAATGCCCGGGACCGCGGTGCGTTTCGGAGTCACGAACATCTTCGATCCCCAACAGAACATTGAGGGCGGGGCACGTTACATGAAATTCCTGCTCAACCACTTTGACGGCGATTTGTCGCTGGCGCTGGCCGGTTATAACGCCGGCGAAGGCGCGGTTGAGAAATTCGGATTTCAGATACCGCCGTATGCTGAAACTCAGGAATACGTCCGCCGCATTTCGCGTCGTTACAATTTGCTGCGCGATCCGAACGCGGCGCTGTACGCACCCAGCTTGTCGCGCGGCCAGCTGGCCAAACTGAACGCGAAACAGGCGACGCCGCTGACGATTTACGAGCGCAGCGTTTTGACTGTGCGCTTGCCCGACGGCCGTTTGCAGCTAATGACTCAATAATTCAATTCGAAAGACACTGTGCTTAACGAGGCGACGCGGAACAGAGCGTCGCCTCGTTGCGTATTTGGAGAAAGACCTGGTTTATGTAAGATTAGCCGACCGAGTTATCTGATATGCGCTGCCCAAACTGCGGATCCTTTCTTGATTCAGACAGCCGCTTCTGCAAAAACTGCGGAAGGGCAGTACCCGACCCCGAAGAGACGCGGCTGGCACGCCCGGAAATTTCCACTCCGGCCCGTCAGGCTGTAAATGATGACGACATGGAGCATGTAATCTTCACCGTGCGACCGACGCTTCTGTTTGTGAAGATTGGATACGGTCTGGCAATTCTCGGCGCGATCCTTTTGACGATTCTGCTGCAGTTCATTCCGTTACTGCGCGATATCCCGGTTTACATTACCATCCCGATCGCGCTCGCGCTGTTGCTTATTCC
Organism: Pyrinomonadaceae bacterium; assembly: GCA_035606795.1. Taxonomy (GTDB): domain Bacteria; phylum Acidobacteriota; class Blastocatellia; order Pyrinomonadales; family Pyrinomonadaceae; genus UBA11740. The sequence continues at coordinate 23,056 of DATNEI010000012.1, forward strand.
TGCGTATTACCACCTCAAGCGGAACATGATCCGCTACACCTTGACCGATTCCAAGATCGAGATCGATTACGGCTTGATTGCCCGCACCACGCGCAATATCCCCATCGGCAAGATTCAGGACGTCACGGTGTCGGCTTCGATTCCGCAACGGATACTCGGCTTTGGCGACGTGGTCGTCGACAATGCCAGCGAGCTCGGCGGCTCAACGATCCTGCACAACATCAATACGCCAAGGCATTACGCGGACCTGCTTTTGCGCGAGCTGCGGCGCTGGCATTAAACTCCAAATCAGAACCGGAGCAGCAGCCCGACCTTCAGGGAGTGTCGCATCGAGCCGCACATTGAAGCCTCCCTCACGGTCGGGCTACTGCCGCCGCTGGAACATCGCATCTGGTTGCGGGTTCTAAGTGACTCAGCGATCGTAATGCAAGTGCGCACTATTTCTTCGCTCGTTCTTTGGGGGTTGCTGCTGACGTTTTCGGCGACGGCGGCGGCCCAGTCAACGCCGGCGCCGCCGGCACCACAATCGGCCGCTTCCGAAGAAGACACTCCGGTTTTGCTGAAGCACCTGCCGAACTGGGAGTCCGTATCCAAGCAAGCGAAATATGTGGTCACTTTAGACGATCTGAAAATTGCGGTTCCGAATCAGCCGGTCCTGGACGCCGTCAGTTTTGAAGGCGGGACTGAAGCAGTGACAGCAACGTACGGTCAGTCGCAAATGGCGATTGTCGAATTCAGCACGCCACAGTTTTCCGTAGACAATGACCAGCGGATCGGCGCAAAAATTCAGGAGCTGAAGGCACAGTCACAACCCGCGCCCACCGCTTATCGACGCGTCGGCAATTATTCGGTGTTTGTTTTTAACGCGGCGGACGAAGCGTCCGCCAATCGCCTGATCGATCAGGTCCAGTATCAGAAGACCGTGCAGTGGTTGGGCGAGGACCCGCACCTGTACCAGCGGCTTCAGAGATATCTCACTGAGACTTCGGCAAACGTTCTGGTTGCGGTCTTGAAGAGTTCAGGCGTTTCGCTGATCGCCTGTCTCGCGATCGGAGGCCTGATCGGTTTTCTGCTTTTTCGACAGAGGCGTGCCCAAAGTGCGGCAGCCTTTTCCGACGCCGGCGGATCTGTGCGCCTAAACCTCGACGAACTGACAGACACACAGACCCATGCGCGGTTGCTGACGCCGCCGCAAAACCAAACTGATTGATCTGAGTTAACGATTACTCGCCGGAACTGAGACGTTGACGTTGACTTGGGTGGACTTTCGTCCAAACAGTCCGCCTCTCCACGCCAAAATCGCGAGCACCACCAGCACGATGAAAATAACGAGAATGGCAACCACTCCAGCGCTGCTGCCTCCCCCTCCGTTGTCATCACCCATTTTTTGCGATCCTCCAAGTGTGAAATGAACTTTCAGAAAATTAGGGCGACGATTTTGGCGCGGCCGGTTGTTGTTGCTGCTGCGGCACAGTCACATTAACGTTCACTTGTGTCTTCCTGCCGCCGAACATCCCACCTCTCCACGCCAGAATCGCCAGCACCACCACCACAATGAAAATCACCAGGACAGCAATCACACCGGTGCTGCTGCCGCCGTCGCCGTTATCGGCCATGAGACTTCTCCGATCGGGGATTCTTTGTTTACGAGTAAAGGGGAAGTTACTTCACTGAGATTCTTAACACAGCCGCTGAAATCGCGTCAAACGCGGCAAATCAAAATCCCAGACGGCGTCTCAAGGGCTTGACCTTTAAGGTGTGGTGGCAAGCGCAACATCCCAAGCCCATCGCCCCACCCGAGCCCCTTTCGTGTCTGACACCTTCGCGCGATACAAGAACCGATTGCCGTATTGATCGTCGCGACGCGATAGCTTGTAATCGAGAGAAATCGAATGCAGGTTCAAAGCTGCCAACGTTTTTATCTCCGTCGATTCCGAAATGCCGTTGTGATTAAAGTCCTGCCACAGGCGCAGCGAAGGGAAGATCGCATCGCGGTAATCGATAATTCCATCGCCATTGCCACCATTGATCGGCTTATCGAATTCGGCCAGTGCGTTGAAGCCATTTCGACGGACGTTCTTCGGGGGGAGTGCTTGAGCTGTGAAGTTTCCGAACAATTCCGCTCCGTTATCGATTACGCCGTTTCCATTTCGGTCCAGCGCAAGGAACGCGTCATCCGATCCTAGTGAGGTCCATGCCACGTGCTCGGCAATGCCGTCGCTATCTAGGTCAAAATTCACTCCGGCCAGGAACGATGAAAGGGCAAAACCATTTCCTGAGATATCGATCAGGACTGGCGTATGTGGACCGATCGCATGACTACATTCACAACCCGCCGTAACGTGTCCAAGTGACATTTGGCAGTCTTCGACGGTCGTCGCCGGGCAACAGGTATTCTCGTCACCGCACTCGTAACCGGGACAACATGGCAAAGCATCACAAGGGTAGAAGTAACCGCCGCATGGTGGCGTCGGCGTTGCCGTTGGTGTTGGCGTAGGCGTGGGGGGTTGGTCCGGCAATGCAGTTTGCAGTTGTGTTACTGTAGCAACAGCAGAGGGTGTCATTCCAGTTTGTGCCTGTCGGGCACGATTGATTCGCGTAACAGGTCTCGCAATCTTCGTCTATCAATCCGTTACAATTATTGTCTCGTCCATCGCACATTTCGTCCGCGTTTGGATTTGTTGCAAAACCAAATACATTATTTGAATCGTCGCAATCATTCTCACAATCGTACCAGCCGTCATTATCTTTATCCTGACATTCTGAACACACGTAGCTATCGCAATACCATGCAGCAGGATCCTGACTATTGCCCTCATATGTGAAATCGTGGCGCCCGCAGTGATAACCTGCGAGATTGACTTCTCCGCAATAACCTTGGCCATTACCGTGGAAATTACATTGGGAGTTTTCGCAACGATCCGAAGGAAGCTGAACAGGACCGGCCCTGTTGCGGTGCGAGTATTTTGCACGCCGCGCAACGGGCTGTCCTTCTATCCAAATTGAACCGTCCTGGAATTGAACCTCTGTGAGGCGAATACGAATAGCGAAAGTCCCGTTTAGTGTGCCGTCCTTTACCAGCGGTTTGGCCGCCTTGAGAACTTCTAAATAGAACGGCTTTGTTCTTCCACCAAAGTTTGTGAACCCAGGCTCAATGAGATCTGTCCCACCCTCCAATAGTGCGGCTTCTCGATTCTTTCCGGCGCGGTGGTCCTCCGCACTCATAATTATCCATCCTAATTTGAAGGCCTTAATCGTTTTGGATGTGCGGTTCTTCAGCACGATGCTCTCGATCATTAAGTGCCTCCGCCAATTTCCCTTTCCCATATAAGATCTTATTCCAGCGATCACTACCGGATTGTTAAGATCGTGCGTTTGCGTAATGTCCATGTCGGCGGATTCAAAAAACCAATCGCCCGGTGGGCCCTGTTCAGAAAAAAAATAGTTGTTGTCTGGTCCAGGTGTTGGTCGCTGGTCTTTTTGCGACTTCGCGGGTAGTTGAGCCGAAGCGAGCCCGGCGCTACGAGTATTGATAATAAAGACTGCTACAGTGCCTAATACAAGGATGATCAAAAAGGCGACCGCTCCAACGCTCTCCCTATTTTTTTTGGACATATAACACCTCCGGCTTACAAAACTTCTGTAACTGCTACGGCAGTAGGGTCAATCTGCTTGAATTTTCATCCGATTCAGGTCATCGCGAGTAAGCCACTTTCGTGCTCCAACCTTTGGGTAGCCGTCGGCCTCGCGTGGTTGTTGTTTCACGTCTAGTGCTTGATAGTCGTCAAAAACATCTTTCGGGCCAATGAAGAAGTATCGATAATGGTTTGGAACTGGATCGCGATGCCCGAGTCCCGGACCGGAGAACTCTTCTTGAACGAGTCGCTGCTCCAGAGGCCCACCCACATGAATGCGATATTTTCCTTCAGATGAGTAGTAGAAGAATTGATTCCGGCGACTCTCGACAACATCATGAGACGAGGTTCTTAGGTGTCCTGATTCCGGGAATTTGAACACATAGAAACCCTCTTCAATGGGAAGCGCAGGTGCGCCTTCCGCATCGAAATCAACTCTTATCCAACCGACATAGCCCTCTGGTATCAGGAAACGATAGGGCAGTGGCTTTGCCTGTTCTTGAGCAGACAAGGTTGTAGCAAGTGCCACAAACGCCGCGTATCTCAGAATCGCAATCGCTTTTCTTACGATCATGCTGCGCCTCCTTAGCAATGATCTATTGGTAGGACTGGGATGCCGAGATTATACACAAGCGGATTCCGACGTCAATTTAGTTCACAATTGCGCTTATTGGGGTTAGTTGTATGTTTTGCGATCGATTGGTAAAAACAAAAGCAGGTGACAACGGATTTGTCGTCACCTGCCTTCGGAAATGCCCACGTTCAAGGGGCGTTGTTGACTCGGTTATTCGCCGCGTCGCGGTCGCCGGGGGCGGGTCCGTTCGCCGCTGGGCTTAACGTCACCAGGCTGCACCGTCGGTGATGCTTGGGGCGCCGGCGCTCCTGGCGGACAAATCCAAATTTCAATGTAGTCGTCTTCGCGATAGCCTCCGTTGATGATGTTGATGCGTCGCGAGTCGACTCCGCGCGAATTGACGAGATAGTCGGCTGCTCGCTTTCCGAGGGCATCGGCCTGGCCAACGCGGCTGGTGCGGCCGGCGTACACGAAGATGTAAGCCATGGCATCAGGAGCGTTCTGCAACTCGATAGCGAGATTGTCCAACCGCGCCTTAGTGTCGTCGAACGCGATCGACGGAAATTCATCGAACTTCCGACACGTGGGCGGCGGGACTTCTTTCCGCGTCACAGTTGTCGGCGCTGACGTCGTGACCCGACAGGCGGGCTCGCCCGAGCCGTCATCGACAACCAGCGTCGCGACGATCTTCTGACCACCGAGGCCGGTTGAATCGACAGTAATGGTCGGCGTGCCGGCGCCGCTGACGATGCGGGCTTCACCCGGCGTCACGGTCCAGACGTAATTCAGGGCCGACGTTCCAGAGTACGAAACATCCGCGGTGAACGTAATCAAATCGCCGTCATTCACCGTCGGCGGCGCAGATATGAGCACCGGATAGGGGCATGGAGACGTGGGGGGCGTGTACTTCTTCGGGGTGTAATTCAAATTCAGGCAGAGTCTGCGCGACCGCTCGATTTCAAAATCACGGACCCAGCGACCGCCATTCGGCAGAGCGATTTCGACGTTGTGATGACCCGGATCCAATTCGATCCGGCGCACCGTCGTCGAGGTTGTGCCTTCCGGCCGGCCGTCAATGCTGATGGGCAGTCCGCCTGGGTTGGTAGTAACTTCAAGCGTTCCATATTTGACGCGCTTCTTCGCATAGGCCGTGGAAGACGTGCACACCAACGCGAACGACAGAGCAATTGCAGCCGTAATAAAAATTTTCATAAATGAAGTGACGATGTGTTTTGTCTGATTCATCGTTACACCTCCAACATGGTCGATTCTTCTTTGGCAGCGCGCATTTTCGCATAGCGGCGACGTGCGCCGGCAGCCAATGCGGTGATGCCAGAGCCGAGCAACAAGAGCGAAGTCGGTTCAGGAACTGACGGTGTCGGCGTGGGCGTCGGACAATTCGGACACGGCGGACACGTGGGGCACTCAGGCGGTGGAATCTTGTGGCCATGGTGCGTACAAATTCCGGTGACGCAAACGAGCGGGATCAGCAGCAGGAAAGGCCACTTCGGAAACCCACCGCCAACTGCCGGAATCTCTCCGCAGTCGCAAATCGTTCCGTTGACCTGATCCTGATCAAAGACCTGCACATCGCCTTGCGGCGTCTGCGGCGCCAAATCGGTGCCGGCCACGAGTGACGAATTCGAGTTCTCCGTCGTGGTCAGAGCATTCGAAGCATCCACCACGCTGCCATCGGTGGACGTCGTGGTGGACGTACCTGCCGATTGCGAAGTGTTGGTTCGAGCGTTCAAGGGCACGCTGGGATCCTGTGTAACCCGCAGCCGAAGTTGGCTCGCCTGACCGCCCTTGTCCAGGTCGCCCATAACGTTCACAACATCGGCAAATTTGATTGGACTCGCCTGGGTGGGCACGGCCACCAGCAACAAAAGGCTGGCAACGATGCTTGCGTGGCGAAAAATGCGACTCTTCATGTGGTTAGGCAACTCCCTCCTGAAGTCTGCGGCTGTTTTCGTGTCCGGCACTCGGGATGTTTTTCAATTTTTCAGACACACAGAACACAGCCTGCCGTGAATACAAGCCTTGGCTAACCCTGATGGGCTTGTTTACCTGTTAGGAAAACAGGCTGAATGTCGAAGTTATTCCAATTTCAGAGAGGGATTTAGCGCGGAAATTGACACGTCGAAGCGCTAACCGGAGGCGGCGCGAAGGCTCACGTGCTTTTGGTTCGGCTTCGCCCACGCGCAACTGATCAGCTACCAAATGACGCAAAAATCCTGCTGTCATCGAAGGCATACATCTGTCATTCGATGGCATACCATATAGGTAATTGGCGTTGACGAGCTGTAACAAGGGTTCTACCATTCCTGGAATAAGGTTTGCCGCTAAAAGGCTGTGTCTAATCCGAAAGCTGGAACACTCTAAGAATGATGATAGCGGTTCCATCGTCGCCAATGAAGACCGACGGCCGTCGTTTTCTTCGACAGACCCGCAAGCAGCGCTTCCTCTTCGCGCGATGCAGCATAATTCTGACCTGCGTCGCCGTGTTCTGTGCCCTTTGGCTGCGCCCCGCCGGCGCCGCGCCGGGCGACCTTGATCCAACATTTGGCTCTTCAGGTAAGGCATCAACAAACTTCTTCAGTCAGGACGATTTTGGATCGGCGGTCGCAATTCAGCCCGATGGAAAAATCATCGTCGCCGGCGGAGCAGTCATTTCGGACATCGATGCTGACTTTGCGCTGACTCGGTACAACCCGGATGGCTCGCTTGATCAGACTTTTGGAACCGGAGGAAAGGTAACCACGGATTTTTTTGGCGACATTGATTTTGCGCAAGGCGTGATCATTCAACCCTCGGACGGAAAAATCATTGCCGTTGGAACGGCCGTCAAGCTGGCCGGAGACCACTACGATACTTTCTATGCACTGGCGCGTTACCAGGCTAACGGCGCACTTGACTCCACTTTCGGCTCAAGCGGCAAGGTCACTACCGATGTTCTCAACCTGAACATCCATCAAAGCTCGTCGGTTGTTTTTGTGCAGGGCGCGACCTCGGTGCGGATTCAGCCCGACAACAAGATTGTCGTGGCGGGGGGCTTGGTCGATGTTGAGTCTGCTCCGGGCGTCACTCCAGCTCAACTCGGAAACTTTGGGTTAGCCCGCTACAACGTCAACGGAACGCTGGATACAAGTTTCGGCGCCGGCGGCAAGACTGGGCGCGGCTTTTTTGACAACGGAAATGACACGGCTACGTCGCTGGCCCTGCAGGCTGACGGCAAGATTGTTGCGTCCGGCTACGCGACACGCAACAGCGGGAATTTTGATGAGGACTTTGCGGTCACCAGATTCAACGCGGACGGCTCTTCAGACACCTCCTTTGGAAGTAATGGAATCGTCGTCACTGACTTCGCCGGCGCAGACGACGAGGCAAATGCATTGGCGGTCCAATTAGACGGCAAGATTATTTTGGGAGGAGTCGCGGATCGTACCGGCGCCGGCGGGACATTAGATATGGCGGTGACCCGCTACAACGTAGACGGAACTTTGGACAACTCATTCGGCAGCGGCGGAAAAGTGCTGGTTGACTATGCCGGGCACACAGATGTGGCTTTCGGCCTCGCGCTGCAAATTGACGGCAAGATTGTTCTCGCTGGAGGTGCCGGAAATGCCGGCGATGTTCCTGATTTTGCGCTAGCGCGTTTTGATTTAAGCGGCACTCTCGATCAAAGTTTTGGCGTCAATGGAAAGATCACTACGGATTTCGCCGGCGGCGAAGATTACGCGACGGCAATCGCGATTCAGCCCGACAACAAATTACTCGCGATCGGGTTGGCGAGTACGAGCAGCAACACCCCGACGGATTTCGCGGTCGCGCGATATCTTAATCCGAATGTCATGCCAACGCCGACGCCCACGCCGACTCCGACGCCCACGCCGACCCCTACTCCGACGCCGCAATTCGCGACTGTTACCGGTCGAGTCCTGGAGAACAATTCACCGCTCCAGGGGGTGGTCGCGAAACTTTATTTGCGGAGCACTCTGCTGGAATCGACGACGACAGGAGCCGATGGACGATGGACCTTTAACGACGCCGTCATGGGAAACTCTTACGACGTGACCTTCGAAAAACAAGGTTACGCCTTTACTCCGCCGGGTATTCTCTTCACCGTGAATCAGAATCCTCAAGACGTCGGGGATGTCGTTGCAGAGCACGGCACCTTCTTCCAATTCAACGGCACCTTCGCCGGCTTCGAAAATGATCCCGTCATCACCGCTACAGTGAACCGCACCGGCGACACAACGGTCGCCTCAACTGTCAATTATGCAACTTCTGACACCGCCGGATTGCAAAATTGCACCACCGTAAATGGGCGAGCCTCAGAACGTTGTGATTACGTCACCAGCGTTGGCACGCTCCGCTTTGCCGCCGGCGAAACGCAAAAGACTTTTGCGATTTCGCTGATCAATGACGTGCACGTGGAAGGAAACGAAACCTTCACGGTCACGTTAAGCAATCCGGTCGGGGGGGCGTTGCATTCGCCATCGACTACAACGATCGTGATCCTTGATAACGATTCAACCACAGCTACGCAGAACCCGATTGACGGCGTTGAGTTTTTCATCCGGCAGATGTATCTCGATATTCTGAACCGGCAGCCTGACTCGACTGGTTTGCAAAACTGGATAAATACGCTGGGGCCGTGCCCGAATGGCGGTTTCGGCGAACCGCCGACGTCGGATTGCGATCGTTTGCACGTGGCGGCTGGTTTTTTCCAGTCCGATGAGTTTCTGAATCGCGGCTACTTTGCTTTCCGTTTTTACATGGTGAGCTTTAACCAGCGGCCGACGTACGCGCAGTTCATTCCCGACATGGCGCTGGTCGGCGGGCCAAAATCTCCCGCGGAAGAAGAAGCTAGCAAAGTCGCCTTTGCGGATGCATTTGTGCAACGCACTGAGTTCTTCACGAAGTATCCGGGCTTGAGCGGTCAGCCGCTGGCTGACGCGCTGCTACAGACAGCCGGTTTGCCCGCGGGGTCTTACAACGCCGGTGCGCAGACTAATGGCCAGATCCTGCGTGGGATCGCAGAGAGCTCAGGCGCATTTAATAAGTTCCTGACCGAAGGCACGGTCTCGATCCTATACTTCGGTTTCCAGCGGCGAGACCCGGACTCGATCGGATATCAGAACAACGTAGCCACGCTGACCGCAAATCCGAACAACTTGCGTCACATGATCTTCATCTTCATCTATTCTACGGAGTACCGGCAGCGATTCGGCCCACCATAAAAATTGATCAAGACATTGATTGCCGGAAAATATTAAAAGTCATTTCTGACCTGAGAGCGGTTCCGAGTGGGGGTTTTGATGTTAAGCGGATGGCAGGCTTAACTTGAGCCCGCCACCCGCTTAGTTCGGTGTGGTTACTCGTGGCCACCGGCGGCTTCAGCCTGTTTGGCCTCATCACGCAGTACAGCTTTGCGGGAAAGCTTAATCTTGTTGCCTTCCTTGCCGATGCACTTGACCATGATTTGCTGTCCTTCGCGGAGCTCGTCGCGTACGTCGCGAACGCGGCGGTCGGCGATTTCCGAGATGTGGAGCAAGCCATCGGTGCCGGGAAAGATTTCCACGAAAGCCCCGAAGTCAACGATACGATTGACGGTGCCCACGTAGGTTGCGCCGACGTCGGCTTCCGCTGTCAGGCCCTTGATGCGATTGACGGCAGCTTCGGCCGCCGCGGCATCCGCGGTCGCAATGGAAACGGTGCCATCGTCTTCGACATCGATCTTGGCGCCGGTTTCTTCAACCAGGGCGCGAATAACTTTACCGCCTGGTCCAATAACGTCGCGGATCTTGTCTGGATTAATTTTGATTTTGATAATACGCGGCGCATGCGGAGAAATATCCTGACGAGCACTGTTCAGCGTCTGCTCCATCACGCCCAGAATGTACATGCGGCCCTTTCTGGCTTGTTCGAGAGCCTCCGCCATGATTTGCGCGTTGACCCCGGCGATCTTGATGTCCATCTGGAGCGCCGTGATTCCCTCACCTGTTCCAGTGACTTTGAAGTCCATGTCTCCGTAATGGTCCTCGGCGCCGGCGATGTCGGTCAAAATCGCGTACTTGTTGCCTTCCATAACCAGGCCCATGGCGACGCCTGCGACTGCCGACTTCATCGGCACGCCGGCATCCATCAACGCCAACGAGCCGCCGCAGACACTCGCCATTGAGGACGAGCCGTTCGATTCAGTAATGTCAGAGACAATGCGAATCGTATAGGGAAATTCGTCATCGTCGGGCAGTGCGGCTTCCAACGCGCGTCGCGCCAAAGCGCCGTGGCCAATCTCGCGGCGGCCCGGACTCCCAAATCTGCCGGTCTCGCCCACAGAGTATGGCGGGAAATTGTAGTTCAGCATGAAGCGACGCTTGATCTCGCCTTTTTCCAGGTCATCCATGAATTGCTCGTCATCTTTCGTGCCGAGCGTCGTAGTAACCAGCGCCTGTGTCTCGCCCCGCGTAAACAGGGCTGAGCCATGCGTCCGCGGCAGCCAGCCAACTTCACAGTTGATGGGACGAATTTCCGAAAAGCGTCGGCCGTCGGGACGGCGACGGTGATTCAAAATATCGTCGCGGAAAATCTTCTCCTTAAGATGGTCGAAACACTTCTTGGCCATCAAACGAGTTTCGGTTTGATCCTCGGGATACGACTCGACGACTTCTTTTTTCAAGTTGTCGACCGCGGCATAACTGGCGCGCTTTTCCTGGCCCGAAGTGTCGAGCGCGGCGCGCAGTCGTTCGGCATAGTTCCGGTCGATTTCTCCCAGCATCTCTTCGTTGAGCACTGGCGTTTCGACCGCTCGTTTCTCGATGCCGAGCGCTTTGTAAAGCTCTTTTTGCCAACGGCACAGGCGATTGATTTCCTTATGGGCCAGCATGAGAGCTTCCACCATGATCGCTTCGGAAACTTCCGAGGCGCCGGCTTCGACCATCACGATCGCTTCTTCCGTTCCGGCGACGATTAAGTTGAGTTTGGATTCGCGAATCTCGCTATAAGTCGGATTCACGATATAGCGGCCGTCAATCAAACCCACGCGCACACCGGCAATTGGATTTGGAAATGGAATGTCGGAAAGATAAAGCGCGCACGATACGCCGGTAATCGCGATGACGTCCGGATTGTTGTCCGGGTCGGCGGAAATAACCGAGGCGACCACCTGCGTTTCATTGCGGTACCCTTCGGTAAACAAAGGACGGCAGGGCCGGTCGATTAATCTGCAGGTCAGGACTTCCTTTTCGTTTGGTCTACCTTCGCGCCGAAAATAATTTCCGGGGATGCGACCGGCGGCGAAGAATGCTTCCCGGTATTCAACTGTCAGCGGGAAGAAATCGATGCCTTCGCGTGGTGACTGCGCGCCAACGGCGGCGCACAACAACATGGTGTCTCCGTAACGAATCACGCACGATCCGTCTGCCTGTTTGGCAAGCCGTCCGACTTCGACAGTCAGATCTCGGTCACCAACTCTGATTGATTCTTTCAAATACTTTTTCACAGTCATTTTTGTTCGTCTCCTTTTGACGAAGCCAAGCAGGTTCCGTGAAGGTACCGCCCGGCACGCAACGTCTCATCCGCTGCGATTTGTTGTTCGACAAACAGTTTGTCGTTTGTAACTTGGCGACAAGCTGAAGCTTGTCGGACAATAAAAACAAAGGCGGCAGAGCCTTACCCGTGAAGCTCTTGCCGCCTTTCGGTTTGTTTCGCTACGCGCCGCCTGTCTTCCTAAATGTCGCCGTCACGTTCGGCTCGGTCACAGGCCTTCGAAGGGCACGGGCTTTTTCAGTAACTAGAGATCGAAGTATCTCTTTGTCTTAATTCTTTTGACTAACGCGCAGTCCCAGTCGTCCCACGACGTCGTGGTACTGCTGTATGTTCGTCTTTTTCAAGTAATTGAGCAGACTTCGCCGGTGCTGGACCATCATCAACAGGCCGCGCCGCGAATGATTATCTTTCTTGTGGGTTTTGAAATGCTCGGTGAGTTCGTTAATGCGCTGACTTAAAAGCGCGATTTGTACCTGAGGTGAACCCGTGTCGCTCTCATGTGTGCGAAAATCACCAACTATCTTTTCTTTCGCTTCTTTTGCTAATGCCACTGCTGAAAAATGGCCCTCCTGGATCGCAGTAAGCCGACTCGATCGTCAAACCGCAAGGATTCAAATTACGCAGAGAAAGTAACATCCCGCTGCTTGAGTGTCCAGCCGACAGCCAATCGCCGCGCGATCCGACGCTGTGCGCTGTGAATGATGTCTGGTAACATCAGCCGCTCAATTAGACATGCTGCAAATCAACAGAAATGGCAAGTAAATCCGCGAAAATCCTAATTCTCGGCGGTGGATTCGGCGGTCTGTTTACAGCGCTTGACCTGGCGGGAGCGGGCGAAATAACCCTGGTCAGCGATGAGGACCACTTCCTGTTCAAGCCGATGCTCTACGAATACCTGAGCGGCGAAGTCGAAGCCTGGCACATCGCGCCGAATTATTCCGAGTTGCTGGACGATGTGAAAGTCGTGCGCGGCGCGATCCGCTCGATTGACCTCGAGACTCGATCTGTCGTGGTCGAAGGACGCAATGCGGCACTGACTTACGACGTGCTGGTACTGGCGCTTGGCGCGACGACAAATTATTGGGGTGTCGAAGGCGCCGAAGAATTCACCGTACCATTTCGAGCGATCGACGACGCCAATCATCTACGCCGGCGGATGACTGAAGCGCTCGATCGGATTCAGCCGGATGCGGCGCCGCAAGACACGCGCGCAGCGCTGACGTTCGCCGTGGTTGGTGGCGGAGCCAGCGGTGTCGAGCTCTCGACCAAGATGGCCGACTTGTTGCGCGACGCAGTGAAGCGGCGCGCGCTGCGAGGCGAGCCCCGCGTCATGATTATTGAAATGACCGATCGGCTGGTGCCCGGCATGGGTGACGAGATTCGCGAGTATGTCGAACGCGAGCTGGAACGACATCGCATTGAGGTTCATACGCAAACACGCGTCGCCCGCGTGACCGAAGACACACTAACGCTGGAGCACAACAGCCGCGAGACAGTGATCCAAACCGCCGGTGTCGTTTGGGTCGCCGGCGTACGCGTGAATCCGATCATCGAATCTCTCAAAGTCGAAAAAGACAAACGCGGACTGATCGTGGTCGCTCCGACACTCCAGGTGCGGGAACATGAAAATGCGTTCGCGCTCGGTGACATGGCTTTTTATCCGGATGTCGCGCCGACACTTGCGGGTACGGCGCAGCTCGCCCTGCAACAAGCACATCTGTGCGCGCGCAACGTGCGTGCGTTTTTGCGAGGTGAAGAGCTGAAGACAAAACATTTTGTAGAGCTGGGTGAAGCGCTCAGTCTGGGCACAGAGCACGCCGCGGTCCTCACGGGCGGCAAAGTGATGGCGGGGCCGCTCGCGCGGCAGGCGCGATTCGCGATGTATACGGCGCGTCTGCCAACCTGGCATCATCGTTTGCGCGTGGGCGCGAGTTGGTTCTTCGAAGGCACCCAAGTAAGGCCATTGCAGCCACTGGGGTTCTAATGCGCAGGTTTTGATTGTCCGTTATAATCTATGCATGGCTACCGCGAAAGAAGAGGTTGAACAGTTACTCGGTAAACTCCCGAACGATTGTTCACTCGAAGATATCCAATATCACCTTTACGTCCTTGAAAAAGTGCGCAATGGATTGAAAGCCGCTGACACTGATGGTGCAGTTTCGCAAAACGAGGCAGAAGAGCGGTTGAGCAAATGGCTTACGTGACGTTCGCTCTCGTTCTTTGCGTTCCTTTGCGTCTTTGCGCCTTTGCGTGAAAACACCCCTCCCATGACCGAGAATGAGATCGCAAAACAGATCGTCGACGTCGCCTACAAAATCCACTCCACATACGGCCCTGGTTTGATGGAATCGGTTTATGAAGCCATCATGGCTCACGAACTCAGCAAGCGCGGCCTGACCGTCACAAGGCAGCAACCGATCCCGCTCGTTCATGAGGATATTCGAATGGGAGTTGGTTTCCGAGCTGATTTGATAGTGGGCGGCAAGCTTGTTGTGGAAATCAAATCGATTGAAGTTATTGGTCCAGTTCATAAGAAGCAGTTGCTAACTTATCTCAGATTGGCCGACAAGCGTCTCGGACTCTTAATTAATTTCAATGTGGAATTGATCAAGAATGGCATTTCACGAGTCGTGAATGGTCTCGCAGAATGAGTCTCACGCAAAGACGCAAAGACGCCAAGGAACGCAAAGAAATCATCAAGTGACTAGTCCCGCCAACAAGCCCGAAGAAGAACATCCTGCCCTCGGAGATATGCCGGCCGAGGAGTTCCGCCGCCACGGCCACGAACTGATCGACTGGATCGCGGATTACTTCGAACACATTGATGATTTGCCGGTGCTGGCGCAGATTGAGCCGGGCGATCTGAAAGCTCAACTTCCCTCCTCGCCGCCGGCCCAAGGCGAATCGATGGAAACGATTCTCGCGGACGTCGATCGATTAATTGTCCCCGCGCTCACGCACTGGAGTCACCCTTCTTTCTTCGCTTACTTCGCGACTTCTACTTCAGGGCCTGGAATTTTTGGCGAGCTATTGAGTGCCGCATTCGATGTTAAGTCCATGCTCTGGCGCACCTCGCCTGCTGCAACGGAACTCGAAGAAGTCGTGCTCGACTGGTTGCGTCAGATGATCGGACTCGACGAGGGCATGAGCGGAATCATTTACGACACTGCTTCCGTTTCAAGCATGCATGCGATTGCCGCCGCCCGCGAAGGCGTCGAGTTGCGCATTCGCGAAGAAGGCATGAGTGGGCGAAAGGATCTGCCGCTCTTGCGCGTCTATGCGTCTGAACAAGCACACTCTTCGATCGACAAAGGCATTATTACGCTGGGATTGGGCCAGCGTGCGTTGCGCAAGATTCCGACCGACAGTGAATTTCGGATGGACGTAAAGGCGCTCGCGGCCGCGATTGAAGAAGACAAGCGCGCCGGCTTTCTTCCGTTCTGCATCGTCGCCACTGTGGGAACAACTTCCACGTCCAGCATCGATCCCGTCGCGGACATAGTCCCGCTTAGTGAAGAGCACGTGATGTGGCTGCATGTTGACGCAGCGTACGCCGGTTCTGCGGCAATCGTTCCGGAGTTACGACACGCCCTCGACGGTTGTCATCGGGCAGACTCGTTGGTAATGAACCCGCACAAGTGGCTCTTCACGCCGTTCGACCTTTCCGTGCTGTACTGCCGGCACATGGATTTGCTGCGGCGCGCCTTTTCGCTGGTGCCGGAATATCTGCGTACGCCTGAGCAGGACAAAGTGCGTAGTGGATCCGATTATGGCGTTCAGCTGGGGCGACGTTTTCGCGCCCTGAAGCTGTGGATGATCATTCGCTATTTTGGTCACGAAGGTCTCGTCGCGCGCATTCGCGAGCACGTGCGGCTGGCGAAACTGTTCGCCTCGTGGGTTGAAACAGCGCCCGATTGGGAAGTGATGGCTCCGGTTCCGTTCGCCCTTGTTTGTTTTCGGGCAAATCCGGCAAATGAACCGGGAACGAATCTGGACGCGCTGAACGAAGCCATCATGCACGGCGTGAACGCAACCGGCAAAGCTCTTCTTTCGCACACCAAATTAAATGACCAGTTGGTTCTGAGACTTTCAATCGGCAACATTCGCACGACCGAAGCACACGTGCGGCAGGTGTGGGAGTTGCTCAACGACCAACTGCAAAGCCTGCGCCCGCAAACATCCGCTCAATGATGCGCAGAAGAAAGCTGCTCGTTGTCCTGCTGATCGTCATCCTGTGTTCGCAGGCGCCTTTTGCTTATCGCCGGTATCGCTTGAAGCGGCTGCGGAACGCGATCCAGCAACTGGCATCTCAACGCGTCACAACCGAAACCTCATCGGGCTACGTCGACTACAAAGGCGTTATTCACGTGCACACTTCCCTCGGGGGCCACAGTACCGGCACGTTCGCAGAACTGGTCACGGCAGCCACAGCGAACAATCTCGCCTTTGTGATCATGACGGAGCATCCGCAGGCAGAGTTCGACACGGCGGCGATGACGCTGAATGGGAGTCATGGCGGCGTGCTCTTCATCAGTGGAAACGAAGTCTCGACGTCGGACGGGGATCGGCTTTTGTTAATTCCGGGACCAGCGAACGCGAATGAGAGTCACACCACAAAAGAGTTTGTGGATCAGCAACACGCAAATCACAGACTGGCGTTTGCTGCCTATCCCAACGAATCACAAATATGGCAGAGCAATGCGGTGGATGGTGTCGAAGTTTATAACCTGTTCACGAACGTCAAGCAGATCAACCGGCTGATGACTTTCTTCGATGGTCTCTGGTCCTATCGCAGCTATCCCGATTTAATTTTTGCGAACTTTTTTGCTCGGCCGAATGACGAGCTCAAACGCTGGGACGATGCAAACACTTCCAACAATCGCAAGCTGGTTGCGATCGCCGGTAACGATGCTCATTCGAACGTGGGTTTCGGACTGAGCGATTCGACCGGTAAACAGATCGCTGGATTGAAACTTGATCCGTACGAACGCAGCTTTCGCACTGTGCGTACTCATGTACTGCTCAAGAAGGAGACTCCTTTAACTCCTGAGAGTTTGCTCGAAGCGATTTCGCTTGGACACTGTTACATCTCGTTCGACATTTTCGGCGATCCAACGGGTTTCGATTTTCGCGTGGCTCAATCTGACAAGATGATGGGCGATGAGTTATCGCTCGCGAATCCGATCACCTTGAGCGCGAAGAGCCCATTGCTAACTCGGTTTGTCCTGCTCAAGGATGGAAATGCGTCAGCACATGCGTCTGGTCTCTCGGCAGAATTCCCCATCACCAGCCCGGGCGCATACCGAATCGAGGCCTATCTCGACTCGCTTCCGTCACCCGCTGCCGGCAAACCCTGGGTCATCTCAAACCCGATCTACGTCCGCTAGGATCCAGCCCAAACTCAAAAACAGGCCGAAAACAGGTTCTTGAACGGGTTCCGGCCGTTGTGTTAAACTCCGTTTGGCTGTTCGAACGATTTCCTCAGCCCCGCTTCACCTCTCCAGGTCCGCACATGGTTACGCGACAAAGCAGCTTTCAATTCGACTGGTGGATTGTCCAAAAACGCGCCGTTAAATTGGCCGCGAGTGGATTGGTCTTTGCTCTTCTCATCATGGGAGCGGGCCTCTACGTTTGGAAATTCGGCAACCCACTTAAACGCGTCGCACTCAAGCTCGATGCGCCCGCCGGCGCGCGATTTGAATCATACGAAGGCGACGTGCGAGTGATTCATTCCGCGACGCGACAAGTGGTGCTGGCGAGCAGTGACACTCAACTCTATCCTGGCGACACGGTGCAAACTCAGGCCGACGGTCGCGCGCGCATCGCCATGGCTGATGGCTCAACAGTCGTCGTCCGGCCAAACAGTACAATCATCATTCGCGACAATGAAAGTTCTGAAGGTGGAAAGCGATCCAATGTGCATGTCGTGGTTGACAGCGGCCAGATGCTGGTGCGCACGCAAGAGCAGACCGAAGGTGCAAAGAACGTAGTCGAGACTCCCAATACTAAAAACCAGATCGGAGCACAGACGAACGCAAGCTTCGGGGTGAGCCCGGAAGGCACTGAAGAGATCCGAGTCAACGCAGGTTCGATCGAAAGTCAGAATCACAGCGGTGAGCGCACCACTTTGAATTCTGGCGAATACGTTTCAGTGAACCAGTCGGGAACGATCTCAAAGCCGCAGCGTCTGCTCGAGGTGCCGCAACCTGCGCAGCCTCACGATCTCGAAAAGATAATTGTCGGCGGCAATGGTGTAGCCACCGTTCCGCTCCGTTGGCTGAAACCACAGACCGGCGTGCCCGCCTTCTATCGCGTGGAAGTTGCCACGTCGCCTTTCTTTGTTCCGGAAGGAAAAGTCATCGAGCGCGATCAGTTAATTTTGACGCAGTTCAGCGCAAATGATTTGCGGCCGGGAGCTTATTTCTGGCGCGTGCGCGCCACGGCTTCAACGGGTCAGACAAGCGATTGGAGCGAGCCGAAAAAATTTATTGTTTCGACGCAGGGTAATGGCTCCGCCACGGTCGTGGTAACGCGCTTGAGTTCGAATTATCTGGGCGGCGATCTTTACATCATTCGCGGCTCAAGTGCGCCGGGCACGACCATCTCGGTTTCGGGACGGGAAACCATGGTTGGACCAGACGGTAATTTCCAGGTTCAAGTCACCGCCAACGTGAGCCTCCGCGAAGTGACGATCATGGCTTTCGACCCACAGGGAAATCGCAGTCAGTACCGGCTGCCGCTGACGCGTAACAGCTGACACGCATTCGCAGACCTTCAGTTGCAGCCGAGGATGGCTTAGTGCTTCACGGCTCCTGGGCCATCGAACAAGAGTGCGATGAAAGATTTTCGTCGCGCGCTAATTTACCGATAGCATTACTGCGCGAATCGTTGTATCTTTGATTGCCCTCGGTGAGTTGTTTGCGGCTTTCGAAAACTCGCTCGCGAAGTCAGCCGACTTTTAAGCTTGGTAAGGAAACAACCGCTCACGTCTTCCGGCGATCCAATTACCTTTCAGGGAAGTCTTTTTGATGGCCTTCAAATCTGTCTTCAGCCTTTTTTCCAGCGATCTGGCAATAGACCTCGGCACCGCGAACACTCTGGTTTACGCCAAGGGACGCGGCATCGTCGTTTCTGAACCTTCAATCGTCGCGATTAACAAAGTCACTAACGCCGTCGAAGCCGTCGGGCGCGACGCGAAGGAGATGCTCGGCCGCACGCCGGGAAATATCGTCGCGATTCGACCCATGAAAGACGGCGTGATTGCGAACTTCGAAGTCACTGAAAAGATGCTGCAGCACTTCATTCGCAAAGCACACAACGGAAAGACGTGGGTCAGCCCGCGCGTGGTGATCGGAATTCCATCCGAGATTACGCAGGTCGAACGACGCGCGGTCGAAGATTCTGCTTATCGCGCAAAGGCCTCCGAAGTTTATCTGGTTGAAGAAGCAATGGCCGCGGCGATCGGCGCGGGCCTGCCCATCACTGAGCCGCATGGCAACATGGTGGTGGATATCGGCGGCGGCACAACCGACATCGCGGTGATCAGTTTGAGCGGCATCGTCTACTCGCGGTCCGTGCGCGTTGCCGGAAACGAGATGGATGAAGCCATCACGCAGTACATCAAACGAAAATACAATCTGCTGATCGGCGAACGAACCGCGGAAGCGATCAAAATCGAACTGGGTTCAGCCTTTCCGCTCGATGAAGAACTCTCTTACGAAGTGCGCGGACGGAATCTGATCGAAGGCATTCCCAAGACGGTCACCATCACCGACGAAGAAATTCGTGAAGCGCTCGCGGATTCCGTTTCCACGATCATCAACGCGGTGCGCGTGGCGTTGGAAAGAACGCCGCCGGAACTTTCCGCCGACATCGTCGAACGCGGCATTGTGCTGACTGGCGGTGGCGCGCTCTTGAAGAATCTCGACAAACGTTTGTCGATCGAAACGGGGCTACCCGTCTCTTTGGCTGAGGATCCACTCGCTTCAGTTGTTTTGGGAACGGGTAAAATGCTTTCCGACTTTGATCTGCTGAAGCGGGTTAAGTGGGACAACAGTCTGACCAGCGGAACCTGACACATTGGCGATTTCCAATTGCCGATTTGCGATTTACGTAGACGGCCAATCGGCAATTGGCAATCAAAAATCGGCAATGTAAGAAATGGCGGCAATTCGCACTCAAAGAGAGATTCGCCAGCGCGCGCCCTGGTGGTTTTTTGGCCTGCTGGCGCTAAACGTCGCGCTCATGACCTATGACGCCCGCGACGACTCAACCAAGCAACGCAAAATTCGCACGGTCGCGCAGAGTGTCGCCTATCCGGTGCAACGAGGCGTATCGACAGTAGGATACTTTTTCGGGGGTTTGTTCGGTGGAGTTGGCGAATTGCGCCGCGCTTCGGCCGAGAATCAACAACTCCGCGCTCAAGTTGAGCAAATGCAGACCGAGCTGCGAGATACTCGTCAAAAGGCCGCCCAGGCCGATCGGCTCGAGAAACTTCTCAATCTCACTCAAAACTCCAGCTATCAAACCGTCACTGCGCAGGTAATCGCGCGCGATCCTTCGATGTGGTTCGATTCGGTATCGATCGACAAAGGCCGCTGGGCCGGCGTCGAGATCAACATGCCGGTGGTCACGGCAGATGGAATCGTGGGCCGCGTGATTTCTACCGGGCCGCTGAATTCGCAGGTAATGCTGATCACCGACGAGAAATCCGGGACCGGCGCGGTCGTGGGACAATTGGGTACGTCAAATCCCGTCGGATCGATTAAGGGAATGGGTGAGAATGGATTGCTCGACATGCGTTACGTGTCGGGTTTGGAAAAGGTGCAGATCGGTGACACGGTTTACACCACGGGTCAGGATGGGATCTATCCCGTGGGATTGACGGTGGGTCGGGTGATCGAGTTGCATCCGGGCACGGCTACGCAACCTCAGATAATTCATATTCGACCGAGCGCCGGTCTCGATCGACTGAAAGAAGTCATGGTGCTTCAGTATCACCCGACCAGGACCGGACAAATGGATCAGTCGCTCCCCAACGTGGACAAGAAAAAACAGTAGGCAGAAGACAGAAGACAGAAGGCAGTAAGCAGTAAGCAGTAAGCAGTAAGCAGTAAGCAGAAGGCAATACGCAAATCTCGCCACGGTGCGCAATTTCCGCGACAAATCGTCTGATGAGGCATTTCGGTTTTAGAAAATTTCCGCGAGCGGTAAAGATTTCCGGTTGCTGCCTTCTGCCTTCTGCCTTCTGCTTTCTGCCTTCTGCCTTCTGCTTTCTGCTTTCTGCCTTCTACGTTCTTCCTGCTCACTGCTCACTGTTTACTAATCAGTCATGCGTCAGCTAAAGATCATTGCCGTGCTGATCGTCGCCATTGCGCTACCCTCAGCGTTGCGCGCGGTTTGGCCTCCGCTGGCTTCGGCTGACCTGGTGCTGATTCTGGTCGTTTATTTCGCCTTGCAGCGCGAGGCCTTGCAGGCGCTATTGATCGCAGCGATCGCGGGGGTGGCGACCGACGCATTGAGCCGCGGCTTGTTGGGTGCCAGTGGCTTTTCGAAAGTGTTAACGGCCTACGCGGTTTACTTCGTTGCCTCACGCGTGATGCTTGACACGACGCTGCTCAGGATTCCGGTGTTGGCGGCGGCGGCGCTCCTCGACAACCTGGTCTACTTCGGGATGAATCGGCTGCTGGGACAATCGCCCTCGATGCCGTTCGTACAGGCGCTTTCGTACAAGCTGATCGCCACGACCGTCGTCGGCACGCTGCTGCTTTACATTCATGATAACTTTTTTAGCGACAAGGCGAGGCAGCGACGGCAATTCACCGTACGCCGGCGGGTCGCGCGTAGTGGCTCGAGCGCCTTCAGCAGAAAGAGGCGAAGAACTACCAGCCGGCAATGGTAATTTGGGAGACGAATCATGAAGTTCGTTGACGATTCACAAAATCTGCGAGTTCGCCTGCGGTTGATTCAGGCTGTGATCCTTCTGCTGCTCAGCGTTCTTTCGGTGCGCCTCTATGTACTGCAGGTCGTCAACGGCGCCAGGTACGCCGAAGTTGCTGAGAACCAGCGCATTCGCCTTTTGCCGATTCCAGCGCCACGCGGTGACGTTCTCGATCGCGAGGGTCACGTCCTGGTTAACTCAGCGCCGATTTACAACATTCTGCTCTCACGCGAAGACACCAAGTCTATCGATCGGAATTCGCTGGTGCAGCCGCTCGCGACCGGGCTGGATATCGACCCTCAAATTTTGCGCGAACGGTTCGAGCAGGTGAAATCGCAGCCCGCGTTCGAATCAATCCTAATTAAAGAAGGCGCCAACCAGAGCGACATCGTCTGGGTTGACGCACATCAACTCGAGTATCCGGCATTGCGTGTCGAGCAAACTCCGCAACGGCGTTATCCCGCAAACGGAACGCTCGCGCATGTGCTGGGATACGTGCAGGAAATCAGTCCCGAACAGCTGGAAGATCCGCGCTATAAGGCGAAGGGCTACAAACCGGGCGACCTCATCGGACAGGACGGCGTCGAATCGGTGTACGATGAAACTCTGCGCGGCCGTGATGGTTTTCGTCGCGTGGTGGTGGACAGCCGCGGACACATTCAGCGTGAACTCGATCGGGTTGAACCACAATCGGGTCAGGACATCGTGCTCACGATCGACAGCGATCTTCAGTTGGCGGCCGAGGATCAACTCCGCAAGTCTCCGCAAGGCCGAGGCGTAATCATCGCGATGGATCCTAACAACGGAGAGATTCTCGCCCTCGCTTCCGCGCCCACTTTCGATCCGAATCTTTTTTCGCAACGCATTACCACCAAGGAAGGTCGCGCCGAATATCAGCAACTGCTGACTCATCCCGACAAGCCTCTGTTGAACCGGGCGGTGCAGGGTCGTTATCCTCCGGGATCAACCTGGAAGCCTTTGATGGCCACTGCGGGCCTGAAACAAGGTGCGATCACAATCGAGGACTCGAATCTGGTTTGCGGCGGCGGCATCACTATCGGCAACAAATTCACGCGCTGCATGGGCGGCAATCATGGCTCGCCCAACATACACATCGCCATCGAGAAATCCTGCGACGGATATTTCTATCGCCTCGGTTTGAAGATGAAGCTGGAAGGCATTCAAGAGATGGTGCGCATGTTCGAGCTCGATAAGCGCACCGGCATCGATTTGCCGCATGAACTTGTCAGCATGACACCGTCGCGCGAATTGAAGGCGAAGCTTTATCCGGCCGACCCCGAATGGAAAGACATCGACACTGTCTATTCATCGTTCGGACAGGGCGAGGATGTTCTGACCCCCATCGCATTGCTGCGCGCGCACTCGGCTATCGGTATGAAGGGCAAAATGTTCGTACCGCACGTGCTGAAAGAAGTGCGCCCGGTCGGCGCCGTCGGCAATCCCAACAGCACTGACTATCGGCCCGAGCGCGCGGGGCGCGCTTTCGATCGACCGCAGCCAAGAGATCTCGGTATTCCGCCTGATCAAAGCGCAACTGTGGTGCAGGCGATGTGGGCAGTTGTAAACGAAGCCGGCACCGCGACCGGAATTAAACTCGCCGGTTTCGACATCGCTGGTAAAACCGGAACGGCGCAGGTAGTGAGTCTCGGCAAAGAGGGCAGCGAGCACCGGGACCATTCGTGGTTTGTTTCGTATGCTCCGGCTTTCAAGCCCGAAATTTCGTGCGTCGCGTTGATCGAGAATGCCGGCCTCGGTTCACGTTTCGGAGCACCGTCTGTGCGCGCCGTCTACGACGTTTATTACCAGAAGACACACGGTCAACCGCAGGCGCCGAAAGAAAACATCGCAATGAAAGTGCGCTGATGCATTGCCGATTTGTGATTGCCGATTGCCGATTGAAATCTAGCTAGAGGGAATGCAGTTTAGCGTGCCGTCCAATCAAAAGTGAGAAATTGGCAATCGGCAATGTTTATAACCTAACCCTCTCCCAGAGCGAGAGGGAAAAGAACAATGGTTGCAGTTCTACAAAAGAAAACTCTTCGAGATTTCGATTGGCTGGTCGCGGCGCTGGCGATTGTGATCGTTGCCTTTGGCGTTTGGGAAATTCGCAATGCGCAACCGACCGAAACCTATTGGCAAAAACAGATCGTCGGGCTGACGATCGCGCTGGTGGCCATGCTGGCGATTGCCTTCAGCGATTACCGGCGTCTGGTAGAGCTCGCTCCCATTCTTTACATCTTCGGGTTGTTGCTCCTGATCATCGTCCTGTTTCCCCATATTGGCGTGAAAGTGAACGGCCAACGCTGCTGGATTCAATTGCCCGGACCGTTGGGAAGATTTCAACCGTCAGAGTTCGTTAAGATTCCGGTGGTCTTGATGCTCGCAAAGTTTTTCGGTAAGCATCGCTCCGGCAATTTGACGTGGCAGGAGTTCCTGAAAGGGGTCGCGATTCTTGCCTTACCGATGGGTCTTATCCTGCTCGAGCCCGACATGGGTCAGGCGATAACCTACCTGCCACTACTTGCCGTCATTTTGTTTCTCTCATCCGTTCGCATGTGGATGGTCGCCGCGGCGTTGGCGCTTTGTATTTTAGGAGCACCGCTTGGTTACGCGGTGGGCGTCAAGACTGGCCTGCTGCACGGCTACAAGCTGGAACGCATCAACGTCATTCTCGATCCGGAAAATGCAGACAAGCGCGGCTTTGGTTATCACACCTGGCAGTCAATCGTGACGGTGGGCGCCGGCGGCGTCACCGGGACTCGAGATTCAGAATTCTCGCAAAGCAGTCTGAAATTCCTGCCTGAACCGCACACCGATTTTATTTTTGCGGTCACCGCCGAGACTACCGGGTTTATCGGTTGCATTCTGTTGTTAGCTTCTTACGCGCTGTTACTGACCCGCTTGATCACAGATGCCCGCCGGTCTCGGGACCGGACGGGCATGCTGGTAATCATGGCTATTGTCGGAGGCTTAATCTTTCAAATCTGCCTGAACGTAGGAATGGCCGTCGGTTTATTGCCGGTCATCGGGGTGCCCCTGCCGCTGATGAGCGCCGGCCTTTCTTCAGTACTCGCGACTTTCATCGCGATCGGATTTGCGATCAGCGTCCAACTGCGCCGGTTCGTGAATTAGTTACCTTTCCTCCAATAAACCGGCAGTTTACGGCGGCGGCGCAATGCTGGTTGTCGCTTCAATGTTAACAAGGAGAGTGAATCTGCCGCCGGCCATTACGCCAAGCCGAAACTCCACATTCACAGAATTTCCATTTGCCAGCGGCGACGCCAGATTAATGAATCCGGTGTTCATCGAACTGTTCCAGCCGCCACCGTTCGGTTGCGTGGGTGGCTGTTCCAGGGTGAGTCCGCGAACAGTCACAGGGCTTCCGTTCACCATCACCGTGCCATCACTCGAGTTGAGCGCCCGCAGGTCAGCCTGACCCGCAACAGGTGGCGTCGTCAAAGTTGTGAACTCTACGATCCGGAAACGCAATCGAGTAACGGACGCGCCAGTGTTATTGGTGAACGTGCGCCGCACCAATAAGGTGCCCAGCGTTCCATTCGTCACCGCGGTGTAGTCGCGCGCGCGATTTGGCGGTGCCGCGGATGACGTCAATGGATCGAGCAACAACGTGGCGAATTGCGAGTTGCGGTGGATTGGACTGCTTAGATTCTCAGGCCCGGGTGCGCCGAGGATCGCTCCCATGCCGGTAGAAGCTCCCGCCGTGTTAACCATCATGAAATCCGAGACGTTGTCACCCGTGTCCCTGGGAAGACCTCCTGTTGTCCGCGTCATTGATCGGACAATGGTGTAGTCCAAATTTCCGGTCGTTTCTCCTCCGCCGGTTGGGAAGCCGTTGCCTTCGCGATACAGCGCATTGACTCCCGCATATCCGGCCGCATCGAGACGTTCACTCAACGTGTAGTTCACTGGATTGTTAGTGCGGAAGAGCGCGACACCTCCAGCCGACGGAATGTCGGCGCCGCTCCACCCGGTATCGCCCACTGCATAGCCATTGAGTGAGTAGCCCCCAGTGTTAGTGCAAAGGTAATGACCGCGCGCCGGCAGAACTGTGGCGTTGTTAATCCGGCAAAGTTCAGTACCGCTTGATGCCACCAGAGTCCAACCTGCCGAGCCGTCGCTGGTTGAGACCGTTATTGGCGAATCGGTATTGTTGTAGACCTCGACGAACTCATCGACATCCGCCGTTGTTGAGACGTCGGG
>DATNEI010000084.1:0-25602 GCA_035606795.1 Pyrinomonadaceae bacterium
AGCCCACGCAACGGATTCACACGCCGCGCGAATATTTTCTGCTTCGTTGAAGGTGATGATGACGGCGGAAATGCGCATTTGCGATTTTTGATTTCAGATTTGCGATCGCCCGGCCATTCTGAGCGTGGTCGAGGACAATCGCAAATCCGAAATCGCCAATCAAAAATGCTCTCTACTTCGTGGGCGTCTGCACGTCGACGTTGTTGACTCGCAGCGTTGAACCAGTGGCGCGCTGCAAATCCGCCAGAGCTTTATTGTAGTCGGTCTGTGCCTGCAACTCGTTCGTCCGAGCGGCTGTTAGAGAGTTCTGCCGTTCGAGCAACAAGAAGGTCGTCGAGCGGCCAACTTCATAGAGCTTCTCTTCGCCCGCGAGCTGCTGCTCCGCACTTTCTCTTGAAGCTTTGGCGGAAATTACGCGACGCCGCGCGGTATCCACCGCCTGGGCCGCATTGCGCACATCCATTTCGATCGCCTGATCCTGCGAACGGAAGGAAGAATCAAGCTGATCGCGCTGAATCCTCGCCGTCGCCAGGTTTGCTTCAGCCGTGCGGTTCTTGAACGGGAACGAAATCGCGACGCCGAAGTTGACGTTGCGGGTGGAGAACCCAAAAAGATTCGAGATGTCTTGTGCGTATCCCCCATTGTATTTCGAAGGTACTACTGCGCCCGTTGTGGTCACTGTGGGAACCACCGCGACCGGGAAACCTGCTCGGGTCTGAATATCCTGGATCTGCTGAAGCAGAAACGCATTCGGATTCGTGGCGGGATTGCCTGAAATTAGCGGCGCCGTCGTCGCTCCCAGACCAGTAGGTGTTCCCGCGAGTCCGGTCGTCGCGACGGTGCCTACTAAATTAATCTGCGGCTTGGTTTGGTTATCGTAGTACTGCAAGTCGATCGCGTTAATCTCTTTCTGCAAATTCAGCCGCTTAATCTCAGGCCGGTTCTTGTGCGCTTCGTCGAGCGCAAGTTGCAAATTCACCACCGCAAGATCCAGCACCGGTGAATCAGTCGGAGTAATCTGCGCCGTCCATTCCGGCGACTCAGGGCCATGCAGCATCAACTGCTTCAAGGTGTTCTCAGCTACCGAGACGTTCTGCACCGCAATGAAAAGGTTGGTTTCGCGCGTCGAGATGTCCGTCTGCACTTGCGCGCGATCGAGAGGAGCTTTCGCGCCAGCTTCGATCTGGGCCTCGATGATCCGCATGTTCTGGCGGGAGACGTTCAGACTCTCGAGTTGGTTTTGCTGATTCCGTAACGCGAACACCAGGTTCCAATAGGCCGCCTGCACCTGCGAAATTATCGAGATCGTCCGCGCGCGAAAATCGGAATCCGACTGCTCAATGAACTTTTTCTGAATCCGGATGGAATGCCGAGTTGCGTCGATGGATCGGTTGCGCCACAACGGCTGGCTGAACTGCAGTGACAGGTTCGACGAATAGAACGGATTCAAAGTGCTGCTGGTGGCGCTGGTCACAGTCTTGCTGTTGGCGAACCCTACTGTATAGCTGCCGCCGCCGGTGCCGAAGTTCTTCGACAGAGTGGGACTGAGTGAGTACGTGGTGGTCGAAACAGTTCCCGAGGCTGTGCCGCCGGCAAAGATGCTCGTGACCGGACTGATGCGCTTATCGTAAGTCGGCGTGACGCTGAATACTGGATCGTAATAGCCGAACAGCGACTGGAGGCCGTACTCAGCAATGCGCACATCGTCGCGCGCAACTTCGATGTCGTTATTATTTTGCAGCGCTTTGCGAATCGCATCATTCAACGACATTGAGATGACATTGCTGCTGACAATACCGATACGTGTCAGGTCGGGCAGGGGCGGCACCGGCTGTGCTTGCACGTTGGGAAAGTTGGGCTCGCGCGGCTCCGCAGGCGCCGGCTCAGTCGGCGCGGGCTGGGGACTCGGCATCACGTTCGCGCCCGGGGGCGCGGTGATCGGTTGATGTTGAGTTCCGGGCGGCGCGGTCGGCGGCGGCGTGGGTGAAGGTTCCCCGCCGGGCGGTTGTGTCGCCGGATTGACGGGTTTGGGCGTAGGCGTCTGGGCCGCCACGCCGATTGTCGTCAAAAGCAGGAGCGCCAGCACGGACGCTCCGGTCGCAAGTCTTATCGAGTGAATCATCGAAATGCTCCTATTCAATTGGCAACCTCGCGTCGTTGAGTAGCGAAAACGCACACGAATCGCGCGCAGGTCAAATTTCTACTACGTTATCAATTGATGAGCGGTTTCAAAAACCGAAACGCGCCGAAAACTGCGAATCGAGAGAGTTTGTTTTTGAGTGCAGATAAAAGCCGTGACGTTCAGACGTTTCGAAAATGGGATGAACACCGAGATTTTCACTGGAATTAGCCAAAAACGGTGCTAGAATCCGCGCCTTACTACGGTTGTCACCAAATCCGAAGCTGCAATTCCCGCGTCGCCTGTCAGATTTGTTGGACGAGAACGGAGGGGCCAGCTTCAATGATCCAGGCGGAATGATGAATGATGAATGACAAATCCGATGAGCTCAGCAATAAGCGCTTCTTCCACGGCACACGGGCAGAGCTGAGCGCAGGGGATTCGATTGAGCCCAGTAACCCATCGGACGTCGGTAAGCGGGACAGCATGGCAACCCATGTCTTCCTGACTCCGAATTTGGACGAAGCCATTTGGGATGCAGAACTCGCGATCGGCGAAGGTGCTCCCAGAGTCTACACAGTAGGGCCGACCGGCCAGATTGGAAATGCCTCAGACCTGCCGGACTGGAAGTCACCGGGCCATCCATCGATGTCATTCTGTTCCCGCGAGCCATTGCAGGTCACAGGCGAGGTCACCGTGTGGCGTCTTTACCATGGCACTCGCGCTGACCTGAAGCCGGGGGATCTGATTAAGCCAGGCTATAAATCTAACTACGGGAAAAGAACCAAGGCAGCGCACGTCTATTTTGCCCGCACTGTGGATGCGGCCACGTGGGGAGCGGAGCTGGCCGCCGGCGAAGGTCGCGGCAGAATCTATATCGTCGAGCCCACTGGACCGATTGAAGACGACCCTGATCTAACGAATAAAAAGTTTCGAGGTAACCCGACGAAGGCGTACCGATCTCAGGAGCCGCTGCGCGTCACGGGCGAGATCAAAAATTGGCACGGGCACTCTCCTGAAAAGCTCAAAGCCATGAAGGATTTCATCGAGCAGGTTGAGCGACTCGGTGCTGAGACAGTTGAAGATTGAGAGCGGCTGAAATCGCCGGACGCGCGCGCTAAGAGCAGAGGAGCTAAGCGCAGGAACCAAGACATCACTTCCGCTTTGGTTTCTTGGCTGCTTTGGGTTTTGCGTCGTGCGCGCCTTTTCGCGCAGCCACATTCTCAATCTCTGAATTTATTTCCCCACCGATCAGCACCGCCAACCCGGTGAGATAAAGCCAAAGCATCAAGATAATCACCGCGCCGAGCGAGCCGTAAGTCTTACTGTACGAATCGAAGAAGTGCAGGTATCCCTTGAAAGCAAACGATGCCAACAGCCACAGCGCGACGCCGATTACCGAGCCAGGCGTAATCCATTTCCAATCCTGTTCGGGAAAATCGGGCGCGAAGTAATAGATGAGCGCGAAGGACAGCAGCATGAACCCCAGCGCGATTGGCCACTGAAGTATCTTCCACGTAATGGTGAAAGCAGAACTGAGCCGATTGTAGGCTGCCAGATGGTCCGCGATGTGACTGCCGCCAATCACCAGGCCCAAAGCCATCATTATTAAGATCGAAAGTCCCATCGTGAGACTGACTGCCACCAGGCGTTGCTTCCACCACGGGCGAGTCTCTTCGACGTCGTAAGCCCGATTGAGCGCACCGGTAATTGCCCCCATGCCGTTTGAAGCCGCCCACAGCGCGGCGATCAATCCGAATGACAATTTGCCGGCGCCGCTGGCATTGCTGACTTCCAACATCGTCGCGTCGATCAATTGAAAAGCCGACGACGGCATGACGCGCGACAGATACGAGAAAAGTGCGTGCCGCATTCCCGTGTTCGAGCCCACGATCAACCCGATTACTGAAGTCAAAAAGATTAGCAGCGGAAAAAGCGCCAGCAGAAAGTAGTAAGCAAGTTGCGCCGCGTCGCCGAACACGTTGTCGCGGCCCATCTCGCGCCAGACGCGCGTGGCCATCTGTTTTAACGACAATCCGCTAAGCGTCCACATTTTCATTGCGCTTTGTTTGTCAGAAATTCGCGGGCCAAACGTGAGCAGACTTTTGTCATTGTAGTTGAGCTTGCGATTTTAAAGGACTGGCAGCGTACGGTGAACTCTGCAAAGCTTTCTTCTGTGCGGTGTCGATGTTTTCGGATTGATTTGGTATTGCGATTGCTCGCATGGCGAGAGTAGAACAGAAAGCTGAGTTTTACGACCGAAAAAGAAACGAGCACGTCGCGCGCGCTGTATCGAATTAAAGCGAGATGTGCGAATGGATGAAAGAGAAATCTTCAGTGACAGTTACGACAAGATATCGCCCTAATGTGCAGAGTGCTAAACGACGGGTAATACACTGCGTGTGACTCAGCCAAATCCTTGGCTGAACCTTGCTGTCGGCAAAACAGGAAACGGCGACCTCAGCTGGCCGATTTGTGCCTGCATCCTGGAGCAGGGACTAGTTTATGGAGGACAAGTTTGTGGCTGATTACTCTCAATATGCATCGACGTCACCGGCAAAGGCGGAGGCGGTGACGCAAAAATTGACGCCCGCCTTCGGAACTGCGGTGCCTGGCAGACCGGATCTGGTTTGCTTTTCGCATCTTCGTTGGGATTGGGTGTATCAGCGGCCGCAACATCTTTTGAAACGAGCAGCGGCGGATCGGCGCGTGTTCTACGTTGAAGAACCGATCTGTGACAATGGCTCGGTGCGCCTGGAAGTAGGCGAGCGCGACGGCGGACTAAAAATTGTGACGCCCCATCTGCCCGAAGGATTGTCCAGCGCCATCGCCCGGACAGCCGTCTTAAGCGCAATGATCGAAAGATTCTTCAGCGAGCAGGGAATTCGCGAGTACGTGCTCTGGTATTACACGCCGATGGCGATGGAGTTCACGCGACAACTGAAACCGTTGGCAGTGGTCTACGACTGCATGGATGAGTTGTCGGCGTTCAAAGATGCGCCGGAAGCGCTCAAGTTTCACGAGCGTGAATTGTTGAAGCGCGCAGACATTGTCTTCACTGGTGGCCAGAGCCTTTACGAAGCGAAACGTGAAAAGCACCGATCAGTGCACGCATTTCCCAGCAGCATCGAACGCGATCACTTCATGCAGGCCCGCACGCGCGGAGAAGACCCTGAAGATCAAAAGCGCATTGCCCATCCGCGACTGGGATACTTTGGCGTAATCGATGAGCGCTTCGACATTGAGCTGCTCGACGCCGTCGCGGCCGCGCGGCCACATTGGCAGTTCGTAATGCTTGGACCGGTGACGAAGATTGATCCGGCGTCGCTGCCGCAGCGTTTGAACATTCATTACCTCGGGTCAAAGGCCTACGCAGAATTACCGAAGTACATCGCCGGTTGGGACGTTGCGCTGTTGCCGTTTGCGATTAACGAAGCGACGCGCTACATCAGCCCGACGAAGACCCCGGAATATCTCGCCGCCGGCAAACCTGTGGTGTCGACCCCAATCACCGATGTCATTCGGCCCTACGGAGAAATCGATCTCGTACGCATCGCTGGAACACCGCAAGAATTCATTGCGGGCATTGAAGCTGCGTTATCCCCCGAAGCTACAAATGCGGAATGGCTTACTCGGGTCGATAAATTTCTGGCACAGACTTCGTGGGACGAGACCTGGGTTGGGATGTCCGACCTTATTGACCGCTCAGTTCAAGTTGCGCGCAAACAAAATGTGAGAGCGCCTTACGCGCTTCCCAAAGACGAGGCGGCCGCTGCGACGAATGCGGCTTAAGACCTGATTGAAGAGAAGAGCAAGGAAAGGGACCCGAAATGTTCGACTATCTAATCGTAGGCGCCGGATTCGCCGGCAGCGTGCTGGCTGAGCGTTTGGCGCGTGGCTCTAACAAGAAGGTGTTACTGTGCGACAAACGTCCACACATCGGCGGCAATGCCTATGATCACTACAACGAGCACGGCATCCTCGTTCATAAGTACGGGCCGCACATTTTTCACACCAACTCGCGCGAAGTCTTCGAGTACCTCTCCCGGTTCACGGAGTGGCGGCCTTATCAGCATCGCGTGCGCGCCAGCGTAGACGGTCAAATCGTTCCGATTCCGATTAACCTGGACACCATAAATACCTTGTACGGTTTGAATCTGACGTCCTTTGAAGTTGCAGATTTCTTCAAGAAGGTTGCCGAGCCGCGCGATCAAGTTCGCACTTCGGAAGATGTAGTGATCAGTAGTGTCGGGCGCGAGCTCTACGAGAAATTCTTTAAGAACTACACACGGAAACAGTGGGGACTGGATCCTTCAGAGCTCGATTCGTCCGTGACTGCCCGTGTGCCGACGCGCACCAATCGCGACGATCGCTACTTCACAGACGCTTATCAGGCGATGCCTCTGCACGGATTTACGCGTATGTTCGAGAACATGCTTGATCATCCGAACATCAAGATTCTGCTCAACTGTGATTATCGAGAGATTGAAAAAGAGGTCCCCTATCGCGAGATGATCTACACGGGTCCAGTCGATGCATTCTTTGGTTATTGTTACGGCAAACTGCCGTACCGGTCACTCGATTTCAAACACGAGACGCACAATGTTCAGACGTTTCAATCCGCTCCCGTGGTGAACTATCCGAACGAGCATTTGTATACGCGGGTAACCGAATTCAAGTACCTGACAGGTCAGGAGCACCCGAAGACGAGCATCGTTTACGAGTTTCCGAAGAGCGAAGGAGATCCGTACTATCCGGTGCCACGCAAAGAGAACGCCGAGATTTATGCGAAGTACAAAGCCCTGGCCGCCCGTACCCCGGAAGTCCACTTTGTGGGACGACTGGCGACCTACAAGTATTACAACATGGATCAGATTGTAGCCCAGGCGCTAACCGTCTATGCCAAGATGCATAGCGTAAAACGCAAAGAGGCGCTGATCCTCGACAACGGACATCCCAACGGCAAACATTTGCCGCCGGGTTCGAACCTTATTCCAGCGCTGCACACTGGCGGAAATGGCGAGATACGAAAAGCTGTTTAAGAGTTTCTTTCTTGGCGGTTTTGAATGCTCGACACACCGTCTCGCTTCTGGAAAGCGGCTCGACGAAATTGCGTTCACTCACCATGATCGCTTTGCCCGCGAAGACTATCTGCGGCTGCACGAACAAGGCATGCGCAGCGCCCGTGACGGTTTGCGCTGGCACTTAATCGAAGCGAGCCCCGGCAGGCATGACTTCTCCAGCGCTCTTCCGCCGCTGGGCGCAGCGCTCGAAACTCGCACCCAGGTTATCTGGGACCTCTTTCACTACGGCTGGCCGGACTGGTTGGATCTCTTCGCGCCAAGATTCATCGATGCTTTCGCTAAATATGCGCGCGCATTTGCGCGGCTGTGGCGCGAAGAGACGAACGAAGTTCTGTTCGTCTGCCCCACCAATGAGATTTCCTTCTTTTCATGGGCGGCCGGCGACGGCGCCGTCTTGAATCCTTTCTGTAATCACCGTGGCGACGAGTTGAAAGCGCAACTCGTGCGCGCAAACATCGCGGCTTGCGAAGCCCTTTGGGACGTCGACAAACGCACTCGCATCGCCCAAATTGATCCGATGATTAATGTGCTGCCGCTCGATCCCAATTCCGACGAGCAGGTGCGCGCGGCTGAGAATTATCGGATGTCGCAATTCGAAGCTTGGGACATGATCGAGGGGCGCTTAAAGCCGGAACTGGGTGGCGCGCCAAAATATCTCGATATCATCGGCGGTAATTATTATGTCCACAACCAATGGATATTTGGCGCCGGCTTCATCGAGCCCGATAACTCGCGCTATAAGCCACTTCGCGAAATTATTAAAGAACTGTATGCTCGCTACGAACGGCCTTTTTTTATTGCTGAGACCGGGATTGAAGACGAATTGCGGCCCAAGTGGTTTCGTTATATCTGCACCGAAGCGCGCGCCGCCATGGATGCGGGCGTGGAACTGCAGGGTGTTTGCTTGTATCCAATTGTGAATCATCCGGGCTGGATCGACGATCGCCATTGCCACAACGGGCTTTGGGATTATGCGGATGAAAACGGCGCGCGTGAGATCTACCAGCCGCTCGCCGATGAATTACAAAATCAACGAAGACTGTTCGAGACGTTACCGGGGCAGAGAGATACGAACTGATGCGAGTTCTGGTCACAGGCGGTGCGGGCTACATCGGCAGTGTGGTTGTCGAAGAACTGCTAAACGATGGTCATCAAGTCGCCGTGTACGACAATCTGGCGAAAGGCCATCGCGAGAGCCTTCCTTCCAAAGTCAAATTCTTTCGGGATGATCTGCTCGCGACTGAACGCCTCTGCCAAGCTCTGAGCGAGAGTGAAATCGAAGCCGTAATCCACATGGCGGCTGATTCGCTAGTTGGCGAGTCAGTTGAAAAACCGGAAAAGTATTACCGAACGAACGTTCTGGGCGGACTGTCTTTGCTGGATGCAATGCGGAATGCCGGCGTCAAGCGTCTGGTATTTTCCTCAACGGCCGCGGTTTACGGTGAGGCGGAAAAACAGCCAATTGAAGAAACTGATCCGACGAAGCCAACGAATACTTACGGCGAGACAAAGCTGGCGTTCGAACACGCTTTGCGTTGGTATGAGCATGCCTATGGAATTCATTATGCGTCGCTGCGTTATTTCAACGCCGCCGGAGCCACGGAGCGCTGCGGCGAATCGCACGATCCGGAAACACACCTGATTCCGTTGGTGTTGCAGGCGGCGAGCGGCGCGCGACCGGATGTCGGCATTTTCGGAGACGATTATCCGACGCGTGACGGTACGTGCGTGCGCGACTACATTCACGTGGTTGATCTTGCCCGCGCGCATGTTTTGGCGCTGGGAATCCTCGACGAGCGCAGCGCGATCTTTAACCTCGGTTGCGGTGGCGAAGGCTACACCGTTCGCGACGTCATCAATGTGGCGGCGGAAGTCACCGGCCGCGAAATCCCGACGAAGACGCTCGCGCGTCGCGCCGGCGATCCCGCTGTGTTAATCGCGAGTTCAGCTCGGATTAAAAGTGAACTCGGTTGGTCCCCCCAGTTTCAGGACATGCGTAAGATCGTCGAGTCGGCGTGGCAATGGTTGCAGACTCATCCTCACGGTTATTCGAAGTAACTTTTTGGCGCGACGCAGAAATTGGAGCGCAAGCGTCCTCGCTTGCATGCGTTACCACAGCAACCGAGACGGCTGCGCTCCAGTCCAAAGATAATGGTTGATTTGAATCGACTGGTAGCCGAGTTCACCAGGTTGTACGGCGCAACCCCGCGGGTGTTCTCAGCGCCGGGTCGCGTCAACCTCATTGGCGAACATACCGACTACAACGACGGATTTGTTCTCCCGATGGCAATCGATCGCCGTACTTACGTCGCGCTTGCAGCGAGAGACGATCGGCGCGTGCGCGTGGCGTCTCAGCTTCGCAGCGGTGCGGCGGAGTTCGCGGTTGATCAACCTGGCCAGTTGCCGGCGCCCAAATGGGCGAGATACGTTGCAGGTGTTGCCTGGACTTTGCAAAGACAGGGTGTCGCTCTGAATGGCGCTGACATCTTGATCGACTCTGATGTCCCAATCGGCAGTGGACTTTCATCCTCAGCCGCCCTCGAACTAGGTATAGGGAAAGCATTGACGACCATCGCGAACGCGACGGTCGATCCGAAGGGTTTGGCACTTGCCGCACAGAAGGCTGAACACGATTTTGTCGGCGCCAAGGTCGGAATTATGGATCAGTTTGCCGCAACCTTCGGCCGGAAGAACCATGCGTTACTAATCGATTGCCGGTCGCTGGAGACGAAGCAAATTTCGCTGGCGCATTTGAATGCAGCGATAGTTGTTTGCAACACAAACGTCAAGCATGAGCTGGCATCATCTGCCTATAATCAAAGGCGCTCAGAATGTGAGAAAGGTGTCGCGTTGTTGCGCAAAGTTTTGCCCGAGGCTCATGCACTGCGGGACGTAAGTGTCACGGAATTTGAAGCGCACGAGAATGAGTTGCCTGAGCCGGTGCGACGCCGATGCCGGCATGTCGTAACCGAAAATGAGCGCACGTTAGAAGCGGCCGAAGCTCTCGAGCACGGCGATCGAGAAAAGCTGGGCGAGTTGATGCGGCAATCGCACGAGTCGCTCAAGAGCGACTATGAAGTGAGTTGTCGCGAACTCGATGTGATGGTTGAGATCGCATCGCGCCAGGGGGGCGTATTTGGTGCGCGGATGACTGGCGGCGGCTTCGGAGGCTGTACGGTTAATATTGTGCGGCGCGACGGCCTGGAGCAATTCGCTCACGCTGTTGCCCAAGAATATCGCTCGGCGACAGAGATTGAGCCGGAGATTTACGTTGTCGCCGGCGACGACGGTGCGCGCGAAGAGAGGACCTGGTGAATGTAGGGGCAGCCCTCGTGGCTGCCCGCGAGGGCAGGGACGAGCCCTGAACGGGCAGGGACACAAGCCCTGAACGGGCAGGGACAAGCCCTGAACGGGCAGGGACAAGCCCTGAACGGACGGGGACAAGCCCTGAATGGGCAGGGACAAGCCCTGCCCCTACAGATGATCTTCGCCTCCCGACGTTTCGGTTTTCCGCCTACAAAAGCTGATGTCCAATCAAAATATTCCTCGGCCCGAATATCCGCGCCCGCAATTCGTGCGTGAGCCGTGGCTAAACTTGAATGGCGAATGGGAATTCGCTTTCGATGACGCAGACGTAGGCCAGGCGGCTGGTTGGCATGACGGGCGTCAACTGCCTTTGCGTATCATCGTTCCATTCGCGTATCAAACCGAATTGTCCACCATCAACGACAAATCGGTTCACGAGGTTGTGTGGTATGCCCGGAACTTCGAGATTCCCAGTGACTGGCATAAATCAGATGTGTTGCTCAACTTCGGCGCCGTCGATTATTCGTCGTCAGTTTGGGTGAACGGACACGAGGTGGGTCACAACCAGGGCGGTCACGTTCCTTTTCAGTTTGAGATTGCCCCCTATCTGAAGAGCGGCATAAATCGTCTCACGCTGCGGGTAGAAGATCGACAGGATCCGCGGCAGCCGCGGGGGAAACAATCGCACACGGGCTTGCCGGTCGGCATCGACTACTACAATACGACGGGAATCTGGCAGACAGTGTGGCTGGAAGCAGCGCCCGCGATCCGCGTGGAAGAAATTCAGATTGTTCCGCGCGCCGATAGCAACATGGTCTACGTGGGCGTGTTTCTGCACGCGCCGTCGGCCGCGTGGCGCATCGAGGTCGAAGTCTTTGATCACGGTCAGCTGGTGGCGCGCGCCGAAGGGCTCACGCCTGTAGCGACTGGCCAATTCCTGTTGC
Source organism: Pyrinomonadaceae bacterium (assembly GCA_035606795.1). GTDB lineage: Bacteria > Acidobacteriota > Blastocatellia > Pyrinomonadales > Pyrinomonadaceae > UBA11740. The sequence goes on from DATNEI010000084.1 coordinate 11,454, forward strand.
ATATACCATACGCCAAACTCTGGTATCCGCATTCGCCGCATCTTTACGATTTGAGAATTCGGCTTTACGACAGCAACGACAGGCTGTGCGACGAAGTTAATTCTTACTTCGGCATGCGCGGCATCGAATTACGAGAAGGTCACGTCCGCCTCAATGGCGAACCGACTTATCTCAAGATGGTGCTCGATCAAGGGTACTTTCCCGGCGGTTATTTGACTGCGGCTTCCGACGAAGCGCTGCAAACCGACATCGGCTGGACCAAGATGCTCGGTTTCAACGGCGCTCGCAAACATCAGAAGATCGAAGATCCGCGCTGGCTTTATTGGTGCGATCGCCTTGGCTTGCTGGTCTGGGAAGAAATGCCGAACGCACGCGAGTGGTCATCGCAAGCTGAAGAATTGCTGTCGGCGGAATGGCAGCGTGCCGTGCGGCGCGACTACAATCATCCATCGATCATCGCCTGGGTTCCGGTCAACGAGAGCATGGGTTTCCCGGGTTTAGAACAGCATCATGCCGGCCAGTATGCGTACCTCGAACGGATGGTACGAGCCACGCGGCGACTCGATCCCACACGACCCGTAGTCGACAACGACGGTTGGGAGCACACCGACATTACCGACATCTGCGCAATTCATGACTACACCCCGAGCGCATCACAATTGCGCGAACGTTACAAAGACAAATTAGCCGGCGGCGAGCTGCCGCTGAAAGTTTGGATTGGTGAAAAGCCTCTGTTTGCGCGAGGCTCCCGGTACCGTGGGCAACCGATTGTGCTCTCTGAGGTCGGTGGCTTTCTCAATGTGCCGACTGACATTCGGGAATCAGAACGCGATCTGCTCTACAATTTTTACGCATCATTCAACACACCGCAAGAGTTACTTGCGAAGTATCGGAATCTGATGGAAGGAATCGCCTCGATGAAGTTCCTCGCCGGCTTTTGTTACACGCAACTTACGGACATCGAACAGGAAATCAACGGCTTGCTCACTTTCGACCGCCAACCGAAAGTCCCCGCGGAAGCGATTGCTGAGATCCATCGGGAGCTGTTCAAGGGCGTCGAATCTCCGTTGCGCAAGGGGCGAGCGTAACCAGAGGCTGCCCGAACCGGCAATCCGATTTGACCCTTCGACGTGGTAAATAGCGTTGAGGCTACTGCACTTTACCCTGAGTTTCGTGCGCCAGCTTCTGATGTACCTGCAGAGTCGGCAGGGTCTTCGTCACCCAGGTTTTCAAAGCCGCGTCGGCCGCATCACTTGATTTCTGTTGAAAAGCGGCGACGTCCTTGTCGTGGTCTTCGACCATCATGCGCATGTATTCACGATCGAACTCCGCGCCTGAGAGTTTCATCAGGTTGGTTTTCTCAGCCTTCTGTTCGTCGGTCATCGTGGCCGGAAGTTTCACGTGTTTGCGGCGCGCCAGCGACTTGAGTTCGGCCCCCGCTTTTGAATGATCGCGCACCATGCGATTGCCGAACGCCCGCACTTGCGCGTTATGACCTTTGCGCGCGGCCAACCGACCCAAATCGACTTCGGCCATGCCGCCGGTCGCAGCTTCCTTCATGAACTGCTGGTCAGCGTCGTTCACAGTCTGTGATGACGCGCTCGCGGCTAAACCTAAGACCACGATAATGGCGCCAAGCGATGTTTTCGAAAAAAATGTTGTCATGTAATCCCCCTTGTGTACTGTTTCACCGCAGAGTTGAGGCGGCGATTCTATGGAGCAAATGGAGGGCCGCCCTTTTCTCAAACATCCGTCCATAAACTTGAAAAATTCTGTCGGGACGGTACGCTGAGGAGAGAACACACATGCCAAAGAAAAGCGCAGGGCTCCTACTCTATCGACGCGTCGACAATTCCGGGATTGAGGTCTTATTGGTTCATCCCGGCGGTCCTTTCTTCCGAAACCGAGATGATGGCGCGTGGACCGTTCCGAAGGGAGAATTTTCAGATGATGAGGAACCGTTGGCGGCTGCGAAGCGAGAGTTCCAGGAAGAGACCGGGTCACCACCTCCGCAAGGCGAATACTTTCCGCTCAAGGTAATCAAACAGAAAAACGGCAAGCTGGTACACGCGTGGGGCGTCGAGGGCAACTTCGATCCGGCCACTTTGAACAGCAATACATTCACGTGTGAATGGCCGCCGAAGTCTGGTCGCATGCAAGACTTTCCCGAGGTCGATCGCGCCGAGTGGTTCACACCCGACGTCGCAAAGAAGAAAATGCTGACGGGCCAGTCGGCACTGGTTGACGAACTACTGCATAACTTTGAGAACCTAAAAAAATGAGCGTACCGAAAATTGAACTGGACGAGAATCCGAGTATCGATGACTTTCGAGTCGTGCTCGATGGATTGCGAAAATTTAATCGCGAGCAAACAGGTGACGAACGGCCGCGCCAAGTCGCTTTTTTTCTGCGCGATGAAGGACGAATCGTGGGAGGCTTGCAAGGGAACCTATGGGGCCGGTCAACGCACATCGATGCGCTCTGGGTCGACGAACAATATCGGGGCGCCGGTTATGGAACGAAGCTAATGAAAGCGATTGAAGACTACGCGGTCACGCACGATCATCCGCTGGTCTATGTCGAGACAACCAGCTTTCAAGCGCTGCCGTTTTACCGTGGCCTTGGTTATGAGGTGTTTGGACAATTGCCGGGAATCAGTGAAGGTCACACACTCTTTTTTCTTTTCAAGAAGCTCTGAAGACTTATCTTTTTCAGGCCGCCATTCTTCTTTCGGGTAGTGCTTCGCGGTTTTTCTTGGCGACTTTGCGCCTTGGCGAGAGCAAATGTCTTTTGAAACGCGATTTCACGGAAAGGTGCAAAGACGCAAAATTTCGCAAAGGCGAAGGACGGCGCGTATTCTTCTCGTCTTGTGTCGTTCGGTTGAAGTCTGTATCTTTGTTCTGGCGCGCCCGCTACGTCTCTCCTTCGATCATTCCGAGGTTTTAAATGAAGTATTGCCCGTCCTGCAATTTTAGTTTCCCCGACTTTCATCTGGTTTGCGATTTCGACGGAACTGAACTGGTTCCCGATCTGGAGCGGCTATCTCTGATTAAGACACCGCCGCGTCGAACGCTGCTGCGGCGGTTCATTACATCGCCAGAGCTGTTGACGGCGCTGGCGATTCTCACGCTGTTTCTGAGCACGGCATTTTTCGCCTATTACCAGGATACTTCTCGCGAGACACGAACAGCCGACGTACAAGTGCCGCCGGTTCTGCTGAACAAAACCCCTCATGTTTCAACCCGGAGTGACGCGTGGCTTCCCCAACCAGACTCCTCGCTCTCATCGGTGCCGCGAGCAAAGAACTCGACAGCGGCACATCGTTTATCATCGAACCGGCCGTCGGTTGCCAGACTGCGTTTAGAGAAGCGCAACGAGCATCCTTCGCCCCAGATGGAAGTCGCCCGCGGTGTGGACCCGCCGTCTGAGAAGCAACCGAAGCTGACTGCAATGCTGAAGACAACGTGGCGCGTGATCAAAAAACCTTTCGGCTTCTGAACTTCATATGGCCGGTTGGCTTTTGCTGCAAGAGTGGATGCGCCTTGATCCGGTCGCTACCGCTCCCGGTACTGACACTATCAAGTATGCCCCAGACTTTTGCAGCAAAGCCTGGCCGGTTTCTGTTTATCTTGAGTGGGTTTCGCGCGCCGGCGAACGTTGGCAACGCGAACGTCATAGATTTGAAACCGTCCCGAATCATTTTCCGTTATGATTGACATGGAGGATCGATATGCGAACTGCAACTATGGAAGATGGGAAGAGAACTGCGGAGGCCGGTAAGAATACCGGAATAAAGCTCGCTCACCTGGCGGCCAAAGCGGCCGAAGGAAAAGTTATGGCCGAAGACCTGGTTGATATTGGGAAAAGAAAGGCGCAACGATTAGTTCGCCAGGGCTACGAGATGGGCGAAGACTACATCGACGAATCGCGCCGTTACATCAAGCACAACCCCTGGCAGTCAGTCGGGGTGGCCTTAGGCGTAGGACTCGCGCTCGGTTTTGTTGCCGGAATTCTCAGCCGTCGAAATTGAGGGTAGGCTTCGAGCTTTCGAGGATCTTTCGCGTTGACGCATCATCTCAGTGCGCATTACAATCCGCTCGACTATTAGGCTCTCGTTACCGGCGACTCTGCGTGACTAACCGAATCACATCCAGGCTGTTCCGAGCCATGCTGCTGCTTATGTTGTTATCGGCGGCGGTCACCGCCAGTGCGCAGCAGCGGCCGCTAATCACGGAAGACGTAGACATCATTCCGCCGGGTTCTATGCGATTTGAAGTCGGGCTCGACTTCATGCAGAACGCGAAGTTTCCCGTGTCGGGTCTGACGGGGGATTTGACGCGCGCCGGAGTGATCGGAGTCAACATCGGACTGGCGCCGAATGTCGAAGTGCAGATCGAAGGCGTCGCGCAAAACTTCCTGAGCATCAATTCTCGCGGGCCCAGCGCGATTCCGCTCAACCTGGCTCCGGGCGCGAACTCCACCAACGACTTTGGCGATTTCACTCTGTGGACAAAGATTAAGCTGCGCAAAGAGACGGCCAGGGGACCATCAGTCGGCTTTCGGTTCGGGGTCGAGTTGCCGAATTCAAGTCAGGGGCGGGGAATCGGCATCAATCAAACCAACGCATACGGCCAAATCCTAATCGGCAAGAAGTTTGGCCAGAACGGCCGTGTTAATACCTTCGGCAACCTCGGCATCGGAATTCTGACCGCCCCGACGCAATTCTTTTCACAGAACGACGTGCTCACATACGGAGTCGCGAGCATCATTCGCGTTAACCGCCAATTCAGCATTGCCGGTGAAGTTAATGGTCGTCAGAACACGCGACCCGGCAGCGGTCCGCTCGGCACCGAATCGCAAGCACAAGCCAGACTGGGAATGCAGGTGCGCGCATCCGGACTGCGCTTTGATTTTGCCGGCATTAAGGGTTTGACCAGTTTGAGCCCGCGCTCGGGAATCACAGTCGGCGTCACTTACGACACTCCTTCGATTTTCAAACCAGCACAGTAGTGAGTCAGAGACCCGACCGTCAGGGAGGGTGCGAATCGGATCCCATCTCAACTTCTTCCTTGTTTCTGGAATGTGTTAACTTGCGCTGCTCTGTGGAAATAGTTCGCGCACCCTCCCTCACGGTCGGGTTTCTGCACCCATGTTTGATTGGCTGGATGTAATTGCACGGCGCGTTGGGCGATTCATCGTATTAGTTCCGGTGTATGTCGCGGGGCCGGCGATGATCTTGATTGGCGCGCTTGATTCGTCGCTGCTTTCATTGCCTGAGATCAACGACTATCTGGTGGTCGCGCGCTGCTATGCCCACCCTCACAGCGCATTCCTCTTCCCGATCTTTCCGGCGATCGGATCGATGCTCGGTTGTCTTTTGCTCTACACAATTTTTAGTCGCGGCGGCCTGGCCGTGCTGCATCGACGATTTCGCGCCGATCGGGTGGAAAAAATTGAGCGCGCCTATGCGCGGTTTGGGGTCTTTGCGCTGGCAATTCCGGCGCTGTTACCGCCGCCGCTGCCGTTCAAGATTTTTGTAGCAACGGCGGGCGCGTTGCAGTTTCCGCGGCGGAAATTTCTGGTCACGATTATGATCGCGAGGGCGGTTCGTTATTACACGGAAGGCATCCTCGCGGTTTACTATGGTCAGCGCGTGCTGCGGTTCTTGAAAGACAACGGTTTATTAATCGTCAGCATTGTCGCCGCTTTGGCGGTTATTGGTCTGGCAATTTATCTTTTGACGAAGCGCGGGCGCCAGGCCGTTGACGATTCGAAGATACCGGCGAAGGATTGAAGAAAGGCACCTAATACATTTGCACGGACTAATTCACAAAATAGTGAGCGCGCTGTCACAGCTATCGCAATACCTGGTTTCGTTTGGCCCCTTCGGTTTGCTGACGATTGCGTTTTTGGATTCGGTGCTGATCCCAATGCCGGGCGGCGTCGATGCGGTCTTGTTGTTGCTGGCCGCCTCGCGACCGTCATGGATGCTGATTTATGTCGCCGCTGCGACCGTCGGTTCGACTTTGGGATGCGTCGGTCTGTATCGCATATCACAGCGCGCCGGTAAGCGGGCGCTGGCAAGGTTCTCGGAATCGAAACAGAAGCGCGTCAAAGACTTGATCGACCGCTACGACGTCATGTCGGTGCTGGTCGCCTCGCTGCTGCCGCCGCCCTTTCCCTTCAAGCTGTTCGTCGTTTCCTCGGGAGTGTTTCGGCTAAACCTCGTGCGCTTCACTATTGCCATCGCGGCGGGCCGAACTTTTCGTTATCTGCTGGAGGGCTATCTGGCGGCGCACTATGGCGAACATGCGAAGGACCTGCTGGCGCGTTATTACCCAGCGATCGGGATTACGTTGGCCGTGCTGATAATTGTTTTCTTCATCGGCCGCGCGTTAATGCGGCAGTCGGCCAAGGGTGAGCCCTCAGGCGTCGAAAGCTAACTGCAACTCACCGGCGTTTAGTTTGGTCTGGAATCGGCGGGCCTCAGTCAACGTGCTGATTCCATTCTCAGCGAGATAATCAAGCAGTCTTAGCAAAACCCGAGCGGTTGCGAGAGCGTCATCCGCGGCGCGATGCCGGCGCGGAATGGCGACTTGAAAATAAGCGGCAATGGAATCAAGCCGATGACTTTCGAGTTGCGGCACCAGCCGCCGCGCGAGATCGACCGTGCAAAGATGCGTATTGCGCAGACGATGACCGGGAAAGATCCGGCCGAGTTCACGATTGAGCAGAGGCAGATCGAAATTCGCGTTGTGCGCGACCAGCACTGAGTCCGCAATGAACTCCAGAAAGTTTCGCGCGACGTCCCCAAATCTCGGCGCGGACTCCAGCATTTCATCGGAAATTCCCGTGAGGTTCGCCAGAAACTTAGGCACGCTCATCTCGGGATTGACGAGCGTCTCGAATTGGTCAAGGACTTCACCAGCGCGGACGCGATAAGCGCCTATTTCGATAATTCTCGCCGGCATCTTGCGTTCGTGAGCAGCTTCAACATCGAGCACCACGAACTCCAGCTCGCGTAATGACGTGGAATCATCGCCCAGTGTCGTAACCAGATAGTCCGCTTCGACGACAAAGCGCGGATCGTTCTGGATCAGCTCGGCGACTAGCGAGGCTGCGAGGTCTGCGTTAATGTTTCCGAGATTAAAAATCGTGTGGGCGATGTTGAGGAAGCTGGCGCGGCCGCCGCTATCGTTTACGAATTCGAAAGTCTCGTTTACCAGAGTAGAATCGGAGATAAGATTGCACGGAATATCCACGCGGGCATTTTAGCGGAATCCTGGGATGACGCCCTAATGAAACAGCAGGATGTGATCGATATTTTCAAACGCACCGGCGCGTTGCTCGAAGGGCATTTTATTCTTTCGAGCGGGTTGCACAGCGCAGTCTATTTGCAGTGCGCGATTGCTTTGCAGTCGCCGGCCGTCGCCGGTGAGTTTGGCCGCGCCCTCGCCGATCAGTTTCGCGAGCAGGGAATTCAGACCGTTGCTTCACCGGCGATTGGCGGGCTGGTCATCGGTTATGAAGTCGCCCGAAACCTTGGCGCGCGGTTCATTTGGGCTGAACGTGAGCAGGGAACCATGACGTTGCGCCGCGGCTTCGCAGTGCATGACGCCGAGCCAGTGCTGGTGGTTGAAGATGTGATTACAACGGGGGGCTCAACTCGAGACACGATTGTGGCGCTGGAGAATCAGGGTGCGAAAGTAGTTGCCGCTGCATCGATTATCGATCGTTCCGGCGGAAGTGCGGACGTCGGCGTGCCGCGATTTTCGCTCGCCACGTTGAGTGTTCCCGCGATTGAACCTGCGAAGTGTGAGGCGTGCGCGCGTGGGGAAGTAGCTGTGAAACCAGGAAGCAGAAGGCAGAAGGCAGAAGGCGGAAGGCAGTAGTGAGCAGGGAGCAGTGAGCGGAAAGCAGAAGGCAGCAAGCAGAAGGCAAAAAGCAGAAGGCAGAAGGCAGAAGGCAGTAAGCAGAAGGCAAAAAGCAGAAAGCAGGGCGTTAGGTGCATTCGGTCAGTGAACTGGGAGGTGACTTAACTTCAGGCTCAGCAATTGGAATGCGCGATTGCCGCATCGTAATGCTCCGGGGCGACCGTTCGCTTGGCGGCTACTGTCTGTTGCTCTCTGCCTTTCGCCTTCTGCTTTTTGCCTTCTGCTTTCTGCCTTCCGCCTTCTGCTCACTGCTCACTGCTCACTGCTCACTGCTCACTGCTGACTGATCCATGAACTTCAAACTTCTTCTGCAATACGACGGCACTGACTTTCACGGCTGGCAAATCCAGGATGGATTGCGAACTGTGCAAGGCGAACTCAGCAGAGTGCTGTCGTTACTCGACGGCCGCGAGGTTGTGGTTCACGGTTCAGGTCGAACCGACGCCGGCGTGCATGCGGAAGGACAAGTGGCGAGTGTTCAACTGGACCGAGACATCACACCGCATAAGTTGCGCAATGCGATCAATGGGAACTTGCCGGCCGACGTGCGCGTGCTGTTCGTCGACTGCGCTCCGGATGATTTTCACGCGCGTTACTCCGCGCGCAGCAAGACCTACTGTTACCGGATAGTGCATGGTCACGTGGTCTCGCCGTTTTGGTCGCGATACGCATTGCAGGAGGCACGAGCGCTGGACCTCGGGCAAATGAAACGCTGTGCGACGCTCTTCCTAGGCGAACACGACTGGACAGCGTTTTCCGCGGCGCAATCCGATGCGGATTCGCGCGTGCGCAACGTCGCGGCTTGCGACATCGACGATCACTGGAGCGCGCGCGGCCGTTGCCATCTCATCGAATTTACCGTTTCGGCCAACGGATTTTTGCGATACATGGTGCGCTCAATTGCCGGGACATTGCTCGCCGCCGGGCGCGGAGAAATTGATGAGCGGACAATCCAGCGCGCCATCAAAGACGGCGATCGCGACCTGGCAGGCGCAACTGCACCGGCGCATGGGCTCACACTGCGCAGCGTGCAGTACGATTGACAGTCGCTTGGCTTGCGGTAAGATTGAGCCGCTTTTGAAATTGATTGCGGCCATTTTCCTGTTTTAGTGCTCACTGATTTCAATGAGATTGTTGAGAAGGGCAGTCGCGACGAGCGCCTGCTTGCGGCAATCGCCTGGGATCGACTGCCGCGGCATGTAGCCATCATCATGGACGGCAACGGGCGCTGGGCCGCCCAGCGAGGTCAGCCACGAATTGCCGGCCACCGCGCGGGAGTGGAAGCTGTGCGTTCCACCGTCGACACGGGCGCGCGCCTGGGCCTCGGAGCATTGACGCTCTACGCCTTTTCGACCGAAAACTGGAAGCGGCCGCGTTATGAAGTCGATGCGCTGATGCGCATGCTGCGTAAGTATCTGAGGCTGGAGCTCGCCGAAATCGATCGGCAAAATATTCGGTTTCAAACAATCGGAAGAACTCATGCGCTGGCGACTAACGTGCAGAACGAGATTGCCCGGGCGTCGGAACAAACGGCCAAGAATACCGGAATGGTTCTGAGTGTCGCCCTCAACTATGGCGGGCGCGCAGAAATCGTCGATGCCAGTCGCGCAGCGATGAAACAACTGATTTCCGAGAAGCGGTCACCCGACGATCTGTCCGAAGACGATATAGCCCGTGAACTTTATACGCGCGACCTTCCCGAATTGGATCTGCTGGTGCGTACCAGCGGCGAACTACGCATCTCGAATTTTCTGCTGTGGCAAAGTGCGTACGCCGAAATTCATGTGACAGACACGCTGTGGCCGGATTTTCGCCGGGTACACTTGCTGGAAGCCGTGGTGGATTATCAGCAACGCCGGCGGCGCTTCGGCGGATTGAAACTTGTCGTCAACGCAAAGTAGGCAGTAGCCCGACCGTGAGGGAGGGCGCAACCACTTTCGATCAAACTTGCCCACTCAACCAAACAAAAAGAACCCCCTCGGAAAACTTTCTAAGATTCCGCCGCCACTCGCGAGAGTCTTGACCGCGGTTGTGCTGCTGCCGCTGCTCATCGCTTCAATCGTCGTTGCCAGGCTGGAATTGCTTTTCGCGCTGATGGTGGCGGTGGCGCTGGTTCTTTCGCTGTTGGAGTTTTGGATGCTGGCGCGTGGCCAGCAAGTGCGCGCCGATCCCGTTGCCGGGATTCTGGGAGCTTCGGCGTTGTTTGTGATCTTCTATTTCACTGAACCGCACAGGCCACCGGATCTTTTGGCCATCTTGATCGTGCTTATCCTGCTGACGATTTGTGCGTTGGTCACGGCCATGCTGCGGGGCGCGCCCTTCGAACGAATGATCACTTCATCGGCGGTGACTGTCTTTGGGGTCCTCTATATTTTTCTGCTGGGCGGACATTTGGTTGCGACCAGGACCGGGTTCGGCGATGAGTTGTCGAAGCACTTACTCAGTTTCTTCTTCCTCGTGTTGATGGGTTCGGATTCAGCCGCCTACTACGGTGGCCGAGCGTTTGGCCGGCACAAAATGGCCCCGACGGTCAGTCCCGGGAAAACCTGGGAAGGCGCCGTCGCGGGTATGTTGGCTAGTTTGCTGCTCGCGGCCGCAGCGCACTACTGGTTCTTTCTCGAATTGCCACTGAAGTTCGCCTTGCCGCTGGCGGCGGTCATGAATGTCGTCGGTGTACTCGGCGATCTTACTGAAAGCGCGCTGAAGCGGAGCGTCGGCAAGAAAGACACAGCGCAAATCCTACCCGGGCACGGCGGCATGCTCGATAGGATCGATAGCTTGCTGTTCAATGCGCCGGTCATCTACTATTTTGCTCTCGCGTATTTCCGCTAAGTCATGAGCACAACCAAAATCGTTGCGATCGTCCTGAGCATTGCGGCGGTGCTGGGGTTGATCGTTGTGTTATTCGTCGGCGGAATTGCCTGGTTCACATTTCGCACGATCGGGAGCAGTCAGGCGGCAGACGAGGCGCGCGCATACCTGCGCACCAACCAGAAGTTGAAGGATGGTATCGGCGAAGTAAAAGACTTCGGATCGTTCGTCACCGGCAGTATTAACGTGCACAATCAAGATGGTGATGCGACTTTAAAGTTGAAGGTGTATGGTGAACGCAAGACCGTGAGTGCTACGGTTGACCTGATGTATCGCAGCAACCGCGATTGGCGTGTCACCGGCGCCAGGTACGAAAGCGATGGCCGCACAGTTGATTTAATGTCGGCGTACAGCGAACCTTCACCTCCTCCTGAGTAGAAATGGAACCTCGCGGCGTATCTATCCTCGGTTCTACCGGCTCTATCGGTTGCAACACGCTCCGCGTGATTGAAGCACTGGGCGCGGATCGATTTCGTGTGGTTGCACTCGGCGCCGGCGGCAACGTCGAAAAGCTGGCCGAGCAGATCAACCGATTCAAGCCCGAACTTGTCTCAGTTCAATCCGACGAAACGGCGGAAACGCTCACGGACGAATTACGGACTCGAGGGATCTCAGCTCCCGCGATTCGCGTGGGCGAAGCAGGACTCGTAGAAGTCGCCACTCACGAGCGTGCCGATTGCGTCGTTTCGGGAACGGTGGGCGCCGTCGGTTTTGTCCCGACTCTCCGGGCGCTCGAAGCAGGGAAACGCGTCGCGCTCGCGAACAAAGAGACCCTGGTGATGGCCGGCGAATTGATGACGCGAGCGGCTGAGAAATCCGGCGCTGAATTGTTGCCGGTGGATTCCGAGCACAACGCGCTGCATCAGTGTCTGCGGGGTGAGCAGCGAGCCGAGGTGCGCCGGTTGATCTTGACTGCGTCGGGCGGACCGTTCCGCACGCGTGATAAATCGGCAATGGAATCTGCCTCAGTCGCCGAGGCGCTGCAGCATCCAACCTGGAACATGGGAGCGAAGATCACTATCGATTCGGCGACTTTGATGAACAAAGGTCTGGAGGTGATCGAAGCCCATTGGCTCTTCGGCTTTGGCGCGGACGAGATCAGCATAGTGATTCATCCCGAATCGATCGTGCACTCGATGATTGAGTTGGTTGATGGTTCGATTATCGCGCAGATGGGCATCGCCGACATGCGCCACGCGATTCAGTACGCATTGACCTATCCCGAGCGGCACGCTTCAGATTTGCCGGCTTTGAATTTGGCGAAGCTGGCGTCCCTTCATTTTGAGTCTCCAGACCTCGAGCGCTTTCCGTGCATCTCGCTCGCCTATCGAGCGTTGCGGACGGGCGGCACGATGCCGGCTGCCATGAATGCCGCTAACGAAGAAGCAGTGCGCGCATTTATCAGCGAACGAATCCTCCTCACTGACATCCCACGGGTGATCGCATCGGTAATGGATCAGCATGCGGTGCGTGATGCTGTGAATTTGGAAAACGTACTCGCCGCTGACCGGGACGCGCGGCTCACGACGGAAGCGATAATTGCCAAATCATCAAGTCGTTCCGTCGAAACGAACGCCGCCTGAAACGTAATTGCCTCGCCCTGCGCATCGCCTGCTGCGAACCCAACCTTTGGCTCGTTTGACGCATCTCTTACCATCCGCTTACACTCGATTCGTAAGATATTGAGCGCAAAATGCTGAACATAATTACTACCTGGATACTGCCTCTGGTCGTCGTGCTGGGCGCGGCTGTGACGCTGCACGAATTTGGCCACTTTATAGTCGCGAAGATTCTCAAGATCCGCGTTGAAACTTTTTCCTTTGGATTTGGGCCGCGTTTGCTGGGAAAGAAGTGGGGAACTACGGATTATCGCATCTCGGCCATTCCCCTCGGCGGTTACGTTAAGCTTGGCGGCGACGAGTCGAATGCGCCTATCGAAGGAGAAGGCGCGGCCGATATTCCCGCCTGCGAGCGATTCGATCTGCGCCCTCGCTGGCAGCGGATTGCCGTGGCAGTCGCCGGTCCGATCATGAACATTCTGACCGCGCTCGCGATTCCCTTTGCGGCCGGGTTGATTTACGGAGTACCGGCGACGCCGGCGCCGATCGTTGCCTCAGTGCTGCAAGCGAGCGCCGCAGAGGAAGCGGGCTTGCGCGCCGGCGACCGAATTGTTTCCTTCAATGGGACGGCGAATCCGGATTGGGACACGATGAGCGACGACGCACTGTTGTCGCCAAACAAAGCGTTGCCGATGGTTGTCCAGCGCGATGGTCAACAACTTCCGTTGACGATTAAGCCGAAACCGTTTACGCGCGATGGTGAGACCGCCGGTGAACTAGGATTCATTCCCGATTACGGTAACGTTACGGTTTTCATCAGCGAGGTTGTTTCAGGTACCGGCGCCGACGCCGCAGGTCTCAAACCGAATGACAAGATCGTAGCGGTCGGCGGTGAATCGGTTAAGAGTTCGGAACAAGTAATTCAATACATCCGTGCGCACAAGGAACAGATCGAGATGGACGTCGATCGCGCCGGGCAGAGAGTTCATGTGACGGCACATGTGGCGCAGGGCCAGGAGTTGTTGGGCGTAAAGGTCGGACAGCGTTTACCTCCGGGACCCGGAGGTCCCGCGGCGGCTTTGGGATACGCGGTGAACCAGAACGTGAGAATCCTGAAGCTAACGGGCAAGGCTTTGGGCCAGGTGTTCAGCGGCGAACGGTCGGTGCGTAACACAATCTCGGGACCGATCGGCATCGCCCGAGAATCATCGCGCGCAGTTTCAGATTTTGGCTGGGCCGGTCTCTTCACGATGCTCGGTTTCCTCAGCCTCAATCTCGGTATTTTCAACTTGTTGCCCATTCCTGTTCTCGATGGGGGGGCCATTTTCCTGCTGTTAGTTGAGGGTGCTCTGGCCATTGTCGGGCTTTCGATCTCCATGCGCGTCCGCGAACGAATTCAGCAGGTTGGTTTTGTTTTTGTTATCCTGCTGATGGTTTTCGTTCTGACGAACGATGCCCTGAAACAGATTTCGCTGTGGCGCGGGTCGAACAATAGTCCGCCCGCGAACGCGACCCCGGCTAAATAATCGATGCGCAAATCCAGAGCAGTCCAGGTCAAACACGTTCAGATCGGTGGCGGCGCACCGGTCGCCATTCAGTCGATGACGAAGACTGATACGGCGGACGTCGACGAGACCGTCAAGCAAATTGAAGAGATGGTCACGGCGGGTTGCGAAATCGTGCGGCTGGCTGTGCCTGACAATGATGCGGCGCTGGCGCTGAAGGAAATTCGCAAGCGGGTGCCGGAAGTTCCGCTCGTCGCCGACATCCACTTTCATTACAAAC
>DATNEI010000089.1:0-3408 GCA_035606795.1 Pyrinomonadaceae bacterium
GGGGCGGCTCGCTGAAGATCGAACCAAATTGCGCAAGCGCAGGCATCGTCACGAGCGTCGCCGCGACTGCAAACAACGCCACTGAACAGGTGCGACGCGCCATCAAGATCCGGCTATTTGCCCGGCCGGCGTGGATTCGCCTGATGCCGATAGCCGTGTCCGGTTAACACGGGGAATACGGCGGTGGAAGGGCGCGCCGGAGGAACTCAAGGCAGGCCGTTACTGGTTGCCAGGCCCTGGATTCCAGGCTTTGTAATCGCCGGTTGCCTTCGGCCGGCGGCCCGCCGCGAGTGTCGAACCGGGCGGGCGCAATGCGCCGGGCGTGCCCGTCATGTTCGGGCGGTGCGGTTTCTGCCACGGGTGCGGCTTGTAGGTTTGCTCGGTCGGTGGCGTGTCGACGGTGTGGTGAAGCCACCCGTGCCATGACGGGGGAACCGACGAGGCTTCCGTATAACCGTTATAGATCACCCAGCGACGCTCGAAGCCGAGCGTCTTGTCGATCTTGCCTCCGCTCGTCCGGTAATACCGGTTGCCGAACTCGTCCTCGCCCACCGGTTCGCCATACATCCAGGTCCAGAACTGCGTCCCGAAGGTCTGCGAATTCCACCAGGTGAATAACTTGAGCAGGAAAATTTTCATCGAACGCGCCCAGCGCATTGCCGTTGAGACTGGAGGCTTCTGCCACCTCACCGCCCCCGTGTCCAGTTGGGCAGGCTATCGCGCGCGGGCCCGAATCCCCCGCATTTCATGTTTTGCAAATTGCCGCGCGGGCACCGGTTACCCGGCACCCGCGCACGAGAGGAATTCGATCTAGGAAATTAGCAGCCGAAAATACCGCAGCTGCTCAAGTTGACATGATTCGAGGATCGCGATGGCGTGTGACGGATGACACCCTGATCCTTCCATGATCCGTCTGACTGACGCAGCGCTTGTACTCTGTCGACAGAGCCATCCTTGTTTACGCGCGTGTAAATCTTGTTGTTTGCAGAAACACGCGTACTGACAACTGTCCCGTCATTTTTGACACCGTAGACGGTATGCCCGTTGTTCCAGTTGGTAAGTTGTCCGTTTTGAGTAACGGTCGGCGAAACTTTGATAATATTCGGATTCTCGACTGGTTGTGCCGTCCAATTTGGCCGCTCGTGTATGTTTGGATCACAGACAGTACGATGATCACGCGGATCGCACCCCGCAAACGCATTTTCTGAACCCGCAACGATAATGATGCTGGCGGCAAGCGAAGCGGCGAGCGTCAAGGATTTGATGATCTTGGCCGTGCGCATTTTTAGTCTCCTGTCCTTCCTTCTTTTCAGAAGCTGTATTCCGCTTCCGGTTCGCAGATGTTCAACTTGCAGATGGCGCGGTTTTACGTGCGCCGAGATGAACCTGACTTGAATGGGACGTTTTTAAATCAGCGGCGTCTAATGCCCGCCATCCACCGTTCGGATGATGGCAGCGGATCAGTTTCACCGGCGGTGGAATACAAGCGATCGTTTTCCAGATCGCGTGGCGATGGCGCGATGCATCATCGCTTGATCAGAAATTCATGCGTCGCTCGAAGCCGCATAACTTGCCAATCTTGTCGTCAGGCGCGTGGTAATGCCGGCCGCCATTTTCGCGCATCGGCTTGCCATGGATCCTCGTCCAGAATTGCGTCGCGAAGGTCAATGAATACCCACCATGTGAGCGGTTTCAGCAGGAAACCTTTCATCGCCGCCAAGCATTGAAACCCTTTGGAATGCAGGCGTTTTCCATCTCACCCTGCTCTTGTCCGGCGGATGTAAAGAGAAGCCTTGGGAAACAGGTTATATTCTCCGCTCTTTCATGAATGATATGAAAGCCACATGGATTCGCTCAGAGCCGCGCTGACCTGGATCAAGGATCTTCTCGACTGGCTGCCTGACCCGGTGGTGGCTTTGCTCGTCCTGGTCATCGCGGTACTCGTTGCGAACGCGCTTCATGGCTGGGCGCGCAAGCTTGTCCGCCGTGCATTCGCGGAACGTTATCCTTACGTATTTTCCGTCTTTACGCAGACGCGCGGGCTCACCAAGGCTGCACTGCTGATCCTTGCGATGATCGTGGCCATTCCGGTTGCGCCGCTGGAGGCCGATACGGCGGCCTGGCTCGCGCGGATGATGGCGGTCGCCGTGATCGGGCTGATCGGCTGGGGCGCGATCATTGCGCTGCATATCGCCGCCGATCTGTACTTGCGGCGCTTTCGTCTCGACGTCGACGACAATTTGCTGGCGCGCAAACACAACACGCAGGTACGCGTGCTCTCGCGCACGATCGACGTCTTGCTGGTAATGCTCACGCTCGGCGTCGCGCTGATGACGTTTCCGGCCGTACGCCAGTATGGCGTGAGCCTGTTCGCCTCCGCCGGCGTTGCCGGCATCGTCGCCGGCCTCGCGGCGCGGCCGGTGCTGAGCAATCTGATGGCCGGCGTGCAACTTGCGATGACGCAGCCGATCCGTCTCTACGATGCGGTGATCGTTGAAAACGAATACGGCACGATCGAGGAGATCACCTCGACATACGTCGTCGTCAAGCTCTGGGATTTGCGGCGCATGGTGGTGCCGCTCACCTACTTCATCGAAAAGCCGTTCCAGAACTGGACGCGCGATAGTTCGTCGCTCATTGGCAATGTCATGATCTATCTCGATTACCGCGCGCCGGTCGGCATCATCCGCGAGAAATTCAACGCGATCCTCAAGGAGTCGAACCGATGGGATGGAGAGGTCGCCACCCTTCAGGTGACGGACTTCAAGGAAAGCAACATGGAATTGCGCTGCCTGATGAGCGCCCGCTCATCGGGGCAGGCCTTCGACTTGCGATGCGAAGTGCGGGAAAAGCTGATCGACTTTCTCCAACGCGAGCACCCCGAGGCGCTCCCCCATTCGCGCCAGATCAGCTTTAAGGGCGATGAAAAATCCGGTGGGAAGGACGCGAGCTGAATTTCGCAAAGAATCCTCACCTTGGCGCAATTCACAGCGGTGGGTTCCAAACCAGGCGCCGTACCGGAATGACAGGTTCGACGTAAGGCACTGAGTTGTTTCCGAGAATCAGCGACTCCGGCATCGACCCGGCAGCGATTTTCCCCGTACTGTCCCCTGAAGCGCCTTGGGTCCCATGCGCCCGGCATTTGCACGGAAGTCCCATTTTTCCGTCATTTTTCTGTCACGGCCGGAGGCATAAAAACCTACTCCCCGCCGCTCAGAAAAAAACTTTTCGTGGGTCCTCTAAGGG
The DNA here is from genome assembly GCA_035606795.1 of Pyrinomonadaceae bacterium. GTDB lineage: Bacteria > Acidobacteriota > Blastocatellia > Pyrinomonadales > Pyrinomonadaceae > UBA11740. The sequence goes on from DATNEI010000089.1 coordinate 3,247, forward strand.
CCAATACTGGCTCTGTTCTCACGGTCCGTTTGTCCCCGAAGTTCACCGTTGGACACAAGATTTAGTGTTTGATTCAGATTTACCGACTATCTCTTGTTGACGAGCACGGCGAGTCCACATAGCTTTTGGTGCGTTCGGTGGCGTTGAGTTTCAGGTTCCCTC
>DATNEI010000059.1:0-36831 GCA_035606795.1 Pyrinomonadaceae bacterium
CAACCCTGGGCTGAAGGTAGCAAACGCCTTCGGCGTTTAATGCACGAGCCGTTGATTACTCAAGTATGTCATTGCCCTGCGGAAGGGGGTCGTAAACTCCGAAGTTCAAATCAACCACCCGCTACCGCAAGTGGTTCTGACTTCCACTCACAAGCCACCGCCCGATCATGCCACTCAACTCAATCACTCCCGGCAGTACAAAGATCGCCGCGACGGCGCCGAACAAGACGCCCGTGGTAAACCGCGTGAAGTGATTGTTCTGCCAAATGCCGAAGTACGTGAGACTGAAATCAACCGCCAGCGGCACAGCGGACGCAAAAAGCCAAATGATTCGTGGCGTATCTGTTCGGCGCAGTGAGCGAAAGAGCGGATAGCTCAACGTCGCCAAGGCGAATCCCGCGTACAGCCCGGTGCAGCGTGAGCAAACCGCGAACTGTTCACCGGCGAGATGAAAAGAACGTTCGGGAATTTGATGGCAGAGAAAACTGAAAGCTTGGTAGATCGCGGAACTGAAGGCGAGATGGTGGCTTGCTTGTGCCAGCGGCGCGGCGACAACCGCCGCCAGTATCATCATCGTGAACGAGGCGACCGTCGCCCAAACAAAGTACGCCGCGAATGGCTTGCCCTCAGATCGAGCAACTTCATTCGCGGCGCAACTCGAAACTTCCAAGGCCACAACTAGAACCTGATGACGGTATCGGGTCCGCCTTCGATGTGAATGCTGTCGACGAAGCGAATGTGTTTTGATTCGCTCGTCATCACCAGAGAGTGAGTGCGTTTGCCCGAACCGAAGAAGCGCACGCCGCGCATCAACGAACCGTCAGTGACGCCCGTCGCCGCGAAAATGATCTTTTTGCCGGGGGCGAGATCCTCAGTGTCGTAAACTTTGTTCGGATCGTTGATGCCCATAGATTTCAATCGTTCGAGGACTTCTTTCTCAGGTGGCACCTTGTCGCGATCGACGCCGAGGCGTTCAGGGTCCCACACGAGACGCGTCTGAATCTCGCCGTTCAAACATTTGATCGCAGCCGCAGTCAGCACGCCTTCGGGCGCGCCGCCGATGCCGATGCAGGCATGAATGTTGGTGCCGGCCACGGCGGCGGAAATGCCCGCAGAAAGGTCGCCATCAGAGATGAGCCGAATCCGAGCACCCGCTTCGCGCACGTCATTAATGATCTTCTTGTGACGCGGACGATCGAGAACGATGATCGTCAAGTCTTCGATATCGCGGCCCAAGCGGCGGGCGATATTCTTGAGATTGTCTTTAACCGGGGCATCGATATCGACCACGCCGCGCGACGACGGTCCCACCACGATCTTGTCCATGTAGATATCGGGCGCATGAAGCAGCCCGCCGCGTTCGGCCGCGGCCAGCACGGCAATCGCGTTATTTGCGCCCAGCGCGCAGAGGTTGGTTCCCTCCAAAGGATCGACGGCTATATCCACCTCGGGACATGACGCGGCCATTTCTTCGCCTACGCCAAACCCGCCGCCTACTTCCTCGCCGATATAAAGCATCGGCGCTTCATCGCGTTCGCCTTCACCGATGACCACGCGTCCGCGCATCGGCACGGTGTCCATAACTTCGCGCATGGCTTCGACGGCGACCTGATCGGAATACTTCCGGTCGCCCTGGCCCATGGTGCGCGCCGCGGCGATCGCCGCAGCCTCAGTCACACGTAGAAAATCTAAAGACAGTTCGCGTTCAGTTCTCAGTTCTGGCGCCATTTTTCTCCTGTGCGCATCGCTGCGAAATGATTTGGGGTAGGACTTAGAAAAGCGGCGTCATAGTATCAGAGGAGTAGTACGTGTCAGAAGCCCGCGCGTAAGCAGGGCTTCCTTCTGATATCGAATCGAATGGTTGGAAAAATGCGCCTTCCCTGGGGTTGGGCTTCTGTCACTCCGAGTTACGGAGCGCCCGCGCCGCGGGCTTCGTGAGGCTTCCACGGCGGCAGAGATTTGCGAGCCGGCTTTTCTTTCTTCAGTCCCAACGCCCAGTCCGCCTGCATCAGCGTATGAATGTCGCGCGTCCCTTCGTAGATGACCGCCGCCTTGCAGTTTCGCAGGTAACGTTCCACTGGATAGTCGTTCGAGTAGCCGTTCGCGCCGTGCACTTCGATGGCCATTGACGCGGCCTTTTCGCTGCGTACGGTCGCTTGCCACTTGGCAAGCGAAGTCGCGCGGCCGCTGGGCCGGCCTTCGTTCTTCAGCCAACCGGCACGCGCCCAAAGAAGATGCGACATCCAGTAATCGGCTTCCATCTCGGCAATTTTCTGTTTCACAAGTTGATGGTTGGCGATCTTCGTGCCGAACGTCTCGCGTTCCAGCGCGTAAGCGACCGACGCATCACGCGACGCGCGAATGACGCCGGTAGCGCCGGCGGCTACGGTGTATCTTCCCTGCTCAAGCGCGAACATCGCGATCTTGAACCCTTCGCCTTCTTCGCCCACCAGGTTTTCTTTGGGCACGCGGACATCCTGCAAGGAAAAATATCCGGTGTTGCCGGCGCGGATGCCGAGCTTGCCGTGAATCGTTCCCGAGGTAAATCCTTTCATGCCGCGCTCGACAATAAAACAGGACATGCCTGTGTGATCTCGTTTCTTTCTCTTCTCTTCATCGGTCCAGCAAAAGAAAAGAAAGTTGTCGGCGAAATCCGCCAGACTGATCCACATCTTCTCGCCATTCAGAATGTAGTCGTCGCCGTCACGCCGCGCGGTTGAGCGCGCGCCCACCACATCCGAACCAGCGCCCGGCTCAGTCAAACCATAGGTCGCCAGCTTCTCGCCTTTGGCCTGCGGGACTAAGTATTTTTGCTTTTGCTCTTCCGTGCCCCAGGCGTACAGCGTGAGCGAGTTCAAGCCCGTGTGCACCGACATTGCGACGCGCAGAGAAGTATCCACCGCTTCAAGTTCCTCGCAGACCAAACCCAGCGAGATGTAATCGAATCCAGCGCCGCCGTACTGTTCGGGAATGCACACGCCCAGCAGATTTAGCTCGGCCATCTTCTTGAAGATTTCGGGATGCGCTTGCTGTTTTTCGTCCCACTCTTTGATGAAGGGCGCGACTTCTTTCTGTGCGAACTCGCGCACGGTTTGGACCAGCGCCTGATGGTCATCGGTAAGTTGCAGTTCAATCATAACTCTCCACAGATTACACAGATTACGCAGATTTAGAAAACAAAACGGCGGTGTTGAAGGCTTCTCGTACCGAAGTTCAATAACAACCCCACTTTGTAGCGAGTAGCTTTCAAATAGTTAATCAATTGTGCTTCCTCACTGCCGCTCATGATAGCGAGCGCTTTCAGTTCAACGACTAATGAATCAAAGCAAAGAAGTCAGCATAGAAACTCGTTACTAGAGTTTGTCCCTTATAAGTTACCGGCAATTTCACCTCACGTCTAAAAGGGATTTTTCGTAAACCTAACTCAATTGCGAGCGCTCTTGATAAACCGATTCCAGAAAACCGCAAGCGAGTTGTTTGTGAACTTCAATCGCAGCACAGAGGATCACGTTCGAAAGATCTTTTCTTATCATATCTATGGGTTCAGTTCGGTTCTCCATTTGAAGCTTGTACTACATTTGTTAATCATCTCATGACTGCACTTGCATCTTTACTGGTTGACTTTTTTATCTGTGTAATCTGTGGACATCATCTTGTTTGCCGCTTCCTTCGCACCGGCTAGATCAGGCACCCGTCCATCCAACTGCATCTCGTAGACTGCTTTCGTAATCTCGCCCACCCGCGGGCCGGGCTGCATGCCCATCTCCAAAAGATGCCGGCCCAGTAAAATTGGCGCCGGCGCGCCGCCTTCCAGTTCGAGTTCGCGCACGCGTTCGCTGAACCATTCCTGCGCCTCGGCCGTGTACCAGTTTTCGCGTGGCACATTGCCGGCATTGCGTCCAAGCGAGTCTGCTTTCGCGACTCGATACAAGAGGTCCAAATCGACTTTTCGCGCCAAACGCCGAAACGCGCCCGGCGTTACTTCCAGACGCTTCTTAAAAAATTCGCCTGGCTTCAAATGGTCGCGCACAATCGCAATGACCTGCGCGCGCACGTCATAACCATCGAGCGTGTGCACGTTCAGTCGATCGAGGAACGATTCGGCAGGCTTTACTCCCGCTTCTTCGTGTTCGCGTGATCGGATGCGGCCTTCAATGAAAGCAGTAGTTGCAGGCTTCCCAAAATCATGGGCCAACGCGGCCAGCATCACTGTTACTTGCCTGGCGTAAGGCAGATCGTCGATCAGCTCGCGGGCGCGATCGACGGTCAAACGCGTGTGAATCCACACGTCCCCCTCCGGATGCCACTCAGGTTCCTGCGGCACGCCGATCAGCGCCTTCATCTCGGGAAACAATTGGTCAAGCACATTGAGCGCGTGCATGCACTCCAAACCGATCGACGGATGGCGAGCGCGCAGCAGAAGCTTTTCGATTTCTCCCCAAATCCTTTCCGCCGGGAGATCCGACAGGTCGATCGAGCGACAGAGCTCAACTGTGCCGGGTTCAATTTCAAATTCGAAGCGAGCGGCAAACTGCGCAGCGCGCAGCACCCGCAGACTGTCTTCGCCGAAGGTCTCGCGCGAAACGGCCTGCAAGACGCCACGGTTCAAGTCCCCCTGACCACCAAAAGCATCGATGATTTCGTCGGTCAGGGGATCCTGCAGGATTGCATTGATAGTGAAATCGCGACGACGAGTTGCTTCTTCGATCGTCATCGCGGGATCGCCTTCAACGAAAAAACCGCGATGCCCGCGGCCGGTCTTCCGTTCGCGGCGCGGCATTGAAACGTCGAGATTCGGGCCCAGTTTGTAAACCGTGAACGCTTCGCCGACGACATTGACCGGGCCGAACCGATCAAGTAGCTCACGAAGCCGCGCCGCCTGAATTCCATAAACTTCAAGGTCCCAGTCTTTCGGCTGCGCGCCCATCAACTGATCGCGCACACATCCACCTACGAGCAACGCGCGACCTCCGCCGGCACGCACGGCTTCAGCCAATTCAATAACCTGTTGCGGGATTTCAGCCACTCTGGAGTCAATGTCATGACTCCACACGGCAATGTCAAGATAGGAAGAGCTGACGACTAAAGTTTGCGTGCTAACGAACCATCAACCAGAGCAACGCTGGTCACGCGATCGCCCGTAATTTCCTCTGGCGGATGGCCCGCCGCAGATTCGAGAGCGAGGATCAGTAGCCGAGCCTGACTACGCAAACGTGGCAGACGCCAGCGAAAGATAAGAGCGCCCAAGACGCACACCACGCCCCCGGCGGCGACTGTCTTCGGCGCGCCCCAACGTCCGGCGAAGCTCCCGGCAAGTAACGCGCCGATGGGCGCCATGCCCATAAACATCATCGAATAAACCGCCATGACTCGGCCCCGCAATTCGTCCGGCACCATCATTTGTAGCAGCGTGTTTGATGACGCCATTTCGACCATCATCGAAAATCCCACCGGTATGAGCAACACAATCGACAAGAGAAACCAACGCGAGAGCGCAAACGCGATTAGCGCAATCCCAAAGCCGGCGGAAGAATAGGCAACCCAGGTTCCTAATCCGCGCCACCCACGCCGCACGGCGAGACTGAACGCGCCCAGAAAAGCGCCGAAGCCCGACGCGCCCATCAGAATTCCCAGGCCACTGGAGCCCCGATGCAGAATCTGATCGGCAAACACCGGCATCAACACCGCATAAGGCATCCCGGTGAGACTGACCAGCCCGAGCAAGAGCATCAGCGCTCGAACCGGCGGCGAGCCCGCGACGAATCGAAACCCTTCGGCGATGTCGGCGACAGCAGATTTTTTCGGCGCCACCCGCGCCAGCGGTGTGATGCGCATCATCACCAAGCCGCCAATCACGGCAATGTAGCTGACTCCATTCAGCAGAAAGCACCAGCCTTCGCCAATCGTCGCCACCAGGATGCCGGCGATCGCGGGTCCGACGATACGCGCGCCGTTCACCATCGACGAGTTCAGCGCGATCGCGTTTGTAAGGTCATCCTTTCCCACCATCTCAACGACGAAAGCCTGTCGCGCCGGAATGTCAAAAGCGTTTACCAGACCGAGCAGGGCCGCCAGGACAAAAACGTGAATGACTTGCACGCGATGTGTCAGCGTCAATGCCGCGAGCATGAAGGCAAGTATCATTGCCGCCGTCTGGGTGGCGACGAGAATGCGGTGTCGGTTGCGGCGATCTGCCACGGCGCCGCCGATCGGCGCGAGCAGAAACACGGGAATCTGGCTGCAGAATCCCACCATGCCCAGCAGCGTTGCTGATCCGGTTAACCGGTAGACCAACCAGGACTGAGCGACCGACTGCATCCATGTCCCAGTAAGCGAAATCAGTTGGCCGCCAAAGAAGAGCTGAAAATTTCGATGTCGCAACGAACGCCAGATAGACGCCGGCGCATGCTCCGCCGGTGAAATCGCAGACGAATTCACTGCTGTGCTGGCATCGGTCTTCATCGCCACAGGTCTGAACTTAGATTTTCAGGAGGGAACAAAAACTATAACACAGCGAACGAGATCAGATTATGCGTCGTCGTCTTCAAACATAACTTGCAACCCTCGCGTCGACGGAATGCAACTGATGATCTGCACGCGTTCAACCTTCGTCATCTCGCTCCCGGCCGCGTGCCAAACCTTCACCCAGAAAGTCCGCGTTTCGCCGTGAATGGCAAAGCTCGAGCCGTCGTTCATCACCGCCACCGGCTCAGCCGTCGTGCCCGATCGCAAGGCGTTGAGTAGCTCGGGAATGAAAGGTTTGAATTTTTCGAACTGCACCAACACAGCATTGTCCAAAACTTCAGCCGGTGGCAGTTCGACAGGGTCGGGTGATTCCAGTAGCAGACGACTTTCGGTTTGGTGATCTTTTTTCTTCAGGATCGGCATTGCAGGATATCAAACCATATCGCGAACGTACGCTCAACGCAGGACCCCAGCATGAGGTCAGTACCAGGAGCGGAAGCGACTGGGTCGCCGGATTCTTCATGCGTCAACGCTGAACCCGGTCGCTACCGCTCTCGGTACTGACTCTTCCTTCGGCAGCTCAGGATTCCCACATTGCGCCAGAGATTGACCAATACTAAAGTCTGTCGCGCATATGGTTCGCGAGATTCTCTTTAATCAAATCTTCCAACCTGAGCACGACGCGCGGATCGCGATACTCTTCGAACAGCGCGAAATCACATATGAAGAGTTACGGCTGCTCACGATCAATACCGCAGAAAAACTGAATGCCCTGAACATTGCGCCCGGCGATCGGGTAGCAATCCTTCTCAACGATTCACCAGAGTTTATCGCATCGTTCCTCGCAATCATTTCACTCGGCGCGATCGCAGTGCCGATAAATATGGCGCTGCGAAAGCCCGAGCAACTTTCGATTCTGAAAGACTGCGGCGCGTCCGTGGCGCTGATTGAAATGCAGGCGGCGGAGGGCCTCGCTGCTGAATTGCCGGATGCGCACGGCGATCTAAAGCAAATGCTGGTCGTCGATCGCGGCGCTGACTGGACGCTGGCGGTACCGTCGGGGGTGAATGTGCAGCCGCTTGATTGGGCTGAACAGCGCTCGCTGGGCGAATTTCCGTTGCCTGGGGCGGTGGAAGCCGCCGCGTTCATTCTTTACACCTCCGGCAGCACCGGTGAACCGAAAGGTGCGGTGCACAGCAAGGCGGACATCTTTTACACAAACGAGACGTATTGCCGCGAGGTACTTTCTCTCCGCGAAGGTGATCGACTGTTCTCATCTTCGCGCCTGCCGTTCGCCTACGGGCTCGGCAACGCATTTACATTTCCGCTCCTCAATGGATTCACCACGGTTCTCTGTCGTGAGAAGCCAACGGCGGAAGTCGTTGCGCATGTTATCCGCACGTATCGACCAACGATCTTCTTTGGCGTGCCCGTGGTTTACCGCATGTTGCTGGAGTATCACCGGGCAGGCGTTAGAGTGAGCAAAGTGTCAGAACCGCGAGCGGTAGCGACCGGATCCCGCGAGATTACTTCGATTGAGTCACGGGCTGAGATTGAAAACGGAGACGCCCGCTCTGATCCGGTCGCTACCGCTCGCGGTTCTGACACGGTTGGTACGCTGAACACGAGTAGTCTCCGTTTGTGCATATCCGCGGGAGAGGCATTGCCGGCGCAACTTGGCGAAGCTTGGCAGAAGACTTTTGGGGTTGACGTGCTCGATGGGATCGGCTCGACTGAGATGCTGCACATGTTTATCTCGAATCATGAAGGCGAAGTGCGCTACGGCAGCAGCGGCAGGCTCTTGCACGGATACGAGGCGAAACTTGTAGATCACGACGAGCAACCGGTGGCGCGCGGCACTGAAGGAAATCTTTGGATTCGGGGGGCGAGCGCAGCCAGCCATTATTGGCAGCGGCCGGAAACGTCAGCTCAAACATTTGTCGATGGCTGGGTGCGCACAGGCGATTTGTATCGACAAGACAATGAGAGCTTTTGGTGGCACATGGGCCGCAGCGATGACTGCTTCAAACCGACGGGCCAGTGGGTGTCCCCGGTAGAAGTGGAAGGCGTGCTCGTAAAATGCGAGAAGATTCGCGCGGCGGCAGTCGTCGAAGGCTTCGACAACAATGGTCTGTCATGCGTCTGCGCGTTCGTCGTGCGTGCGAGCGATAAAGAGGAGGACGAATCAATCGAGCAAGCGCTGCGCTCGAGTTGCGACAGTGCGCTACCACGATTCAAACGACCGCGGCGTTACATCTTCGTTTCGGAATTGCCGTACACTGCCACAGGAAAGGTTCAGCGGTTTAAATTGCGAGAACAACTCAGAAGTCCAAAGTCCGAGGTCCAAAGTCCAACGTCTTAGTTTTGCGGATGTTGACTTTGGACATTCGACTTTAGACATTCGACTTTAGACATTGGACATCGGACATAGTTATGGAAAAGAGTCTTCAGGAAACCTACGCACCCCAAATGGCTTGTTTCGGCTGTGGCCCGGCGAACGAGAAAGGTCTGCATATTCGGAGCTTTCCAGAGGGCGATGAAGTCGTCGCGACCTTTGACCCGGAAACTTACCAGGAGGCGTTTCCGGGAATGCTTAGCGGCGGAATTATCGGGACGCTGCTCGACTGTCACTGCAATTGGACAGCGGCGTATCACTTGATGAAGCAAGCCGGCGCGGATCACCCACCGTGTACCGTGACCGCTGACTACGCGATCAAACTGCTGCGGCCCACGCCCACCGACAAGCGAATCGAATTGCGCGCTCGCGTGGTGGAAGCAAAAGAAGATCGCGCGATCGTCGAAGGCGAGTTGATCGCGCACGACAAAGTGACGGCGACGTGTCTCGGAACTTTTGTGGCGGTAAAGCCGGGACATCCAGCCTATCATCGCTGGTAACATGCCAATCACTACCATTTTCTTCGATATCGGTGGGGTCCTGTTAACCGATGGCTGGGGCCATTCCTCGCGCCAGGCGGCCGCCGAAAAGTTCGGCGTCGACTGGGAAGAATATTCCGAACGCCACGAAAAAGTCGCGCACGCGATTGAAACGAATCGTTTGTCGCTGGAAGCCTATCTGACGCGAACGATTTTCTACCGCGCCCGTTCGTTCACTCGGGAAGAGTTTCGCGAATTCATCTTCGCGCAATCACAACCCCATACCGAGACGATGGAACTTGCCAGGCTCTTGGCCACTTCGCAAAAGTATTTCATGGCGACTATTAACAACGAGATTTTCGAGTTGAATGTCTATCGACTGCAGACGTTCGCTTTGCGAAACATCTTCCCTGTTTTTTTCAGCTCGTGCTTTCTCGGGATTCGCAAACCGGACGAAGCAATCTATCGACTGGCATTGCAGGTCACGCAACGCGAAGCCGCCGAATGCCTCTTCATCGATGACCGCGAAGTAAACCTGGAGTGCCCGCGAGAGATGGGTGTGCAAACGATCCTTTATGAGAGCGCGTCCCAGCTGCAGGACGCGCTGAAGCAGCAGGGCGTTGAGATTTCAGCTTGACGCAATCTTTGTTTTGTTCCCAGCCCTATCGACAGCTACGTAAACGACTTCGGCTTCAGTCACCCGCGCTTTCTCGCCGGGTTCGCCGTAACGCTCGGCTTCGACGACCACGCGAGTCGTGATTGAAGTGGTGCCAATTTTCGCTGTCTCTGAATAGAAGCTCACCAGATCTCCAACGAAAACCGGCTGGTGAAAAATCACTTCGCGCATCGCGACGGTGACGAAACGATCCATTCCCGTGCGGCGATGCGCCTCGATGGCGCCGGCCATGTCGATGTAGCTGAGAATTACGCCGCCGAAGATGGTGCCCTGCGAGTTCGTGTCGCGCGGCAGCATAGTGATGCGAATTGCGGGATCTGCATTCATGTCGTGATAGTAAATCGTGAACTGTGAATCGTAAATGGATGGAGAGGAGCTTGACTCTCATTCACGCTTCGCTTTTAGCGAGGTGGTTGCCTCTGGCGGATTCGCCTGAGCCGTTTAAACGGCAATGACATACTTGAGTAATCAACGGCTCGTGCATTAAACGCCGAAGGCGTTTGCTACCCCCAGCCCAGGGTTGACGCGCGCTAGCGCGGCTACCCTGGGTAATGAGTCAACACGGCAGGGCAACCCTGAAAGGGTTGCGGAACCCTGCAGGCACACCGGTGTTGAATTGGGATTCACAAAATTTGAACCTTTCGGGGCAAACCTATTTCGCAACCCTTTCAGGGTTGGGACCTGTTTTGTCTCGATTACCCAGGGTAGCCGCGCTGGCGCGCATCAACCCTGGGCTGGAGGTGGTGAACGCCTTCGGCGTTCATGTTCGCGACGCTCAACACTTCCTGAACACTCAAGTATGTCATTGCCGTTTCAACGGCTTACTCTGCGAAACCGTTAAAACGGTCGACCGAGAATAACGCTCAGCTTACCCTCTCGGTTAAGCGAGTCTTGAATGAGAACAGGGATCGGAATTCAATTCCTGACCCAGGAACAAACAGAACCTCTGACTTGTCTAAGCCACAAAATCGGACGAAAGAAGGTCTCTACTCATGTTCCAGTTACTTGATCTGATTCTAGCGTCGATGGGCGCGTTCATAGTGTCAGCGTTAAGAGATACAGTTTATGCGGCGATGATCGTGGCGGAGTGTGACGAATGCGGCTTCAACGATTTGGGCAAGCTGCTCTTTGGCGGTTTGATTGTGGCCGTTCTTATTGGGGTTGGAGGCTCTTTGCTGTGGCGGCGAATGAAAGAGAAGAACGCGAACACGTCAGAGTTCGTTTCCATTAAAGCAAACGACCATCAGTGATGAGTGTCAGAAGCCCGACCGTTAGGGAGGGCAATGAGAGGAGTTCAGAGCGGCTTTGCCTCAAAAGTAATCGCTCGGACGAATTGGGACCAAGACGTGCCGTAGGCAAAGAATGTTTATAGCAAGTGCACGGCCTTTTGCGGAGATGAGAAGAGACAATCGCGGCACTATAAATATCTCGCCGCTCTGCGGCGATGATTCAGTTCACATCCTCTGAGATTCATCGAAGGACTTTCGAGGCAAAGCCATTCAGAACTTTGCATTGCACGAGTTGCCCTCCCTTACGGTCGGGCTTCTGGCACTAGGATACACTCGCACTAGGATACAAATGGGTACCAGGGGGTGTTGCGGAAGATCCAGAAAAAGATCATCAGCACCAGCCACGACCATAAGTAGAACGAGGGAATGAACAACCGGCGCTGCGGCCGCCCGCTGATCGCGCTCTTCGTATAGCCGAGAAAACCGTAAACAATAAACGGCAGAGTCAACATGAACAGCGGATTCAACTTGAATGCGGCCACCGGATGCAGGTGCAGCAGTTGATAGCAGGCGCGCGTGGAGCCGCAACCGGGACACTGCATTCCCGTCAACAGCCGAAACGGACACTTGGGAAAAAACTGGTTGGACGGACTGGCGGGATTGAAGAAGAAGAGAAATCCTGCGATGGCCAAGAGACCCAGCCATACGCCCCCGGTGATCATCAACTGGCGCGCGCGGTCGTATGCGACCGGAACAAAATAAAAGCCTCTCATGATCGGAAAAACCGCAGCGAGATGTGGGTCAGTCGCTGCGGCCTCATTTTACCGAAAGAAAAAGTTCAGACGAAACCTCAGAACCAACCCCGCTTGTTCTGAATGTAAGTGCGCACAAATTCCTCATCGGATTTCGTCAGATAAATAATGCCTTCAATGATGCCGATGATGCCGCCAATCCCGAAGCACAATCCTAAAATCAGTTGAATGATTCCTTCGTTGGTGTACCCCAGAATGAACTTGTGAACGCCAAACGCACCGACGACGATTCCGCAGATGCCGGCGACAAGTTTCTTGTCGGCGCCCAATGCTTTCCAGTCCTGGACCGCGCCGTACGCGGGCGGGGGTTGGATCGGTTGATAGCCGCCAATCTGTGGCAGGGCTACGCCGCATTGGGAACAGTTCTGCGCAAAGTCTTCGTTTTGCGCTCCGCATTTAGTACAAAATACCGCCATAACTTTTACTCACAATGTGAACCGGAGAATCCTGCGTACTCGCAGGCTTCTCCGGTTCGAATTACATTTTTAAGCATTTGCCAACAAACCAGCAATCAGCATCACAAGAGCATGCTTGTGCGACCAATGACCGGCGTGCTCCGCGCGATTAGGTGTTGCCGATCGCGCTTAAGCCAACGCCCAGTATCAGCATGATCACGTAACAGAGGATGCCGAGCAATCCCAGTCCAATCGCGATAAAGCTGAACATCTTGGCTTTCTTCGAAGCGTCCTGGGCGCCTGCGATGTCACCCGCGGCCACTTTGCCGTTAACCTGAGTAGCGAAAATAATCGCCGGGATTGCCAGCGGCCAGCAACAAAAAATCGAAATGATTGCCGGCACTAGATAGTTTGGAACAGTGGCCGAACCGCCTGCAGGCGGTGGCGGCGGAGTCCAGTTTTGCGACATGTTTTAGTCTCTCCTGTGATTTGGTTTCTGAATTACGAAGTTTGGAAAACTGATGAGAGCTGACAAACCCTTTGCGCTTGGGGTAGACATTTTCTGAATGATGGCGACGAAACGCGCAGCATAACTAACAAAAGAGGCGCACCATTGTCAATCTAAATTGGCCTAAGACGCTTTAAAAACCGGATCGTAGAATCCCTGTGTTAGGCGAATGTGTCAGAAGCCCGACCGTTAGGGAGGGCAACTATCGCAGCCGCACAACAATGAGCTGGTTGGGCCTTGCCCTCCCTCACGGTCGGGCTTCTGACACGATTGACTGCGCAACAAAGGATGGGTGATAGTCTCAGCCGAATTAATCGGGACGAAGTTCGATGAAACAGATTCTTCAAAACGCCAAGACGGGCGCAGTGGCGGTGACGAATGTACCAGCGCCCGTCGCGCAACCCGGCTTTGTGGTAGTGCGCACCGCGGCTTCACTGATTAGCGCGGGAACGGAAAGACTTACGGTCGAGGCGGGTCAGAAGAATCTCGTGAGCCGCGCGCTTGAACAACCGGCGCTGGTCAGGAAAGTCCTGGACAAAGCCAAGAGCGAAGGCGTAGTCGCCACCTTTGACGCGGTCCGGTCCAAGTTGGGATCTTTGACAGCGCTCGGTTACAGCGCCGCGGGCACGATCGCCGCAGTGGGCGAAGGCGTGACGGAGTTGCGCGTGGGCGATCGCGTGGCCTGCGCCGGAGTCGGTTACGCATCCCATGCTGAAGTCCTCTCGGTCCCAAAAAACCTTTGTGTGCGGATCCCCGACGATGTCAGTTTCGAGCACGCGGCGTTCGGCACCGTCGGCGCCATCGCGCTGCAGGGTGTCCGTCTCGCTGAACCTACGCTCGGTGAATCGGTCGCCGTAATTGGGTTGGGTTTGATTGGACAGTTGGCAGTGCAGTTATTGACGGCGAATGGTTGCCGCGTGTTTGGGATCGATCTGGATCAGCAAAAGATTGAATTGGCAAAGCAGCTGGGCGCTGACGATGGCTGCAATTCGGATGAAGGTGCCAAGGCGCGGGTCCTTGCATGGTCTCGGGGCCGTGGCGCGGATGCTGTTTTGATTACCGCGGCGACTTCATCGAATGAGCCGGTGGAACTCGCCGGCGAGATCTCACGTGCGAAAGGGCGTGTTATTGTGGTCGGCGCCGTCGGTCTTAATCTTCCGCGCAAGCCTTACTACGATCGCGAACTAACCTTCCGCATTTCCATGTCGTACGGCCCGGGCCGCTACGATCGCAACTACGAGGAACGCGGGCACGATTATCCATTTAGCTATGTTCGCTGGACCGAAGGCAGAAACATCGAAGCCTTTCTCGATCTTGTTTCATCCGGCCGCATCAAGATCGATCCACTGATCACGCACCGGTTCAAAATCGAAGATGGCGAAGACGCGTATGAGTTGATTACCGGAGACCAACCGTACCTGGGCGTGCTGCTGCAATACGACACGACCCGGCAACTCGAACCGCGCATCGAGTTGCCGCAGAAAACACGCACGGCGGCTGCCGCCAAGACTGTGCGATTAGGCGTGATTGGTGCGGGCGATTATGCGAAATCGATGCTGCTGCCGAATTTCAAGGCGGCGGGCGCTGAGTTTCAATCAATTGCGACCGCGTCAGGAGTGACGGCCCGCGCCGTTGCCGAGCAACATGGATTTCGCTTTTGTGCATCGGGCGGCGCGGAAGTTATTAACGATGCCGAGGTCAATCTCGTGATGATTGCCACGCGGCCCGCAACTCACGGGGAGTTGGCCACCGCCGCTTTGCTTGCCGGGAAAAATGTTTTCGTGGAGAAACCGCTCGCCTTGAACGACGACGAATTAGAGCGGGTGATGCAGGCAGCAGCAGCCTCGGGCAAACCATTGATGGTTGGCTTCAATCGTCGTTTCGCGCCGCTGGCGGGCGCGGCCAGAGACTTCTTTACAGATCGCCAGTTGCCGCTCTCGATCAACTATCGCGTGAACGCAGGCCGTATTTCGCCTAACCATTGGGTGCAGGATCCGAGCGAGGGAGGCCGCATCATTGGCGAGGTCTGTCACTTCATCGACCTGATTCATTTTCTTACCGGCTCGCTGACCACCCGCGTTTTCGCCGAGGCCGTGGCGAACCGCAACTCGGAAACGACAAACGAAGATTCAGTTTTCGTGACCTTGCGTTTGGCCGACGGCTCCAATGCTTCGATTGCTTATTTGGCCGAAGGCGATAAAGCGCTGCCGAAAGAGCGCATTGAAATCTTCGGCGGCGGTAAGTCTTTTGTGCTCGACGATTTTCGCAGCGGTACCGCGTATGAAAACGGTCGCGAGAAGACCACGAAATTGCGCGAACAGGACAAGGGCCAGCGCGATGAAGTCCGAACTGTGATGTCGGTCGTGCTTGACGGTAAGCCCGCGGCAATCTCGCTTGCGGACCTAAAGACAACGACTCGCGCAACCTTTCGGATTCGCGAGTCGCTGCAAACAGGCTTGCCTGTCGAAGTTTAAGATTACGGCTGCGCTAGTCTTGCCCGCATCGCCGCCATTGCCAGCTCCCGGGCTCGCGGCAGAACATCCACCGCTTTAGCAACCTGATTGTCCTGACGAATCAGGACCTGTGATGACGTGGTGATGCCGTAGGCAGCCATCGCCAGGTTGTAACGCAACTGCGTCTCAATGAAAGAACGGTTCTTATCGACCTGCGACAGGAGCGGCTTCCAATTATTGTCCTTCGCCACATAGTCGCGGAAGCTCAGGAATAATTGTTCATTAGGTGGAAAGTCTCTTTCGTCAATTACGTGGCCATAGACGATTGGTTTGTCCGCGCGATAGCTATCGAATCCTGGCACGCGTCCGTTAGCGAGATCACGCGCGAAAAAGAAGATTGGACTTCGCAGACGACCCTGCGCAGTCGTCAGCGTTTCGGCATTGATCATTTCATCAGGCGTAATACCGCCGCCGCCGTAAACAGTGCGGCCGGTATCCGTGCGGCTCGCGGGGCCGTTCGGTTTTGGCGTGGTGTTCTCGCGCAGGGTGCCGCCGCGATAGATGTAGTTATAGAAGCTGCCGTCGGAATAATCTCGCTGAATCAGCCGGCCCGAAGGTGTGTAGTAATAAGCCGAAGTCAAAGTAAGTCCCGCACAACCACGGAAACAGTTGTCGGGAAGGCGCATGATGCTTTGCACCAGTCCTTTGCCGAAACTCGTCTGACCGACGATCAGGCCGCGATCATGATCCTGGATAGCTCCGGCAACGATTTCAGAAGCTGAAGCCGTGAACTCATTAACGAGAATGACGAGCGGCACGCGATCCGGATCGGTGCGCGTGGACGTATAAATCCGATCCGTCATTCCACTGCGGCCCTTCTGGCTCATGATCACCTGGCCTGCCGGCAGGAACGTCCGCGCCACCAGAATCGCTTGATCGAGCAAGCCTCCGGGATTGTTCCGCAAATCCAGCACCAGCGAAGTCATCCCGTGCTCGTGCAGACTTTCCAATGCCAGGTCAAGACCTTCTGCGGTGTCGGCGTTGAAGCCGCGCGTCATGTCGATGTATCCGACTCCGGGTCGCAGAAAGTAAAAATCCGGCACTGAGGGCTGCGGCACTTTGTTGCGAATGATTTCGACGTTCTCAACTTTTCCAGTCGCGGCGCGCGTCAACGTCAACGTCACGTGCGTATCGCGCGGGCCGCGGATTTTGTCGCGGACTTCCGCTGAACTCTTGCCGTGCATCGACACGTTATCAACCGCATCGATGCGATCGCCATAACGCAATCCTGCTTTCCAGGCCGGCGAGTCTTCGAACGTCGCCGTGACGTAAGTGTCGACAGAATCTCCCTTGGGATAGTTCAGGATCGAAGCGCCGATGCCGAAGTATTCGCTGCGCTGATCGTTCAGCATGTCCTCAAATTCTTCACGGTCGAAGTAATTCGAGTGGGGATCGAGCGATCTCAACATGCCGGTGATCGACGACTTATACACGTCGTTGTAATCGATCTTGTTACCGTCGATGTAGTTCTGCTGAATGACTGACAGCGCCTCTTGAAAGTCCTGAGTGATGGCAGCTGGAGTAACCACCGCGCCGTGCACACGCGCGCGGCGCGTGGCCGCCGGCGGAGCATCAGATCGCCCTGTGGTCGTCTTGCCCGAACTGCTGGAGTCGCGTTTTGGCTGTTGGGCCAGAACGAAACCGGGAACGATTAATGCGAAAAGGATTAGCGCGACCAGCGCCAGAGAAATCTTGTTCTTCACTGAGACCTCACTAATGTGTTAACGAAGCGAGATTAAAGCCGGGGAGCCCTTCCAACGCGAACAGGCGACGTGCTCGTCAGCAATCTTAACGGATGCGAGAGAGCCGAGCAAGGTTGCGTTTCGAAAAACGGTCTTTGTATTTTGGTCTTTGTACTTTGCCCGTTCTCCACACTCGACGCGTCGGCTCAGGGTTTCGGGGAATGGAAAGCCAAAGACCAAAGTCCCAAGGACAAAGACCGGCTTTTCTTAGGCTGAATGCGTCAAGGCCGTCCGCATCGCCGCAGCCGACTGCCAGCGGTGCGCCGGTTCTTTGGCCAGGGCGCGTTCGATAACTTCGGCCACGCGTTCCGGAACCTCGGGCGCCCGCCGGCGCAAAGGAATAATTTGTCCCTCAAAAATTGCGCGCACAGTGGCGGCCATGTCGCCCGCAGGCCCGATATCCAGCGCGGTATCGCCTGCCAGCAAGCTGTAGGCGGTCATGCCAATTGCGTAGATGTCCGACGTGGGCTTTACGTTACGGAAATCCTTAATCTGTTCCGGCGGCATATACGCAAAAGTGCCGGCCATATCACCGGCCATAGTGATCCCGCTCATGCCGGATTGAGTGAAGCTCTTGGCCAGACCAAAATCGGTAAGCTTCGCGACATAATTCGGCGCTGAGCCGGACAGAAGGATGTTTGATTCCTTGATGTCGCGATGGATGTAGCCCTTGTCGTGGGCATAAGCGAGCGCGTCGAGCGATTGCGTGATCACACTAATCGCTTCCTGGTAAGGCAGGCGCCCACCATGCGAGTCCGCGAGCCGGGCGGCGTCGGAACCTTCAACAAACTCGGTAACCAGATAAACTGCGCCGTTATGAGTGCCGCTCTCGAGATAGTGCACGATGTTCGGATGATCGAGCGCGGCGGCGACTTCAATTTCGCGCATGAAGCGACGAACTGCTTGATCGGTGACGGCGACTTCAGGCAGCAGCGTCTTGATGGCCACCGCCCGTCCGGTCTTCTCGGAACGCGCGAGCATCACACATCCCATGCCGCCGCGTCCCAGCAGCTTGATCATTTCGTAACCCGGAATCGGCTGCGGCTGTCGCTTCAGTTCTTCGCGACACTCCTCGCAGATGAAAGTCATCGGCTCGTTCGTGGCTGAGCCTTCCACGCATTCACGCCGGCCGCAGTTGGCGCACTCAATAGTGATCTCAAATGGCTTAGTGAGTGTCGGCGCTTCAGCTTCGCTCTGTCGCTGTTCGACCTGCACGTCGACTTCGAGCACGGTTTGCCCGCCCTGAACGCGGTCGCCGCTCTTCAAGAAAGTTTCCTGGACACGCTGGCCATTGACGTAAGTTCCGTTGGTCGAACCCAGGTCGCGCAGAAAACAACGCGGCGGCGCAATCTCCAGCAGACAATGATGCCGCGAAAAGAAACGATCTTCGGGAAGATAGAGGTGGGCGTTTTCGCTACGGCCGATCAGAAATGTGTCGTGCTGATCGAAAACGAACTCCTGCCCGTGGTAAGGACCGGCCAGGACTCGCAATGTCACACGCATGGGCAGCAGATCATCTACTAATTTCCAAATCGTCGAAAGCCACTTCGGTGGTGTCGCTCGAGTACAGACCGACGCGGCCGTTTTGCAGATTATCTGTATCGGTAATGGAAGTCACGAACTGGCCATTGACGTAGAAATCGAGTTTGCGATCGCGAATCCTGACCTCGAGCTGATTTGGCGTGGTGCCCGTGCGAATCGTACTCGACGGCGTCCAGTTAACAAGCTTGGTCTCGCTGCTCGCTTTGTGTTGGACGATCGCATATTGCGGGTTGTCGCTGTTCTTAATGAGAAAACCGATGTCCTGAAATGTCGTGTCGGTTTTTTGTCCGTGCACCAACAATCCGTATCCGCTGTTCGGCGCCTCGCCATCGACACTGCGCAAGGTGATGCGCACCGTCGAATTCTCGTCGTAATAATCTTTGCGGTCCGGCGCGTACAGAACAATGTAGCCGGTCTTGGTCGAGTGCATATGGAACTCGTCGTCATCGTACCAACTGCGTCCGTACTGTGAAGAGCCCGCGTACCAGTTTTCAGTTGAAAAATCGTCGTTGTAAGACGACAGCGTCGAGCGCGTGTTCGCGTTTGTATTCGCATTGGCGTTGCGATTGGCCCGCGCGTTCGCATTCGAGTTGCTGTTAGTGTTCGCGTTGTTGTTGTTGCCACTCATGCTGGCAAGGGCTATCAACAGGATCAATCCTCCGATGCCGAGAAAAACCAGCACCGCGCCAATGCCCAGAATCCACGGCCAGACGCTGCGTTTTTGCGGAGCGATAGGCGGCATGGGCGACCACTGCGGCGGCGGGCTCGAAGGCGGCGGCATCTGTCCCGGACCATACGCAATCGTCGGCTGCGGCGTCGTCTCACGCGGCTGCGGATATTGAATGGTCGCACTCGGATCGCCTGATGACGGCGCGCCGGCGCTCACCAGGGGCGAGCCATCATCGAGACAAAAACTGAGTGCCTCGTCGGTATAGGTACGATTACATTGCGGGCAGCGCTTCATTCTCAGGCCTCGATTCGTGATTGGTGCTGCGGGTCAACGCCGAATAGGGGACGGTGAATCGCGCGGCCAGTCTATACGAGAAGATGAAAAACGCTCAAGGGGAGTTCCCTCTTCCATTGGAGAGCGTTGGGGAGCGGCCAATCACAACGTGCGGCCGCAGCGTCCGCAGAACTTTGTGCCGGAAGGGTAAGTCACAGCGCATCCAGAGCACAGCACCTCGACAGGTCGCGGCGCTGACCACGCGATTTCTGAGCCGCCGAGCGAGGCGCCGCAGCGGCCACAGAACTTTGTTCCGGCGGGTTGGTTCGCGCCGCAGCGTGTGCAGCGAAGGCCGCTGCTTTGCGGAGACATCGGTGGTTTGTTTAGGCTCGGACTTGGCGTGATTCGCAATGAAGGCGTCGGCGTTGAGTGGATGTCGCCGGAAGTCACTGCGTCGAATGTGGTGTTGCCGCAGCGTCCGCAAAATTTGGCGCCGGCAGCGAACCGCGAACCACACTTTGTGCAGGCAACAATTGCCGGAGGCGTGATCGCAACGCCGGATACACTGCCGAGGCTGCCGCCTTTCGATGGACTTAAGCCGCTGGTTGCTCCGGACTTGAATTGCGCCTGGATGATCTGTTCCTCGGCATCAGAACGCACTTCAATCACGCGCTCATCGTCCCTGTCGCCTGGGTTGGCTATGCGCAAGACATGCTGGCCGGGCGGAATCGAACTCAGAATCAATCGGCCGGAGCGTCCGATGCTGCCGTGTCGCTCATCATCAACGTAGACTTCCGCGCCGGCCGGGGCCATGACGACGACGCGGCTCTCGCCTTCTTCTTCTTCGCGAATCGATGCACCGCCGACGGCTTGATCGAATTCGTGAAACCATTCGGCGACACTCGCTGGCCGCGAGTCAGCTTCCTTCGCCAGCGCATGCATTACGGCTCTTTCGACGGGCGCAGGAATATCGGAACGCAGAGTATTCAAGGCGGGAGTTTCCTGCGTCAGCTTCTGCGCAAAGATTTGCATGATCTCGCCCGTGAAGGGCGGTCGACCGCCGAGCATGTGATAGGCGATCGCCCCCAGCGCGTAAACATCCGCGCGCGCATCCAGCGCCGCTCCCGCCTGCATTTGCTCCGGCGCCATGTATTCCGGCGTGCCGAGAATCCCGCGCGAAGCCGGTCCTGAACCTGACGTAAGTCCGGCGAGACTCTGATTGATAATCTTGGCCAAACCAAAGTCTCCTACCTTGACGATGTCATCGCCGGCGAGCATGGTGCCGTCCTTCTTTTTGCGTTGGACGATGAAGATGTTCGCCGGCTTCAAATCGCGATGCAGGATGCCTTCGTCGTGGGCGGCTTCGACACCCGCGCAAGTCTGCCGCAAAAGTGTCAGCGCGCGTTGCACCGGAATAGTTCCCTCGCGGCGCAGCAATTGATAAAGCGACTCGCCTTCGACGTATTCCATGACGAGAAAGAAAACCCCTTCATCGCTCTTCCCAAAGTCAGTCACGCCGATTACGTTGGGATGCTGCACCGAGGCCGCAGTGCGCGCTTCGCGCTCGAAACGCGCGATGGCTTCGCCTTCCTGCAAGTCTTCATCGGAAAGAACGTCCGGCCGGATCGTCTTCACCGCGACGCGGCGCGTTACCAGATTCTCGTCACGAGCCAGATAGACCTGGCCCATCGCGCCGCGACCCAGACGCTTATCAAGCCGGTAGCGACCACTCAACAGAGTCGTGCCCGGCAGAGTGTGCTTGGTTTTCGATTGATCGTCAGGACAGACGAGAATTTCGTCGTCGTAACAGCGTTCGCAGCGGGGACATTCGTGCATCGGAGGGTGTTTCGGTCTGCGTACAGAGTTGCAGTCGAAGGATAAGTCTTCGCCGATGAGCGGGTCAATTAGGAATTTGACTGGAGCGCAAGCCTCCTCGCTTGCTCTTTGCCCTGTGAAGCACGCAAGCGAGACGCTTGCGCTCCAGTCCACGGCAACAAGATATAGCGGCTGGGACCTCGTTGATCTACTGCAAAGTGGGGCAAAATTAATTGTCTTTACTTGGTGGGCCAACTGGCTTCATAATTTCGGCCCCTCGCGAAGATAAAGGAGGGCTGGGCTACATAGGAGCTCAGAAAATGCGGGCGCGATGCCCGCGTTTGTGTCTTAGTGGCATAGACTTCAGTCTGTAATTCTTCATGCGTTAGTGAAGCACAGACTAAAGTCTATACTACCCGGAGGATCCCGATGCGCTCGATTTGGAAAGGTCACATTCGATTTCTGCTCGTCGCAATTCCGATTCGCGTCTATAACGCGTTGGAAGCATCAGAGCGAATTCAGTTCAACCAACTACACCGGGACGACTTTGGCCCGGTCGGCTATGACAAGCGCTGCAAGAAGTGCGGTCAGATCGTCACGAACGATCAAATCACCAAGGGCTACCAATACGAACCCGATCGTTATGCGATCGTCGAGCCGGAAGAGATCGCCAAAATAAAAATCAAGACCACGCGCGCCGTGGACATCCTCGGCTTTGTCGAAAAGGACGAAGTCGCGCCGATGTTCTATGACTCGCCCTACTACATCGGTCCTGATGGTCCAGTCGCGGAAAAACCGTTTGCGCTGCTGCGTCAGGTTTTAAGAGACACCGGAAAGATCGGATTGGCTAAAGTCGTGCTGCGCGATCGCGAGGACCTGGTCGCAGTCTTCCCGCACGATGATGGAATCGTTTTGCAGAAGCTGCGTTACCCCGCCGAGGTGCGCAAGATTCAGGACGTGCCTGAGATTGACGCGGCTGCGAAGCTCGACAAGAAAGAGTTGGCCCTGGCCACGAGCCTGGTCGAACAAATGGTCACGACGTTCGGAGACATCGACACCGTCGATCACTATCACGAAGCGCTGCGCAAACTGATCGACTCGAAGATCAAAGGCAAGAAAGTTACGGAGTTCGAGAAGTACGAAGAACCGCCGCGCATGGACATCATGACGGCGCTGAAAAAGAGCTTGCAGGCATCTTCACGTAAACCGATGGTCAAGGCCGAGCCGGCCGCGAAGAAGAAAGCAGCACTCACCCTCGTCAAATCAAAACCAGCCACGGCGAAGAAACGGAAAGTTGGGTGAAGTTCTTCTGCAGTTTCCGCAGAATTAAGAACGATATTCACCACAAAGGCACAAAGACACTAAGCACAAAACTCGCAACCATTTTTGTTATCCTTTGTGACTTCGTGTCTTTGTGGTGAGGCTCCCCCCCCACTGCCTTACGGATCATAACCTGCGTAGTCTGCGGATACTATCCTACCGGTCGTACCGCTTTCTGAAACGCCTTCACTCCCAACGCATTCAACACCTCGGCTTTCCGCACCCAACCGCGCCGCGCAATGCCAACGCCGTACTGCACGTTGTGCAAAGCGTTCATCGAATGCGCGTCGACCGAAATCACAAACTTAATCTTTCGCTTGCGTGCTTCGCGAATCCAGCGCGGCTCCATGTCCAGGCGATACGGGTCGCCATTGATCTCGATCGCCGCGCGTGATGCGGCAATCACGTCGAGAATCTCTTCGACGCGACATTCGAATGGAGGCCGTCGTTGAATCAGGCGACCCAACGCGTGTCCCCAAATCTTGAATACCGGCTGTTGCATCGCGCTGATAATGCGCTTGGTCATCTGATCGGAATTCATTTTGTAACGCGAGTGAATGCTGGCCACGATGACGTCGAACTGCTCGAGAATCCAATCGGGATAATCAAGTAAGCCACTCTGAATAATGTCTGATTCAGTTCCCTTCAAAATTTTGACTTTAGTCTGTTCCTGCACGCGATCGATTTCTTCCCACTGTTGCTGCAGCCGATCGATTTTTACCCCACCGGCGTAAAACGCGGTCGGCGAGTGATCGGTAATTGTGATGTACTTCATCCCCATCGCTTCCGCCGCGCCTACCATCTGCTCGACACTGTGCTTTCCGTCTGAGTACATCGTATGGCAATGGACCATGCCCTGAATGTCTTCAGCTGTGATCAAGTCCGCGGGCAGTTTGCGCTTCATGGCAGCTTCAATTTCCCCTGCATCTTCGCGCATCTCCGGCGGCACGTATTGCAAACCCAGCCGTTTGTAAATTTCAGTTTCAGATTTGACGCGCGTCGCCGATTTGCGGATAAAGTCACCGTTGCGCGAAACGATGTTCAGCTTCTTCCTCGTGGCAATCGGTTGCAGTTTTTTCAGATGAGCTCCCGAACCGGTGGCGCGCCATAAGGCCATCGCGAACTCTTCGGGCTTCACCGCGCTCAGCGTTGCTTTGAATCCTTCACTTAAAACAACTGAACACTCCACTCGGGTTTTCGATTCGGTGCGAATGACGAGTGGAAACTGCAGGAAGTGTTCGATGATGGCCTGCGGGTTCTTCGCGGACGCCACAATCACAATTCGCGAAACAGTCTCCTTCCAGCGCCGCGTTTCGCCGGCAGCCTCTGCTTTGACGAGACCACTCGCGGTCTCGAGATACTCGATGATCCTTTCGCTGATGCGCCAGGCGTGATGAATGTGAATAAATTGTTCGCGCTTCTCATGGCCGGCGATGGCATCAAGAATCTTCTGTTCCGTCTTCGCGGTGAACCCTTTGAGGTCGCGCAGCTTCCCTGCTTCGCACGCTGCCTGCAAATCTTCGACGCTCTTGATTCCCAGCTCTTGTTGGAGTTTCTCTACCTTCTGAATCGAGAGGCCGGGAATACGCGACAACTCAATAATTCCCGCGGGCAGTTGCGCGCGCAGCTCGTTGAGCATTGAAGATTCGCCGGTCTGATAAAGCTGCTCGATCTGTTTGGCGAGCGCGTATCCAATTCCCTTCACGAATGTCAGCCGGTTTTGCTTGACGAGTTTGCCAATGTCTTCAGTGAGTTCTGAAACTGAGCGCGCGCCTGCTTTGTACGCGCGAGCTTTGAAGTACTGGCCGCCCTTTAACTCGAGCAGCGCGCCAATCTCCTGCAACGCGGCGGCGATGGCGAATTTGTCTTTTAGTGGTTTCGGCATGACCTCCGTCGAGTGTACCGCAAGCTTCGGTTCAGAACGTGGCATAGCTAATGCCTAAATCAAAGCGCACGAACTGGCTTCCTTTTCGGAACATTAAATCCAGAGGCTTGCGAGGATTCTGTAAGAATGGCGGACGAACTGCGCACTGAAGTCGAACAGGTCAAAGAGCGTGAAGACGTAAAGCAAGCGCTCAAACAAACGACCGGTGGCGCACCCCAGGAACAGCCCAAGGCTGAAACCAAAGACAAAGTGTGGCTCGGGACGCACGTCATCGTTCTGCTTGCGCTCGGCATTGTTTACTACCTGCTGCAATTCCGCGTCTTCGGCTTCGCAGCGCGTTATGTACCTTTCATCCAGAAACTTGATAAAGCCGCCGCCGTCGTCGTGCTGCTCCTGGCGCTCGCGAAAGTGGTTGATGTTTATTTGATTGGCGGCATCCACAGCCCGGCGGCGCGCTACACCCTGCGACGTGTTGCGAAACTTCTATTGGCACTGCTTCTCTTGTTGACCGTCATTTCGATCGTTTTCCAAAACTGGTACACAACGCTGGTTTCGATCGGTTTGTTCTCGCTGGTATTCGGCCTGGCAGTACAGACGCCGATGACCAGCTTCCTCGGCTGGATTTACATTCTGGTGCGCGCGCCGTATCGCGTGGGCGATCGAGTAAAGATTGGCGACGCCACCGGCGACGTGATCGACGTGAGTTATCTCGACACGACGTTGTGGGAGTTTGGTGGCGGCGATCTGCTTTCGACTGATCATCCGACGGGACGCATCATTAAGTTTCCCAACTCAAAGGCCCTGAGTTCCACCGTCTACAACTACAGCTGGCCGGTCTTTCCCTACGTCTGGAACGAAATCAAATTCAGCGTGGCGTACGAAAGCGATCTCGAATTCATTTCTGAAACGATGCAACGGATCGCCGCTGAAGAGGTGGGCGAGCGCATGATGAAACAAGTGCGCGTTTTCCGCGAGATTCTCGCACAGACGCCCGTCGATCAACTTGAGGTGCGTGAATATCCATCAGTGCTGTTTCGGGTGAATGCAAACACGTGGCTGGACGCGATCGTGCGCTACCTGGTGCCGCCGAAAGAAGCTGGCCGCGTCAAGACGCGTTTGATCAAAAAACTTTTAGCGGAGCTGAATGCTGCTCCGGATCGGGTGATGTTTCCGAAAAGCAACGCTCGATAGACGACAACAAAAATTCAATGAACGAACTATTTCGCAAATTTGCACAGAAGACTTCTCAGATTGTCGGCACCTCATGGGTCTTCATTCTGGCGGTTTTAATTATCGCGGCCTGGGCCATCTCTGGCCCGATGTTTGGTTATTCCGACACGTGGCAACTGGTCATCAACACCAGCACCACGATTATCACGTTTCTCATGGTGTTTCTGATTCAGAATACGCAGAACCGCGATGCCAAGGCTATTCATCTGAAACTCGACGAGTTGATCAAAGGGGTGAAGGGCGCGCGCACTGGTTTCGTGAATCTCGAACAGATGTCCGATGCCGAGTTGGAAGCACTGCAAAAAGAGTTCGAGCGACTGCGCGTACGAACTAATCACAAAGACAAAAAGGAAGCGGCGAAATTAGAGAATGAGGTGGACGCGGCGCGCGACGCGAAAGAATTCGAAGAGAATAGTGTGTCGTGATGGTGTCTCACAGCCTCTTATTGCTTTTGATTCGCCTGGCTGGTCGTGTTAGTTTCGTCGCTACCCGACCAACCTCAGTTCCACCATCAAGCGAGAGTACAAGAAAGGGATAAATCAAAATTCAATGAGACAAGTATTTTCCAGGACAAAAGCAATTATCGCGCTCGGTGTTATCGCTATGTTCGTGACCGCCACCGCGTTTGCGCGTGCCGGTAAGCAGGATTTCGTGCTGCACAATTCGACCGGCGTTGAGATCCATGGAGTGTATGTTTCCCCCGTCACCACCGACGAGTGGGAAGAAGACGTGCTCGGCAAAGACACTCTGCCTGACGGCGAGAGTGTGAAGATCACTTTCGACGACCGGGACAAACACGCCCATTGGGATCTAAAAGTCGTCGACGGTAAAGGCAACAGCATTGAGTGGCACGACCTGAACCTGGTGGAGATTTCCGAAGTCACGCTGCATTACAAAGAAGGAAAAGCGTGGGCGGATGTGAAGTAATCATCGAACCAGGATGGTTTGTGGAGAGTCAGCGAGTGCGCAGGCGCTCGCTGATTTTTTTGTCCAAGAAACGGGTCGTGCTCTAATTTGAACTCTCTGTGTCACCTCTAGCGTGCTCGGCGTCTCGGCGGTGAGTATTTTCCGAGACTATTCACCGCGGAGGCGCAGAGATCGCAAAGTCTTCGCAGAGAAAAGTGAAATTAGGGCACGACCAAGAAACGGGGACTCTTGCTGAATTTTGCGGCTGAGGTAGAATACGCGCGCTTTTGGGGCTATTGCCTTCCCTGCGAAAGGATCAATTTCATGCGCGTTCGCGTCATTCTTCTCTCCGTCGCCGTCTTACTGTTTGCTCAACCCCTGCTCGCGCAAAAGCGAAACATCACTGAACGGGACTTGTTCAGTTTTAATTGGATTGCCGATCCGCAAGTCTCTCCTGATGGCTCGCGCATCGCCTTCGTGAAGGTGACCGTCAACGATCGCAAAGACGGATACAACACCGCGATTTGGATCGTTTCCACGGCCGGCGGCGAAGTGAAGCAGTTGACCAGCGGCATACGCGATTCGACGCCGCGCTGGTCGCCGGATGGCAAATACATTTGTTTTGTGCGATCGCCTGAGAGAGATGGTCGCCCTGAGCCGCCGCAGCTCTTTATGCTTCCCATGGACGGCGGCGAGGCCTGGCAGTTCACGACGCTCGCGCGCGGCGCGGGCAATCCGCAATGGTCGCCTGACGGCACGATGATTTCCTTTGCGAATGGCGCCACCGCTGCGGAACTGGCGAGACAGCAGAGAGAGACGATGCCGGTGCCGGCGCCCACGTCGCCAGCGCAACCTGCCGCATCACCGTCACCTGCAGCTTCGCCGCGGTCATCGCCTGAGCGCGAAAGCGACGTGCGTGTGATCACGCGCGCCGTCTATCGATCGAACGACTCGGGCTATTTGGATTTCAACCACCCGTCACATATTTGGATCATTAAGGCGCCCCGCACCGGCGAAGACAAAGCGACTCCCACGCAACTGACGAAAACAAAGTGGAGCGACGGCAACGTCACCTGGGCGCGTGACAGCAAATCGATCTACTTCGTTTCGGATCATCGCGACGAGCCTTACTACGATCTGCCGAAGACCGATGTCTACAACATTCCGATCGAAGGTGGCCAGGCCTCGCGCATCACAATGTTCGGCATGGGCGCCGCAACTTTTTCGTTGAGTCCGGACGGAAAACACGTTGCCTTCTATGCTTCGGTCAGCCAGCCCGTGCAGTCATACACTGAACCGGATCTTTGGGTGCTAGACCTTACAAATATCAATTCTGAGCCGCGCAATCTGACGGCGAATTTCGATTGGGACGTGGGCTCGGGAGTGGGCGGCGACAACACGGCGCCGCGCGGAGGTAGCGGCACTCCACCGATTTGGAGCAAAGACGGGAAACAGATTTACGCCGTCTACGGTCGCGAAGGCCGCGCCAATATCGGCATGTTCGACGCGACGACCGGAAAAGAAACCGACGTCACAACGGGCGACCAGGCAGTGGTCGCGTATCGTGCCACTCCTGATGCTTCGAAGTTCGCGCTGGTGATTTCGACGCCAACGCGCATTGGCGATCTCTTCTGGATGGAAAAGCCCGGGGCCACGCCGAAGCAACTCACGCACATCAACGATGATCTATTTTCAAAACTGAATCTGACTGAGCCGGAATCAATCTGGTACACCAGCTTTGACGGCCGCAAGGTTCAGACATGGGTGCAGAAGCCGCCAAATTTTGATCCCAACAAAAAGTATCCGCTGATTCTCAACATCCACGGCGGACCGCACGCGGCGTACGGTTGGGTTTTCGATCATGAGTTTCAGTGGATGGCTGCGAAGGGATATGTGGTGGTGTATCCGAATCCCCGCGGCAGCACTACCTACGGGCAGGACTTCGGCAACATCATTCAGTATCACTACCCGGGCGATGACTTTAAAGATTTGATGATTGGCGTCGATGAAGTAATCAAGCGTGGCTATATCGACGAAAAGAAACTCGGTGTGACCGGCGGCAGTGGCGGCGGACTCTTGACTGATTGGACGGTGGGCCACACGACCCGTTTCGCTGCCGCTGTGGCGCAACGCGACATCGCGAGCTGGGCCGACTGGTGGTACACGGCGGACTTCACTCTCTTCCAACCGTCGTGGTTCCGCGGCGCGCCTTTCGAGGAAGAGGAAGACTTCAAGGCTCGGTCACCCATTACTTATATCAAGAATGTCACCACACCGATGATGTTCATTCTCGGCGAAGCCGATTGGCGCACGCCGACTTACGCCGGCGGCGAAGAGATGTTTCGCGCTTTGAAGTATCGCAAAATCCCCACGGTGATGGTGCGTTTTCCGAACGAGACGCATGAGCTCTCTCGCTCGGGCCAGCCCTGGCATCGCATCGAGCGCCTGCAACATATCGTCGGCTGGTTCGATCATTGGCTGATGGGAATGGCAAAACCAGAATACGAAGTGAGTAGTGATCGGTGAGTGATGAATAGAAAGTACGCTTGAGGAGGCTTTGCCTCAAAAAGTAATTAAGGCCGATCGATACGCTTTCGCCGCGTAGCGGTGTGATGACTTTAGCCCGGCCTTTTAAGGCCGGGGTGGGACGCATGGTTATCGGAGTCGCGTTAGCGACGGGTGAATCCGGTCTCCGCCGTCGCTAACGCGACGGGAACCTTAAACATATTCTGTTCCCGGCCTTGAAAGGCCGGGCTAAAGTCAATGCGTCGCTACGCGACGAATCCGTACGCCGAAGTACTTTTAAGGCAAGACCGCTTGAGGACAATGTTCATGAGACTCGCAATAACGTCGTTCGCCTTGATGTTCGCCGTGGCCGTTCTGGCGTCGCCGCAAGCGTCGCAGAGCACCTCGAGGGACGCCTTCTGGGATCAATTTAAAGCCGCAGTCACCAAGGGCGACAAGCAAGCCGTCTTTGCCCTGTCACAACTTCCCATTGGCATGAGTTACCGCGAATCGAGTATTCGCACGCGAGCCCAATTCATGAAGAAGTACGCTTATGTCTTCGCCGGCGAGGTGAACGCCGTGAAGTGCTTCGAAACCGCGAAGCCACAAGTCGATAAAGGGAAGACGAAAGAGTTTTATGTGACTTGCCCATTCGCGCAAAACGGCGGCGGCGATGAGCCATTTGTCTACACATTCAAGCTCACGCGGAGTGGCTGGCGGTTCGTCAGTTTTGAGAACATAAACGAGTAACTTGGCGCACGTTGTTACAGAACCGAGAGCGGTAGCGAGCGGGATCAGGCGGCGACTTCGAATAAAGAGTTCAGTGTTTGTCCGCTCACTATCGTTCGCGGTTCTGCAACGCAGGTTGCTGTACCGAAGGAGACGACCAACATGTGGATAGCAATTAAGCGTCTAGCTCTCATTGTCTGCGCCGTTCTCTCCTTAGCTGTCGTGGTGTTCGCTCAACCTGCCGGCGGAAGTACGAACAGCGCGAAGCCAAGCAAGCCGGCCCCAAAACCCAGTTCATCTTCGAAACCTCCCGCACGACCGCCCTCGACACGCGCGACACCGAGTTCGCGTCCCACGAATCAAACCAACTCTTCGCCGGCCTCGATCGGCGGCAAATGGTGGACCAGCGGGAATGACTTTGGCGCGTCCGAAGTAATCTTCACCCAAGAGGGGAACCGGGTTACCGGCGAGATTCATTATTCTGATGGGGGAACAGGAACCGTCAGCGGAACTGTCGTCGGCAAGCGTCTGCAATTTACTTTTTCCGACTCGAGCGGACGAAGCGGCTCCGGCTGGCTGGAACAAAGTTGGAATCTTTTTCTCGGCGGGCCGTGGCACAATGCTCAAGTGCGGGATGGTTCATGGACGCTGCAGCGCGTCGAAGGCAAATGGTGCTTCGGCGGCAGCCGCAGCCGCATGCGCACGGTCACTCACAACGCACGTGGCGAATTAACCACGACTGACGAATATAACGAGCCAGGCGGCGGCTATCTGGAAGGCCCTTACCTGTTTCTTGAAAGCGACGGCAGCACGATCAAGGGAGACTTCGACTTTCACGCAAACCGCGTCAACTGGTCGAGTGGATTCTTCTGGACGTGGTGCGGGCGCTGATCTTGTGGTGGCAAATAAGAATAGAGGACCCAATGAAACTAAAAAACCGAATCTCGATAACCGTGGCGCTGCTGGCGCTGCTCGCGGCAACCGCCCATGCGCAAGACGGCCCGCCTAAAGCAGCGGTCCATGAGGTAACCGACACATACTTCGGCCAGAAAATTGTCGATCCATACCGTTGGATGGAGGACAGCAAGAACGGCGAGTTCATCGCATGGATGAAAGCACAAGCTGACTACACTCGCAGGCAACTCGATCCTCTGCCCATGCGCGCAGAACTCCTGAAGCGACTCGAGGAGCTCAGCGACACCGGCGTGCGTGTCTCAGGCGTGCAGCGCGCCGGCAACCTCTATTTCTACTATCGGGTGGCGCCGGGAGAGAACGACCGCCGCCTCTACGTGCGTGAAGGCTTCAAAGGCGCCGAGCGTTTGCTGATCGATCCCGACAAACTTTCTGAGCCGGGCAAACGTTATTCGATCGATTCCTACAATCCTTCGTTCGATGGGAAATATGTGAGCTACACAATCTCCGTCGGCGGATCAGAGAACGGCGAGATGCGCGTGATTGAAACCGCGACCGGCAAGGACATGGGCGAGCGCATCGATCGCGCGCGCTTCGGAGCCGGCAACTGGCTGCCGGACAATCGCTCGTTCCTCTACAACCGCTTGCAAAAACTTCCTGACGGCGCGCCGGCGACCGATCTCTATCAGAAGAGTCGTGTTTTCCTGCACACGCTCGGGACCAGTGCGGATACCGATCGCGTGGTGTTCGGATACGAAGTGAATCCGGCGATCAAGATGGAGCCGACACCGCTGCCGTTTGCTTATGTGCCGATTGGATCGAAATACGTGATCGCAATTGTAAACTCCGGCGTGTCGCCGAACTCCGAGTACTACTTCACGACGATAGATAAATTGGGGCAGACGCCGATTCCCTGGCGCAAGTTTGTTTCGCTCGAGGATGAGGTCGCGAACATCGACCTGCATGGCGATGACGTTTATCTTCAGACATTCAAAAACACGCCCCGATACAAAGTGACCCGCATCAATCTTGCTCAGCCCGACGTAGCTAAGGCCAGCGTGATGTTTCCGGTCAGCGAGGCTGTGGTCACTGGTATCGGCGCCGCGAAAGATGCTCTTTACGTGCAAACATTGGACGGCGGCGTGGGCAGACTTTGGCGGGTCGAATACAAAGGCGGCGCGCCGCAGTTGATCAAGTTGCCTTACGATGGAACTGCATACATCGGCTGGACAGATTCGCAGACCGAGGGCTTGTTGTTCGGGCTGACGTCGTGGACGAAATCGGCGGCTTATTTCAGCTACAACCCGGCGACGCAAAAGGCTACGGACACCGCCCTAATTCCTCCCATTCCGATCGATATGTCTACGATCGACGCGACGTCCGTCAAAGCGAAGAGCTACGACGGGACAATGGTGCCGCTGGTAATTCTTTCTAAAAAAGGTTTGAAGCGTGATGGAACTAATCCAACCCTGATGGTTGGCTATGGCGCCTACGGCATCACACAGACTGAGCCGACATTTGCTGCGGGGTTTTTGCCGTGGTTAGAGCGCGGTGGCATCCTCGCGCTCGCCGGGGTGCGCGGCGGCGGCGAATATGGAGAAGAATGGCATCTGGCCGGCAAA
This sequence comes from Pyrinomonadaceae bacterium, assembly GCA_035606795.1. Classification (GTDB taxonomy): domain Bacteria; phylum Acidobacteriota; class Blastocatellia; order Pyrinomonadales; family Pyrinomonadaceae; genus UBA11740. The sequence goes on from DATNEI010000059.1 coordinate 32,624, forward strand.
CAGAAAACGAAGCCGAACACGTGGAAAGACTTCATCGCCTGCGCGGAATATCTCATCAACGAAAAGTATACGAGCGCCGCGCATCTGGCCGGTGAAGGCGGCAGCGCCGGCGGCATTCTCATCGGCAACTCGATTGCCGAACGGCCGGATCTGTTTGGCGCGGCCATCGATGCGGTCGGGGTGAACGACGCGGTACGCGCGGAAACGACCTCGAATGGCGTTCCCAACATTCCCGAATTCGGATCGGTTACCACCGAAGCAGGTTTCAAAGCGCTGCTGGAGATGGACGCCTACTTGAAAATTAAGGACGGCGTGAAGTATCCAGCCGTGCTGCTGATCACCGGGATCAACGATCCGCGCGTTGAGCCGTGGATGTCCGCGAAGATGGCGGCGCGTCTGCAGTCCGCGACGAGCAGCGGCAAACCAATTCTATTGCGCGTCGACTATGACGCCGGCCACGGCTTTGGCTCGACGAAGCGGCAACGCAACGAACAAAACGCCGATATCTATGCTTTTCTATTCAGCCAGTTGCGGTGACGGCCAAGTTTGTGATCGAACAGGCTTTGGCGCAAAAGTCAGTCACGTTCGACGCGTTAGCGTCGTGAATTTAGCCCGGCCTTTTAAGGCCGGGAAAGTCGGCGTCCAACCTCCTCGCGTCGCGTTAGCGACGCAGTGAAAATCGGGTAGTGCCCTACTTTGCGGTTCTTTGCGACTTGGCGTCTTGGCGTGAAACTAGACCGGCCCGAAAACAGGCGGTTCACGCGAAGGCGCAAAGCCGCAAAGTATCGCCAAGCGAATTGGGGCACTACAGAAAATCGAGTTCGGTTGCTATTTTGGCGAACCTTTCAGCCGTCGCTACCCGACGTGGATCAGATTCACCTAGCCACCCGGCCTGGAAAGGCCGGGCTAAATTCAATCGGCGCTCCGCGCCCTCAATTGTGCTTAGACTTTCGTAGCGGATTCTCAGAACATGAAGACTGTCGGACTTATCGGCGGCGTCGGTCCTGAATCTACGATTGAATACTATCGTTTCATCATCGAGGCGTATCGCGAGCGAAAGCAGGATGACGCCTATCCGTCGATCATTATCAACAGCGTCGATGTGAACAAGTACGTCGGCCTCGCGACCGCTAATCGATTCGACACGTTTGCTGACGAACTGGTGATTGAGATCGAGCGACTTGCCCGCGCGGGCGCTGACTTCGCCGCGCTGGCCGCGAATACACCTCATATCGTGTTCGATGAATTGGCGCGCCGCTCGAAAATCCCGCTAGTCAGCATTGTCGAAGCAACTTGTGACAAAGCTAAGAGTTGGGGGCTCAAACGCGTGGCTGTCCTGGGAACGCGATTTACCATGCAGGGCGGTTTCTATCAGGACGTCTTTGCGCGCGCGGAAATAGAGCTGGTGGTCCCCAACGATCAAGAGCAAGCCTACATCCACGAAAAGTACATCGGCGAACTGCTCAAGAACATATTTACTGACGAGACGCGTGCAGGTTTGCTGGCCATTGTCGATCAACTTCGCGAGCGCGACGGCGTTGATGCGGTAATCCTCGGCGGCACTGAGCTGCCTTTGATTCTGCGTGACTGCGAGCGCGATGACGTAAAATTTCTCGACACTACGAAAATTCACGTCGAAAAGATTGTCGATCGCCTGCTTTCCTAGTTAGAATCCGCGCCGTGAAATACCCGCCGCCACGCGAGCTGCTGAAATTCCTGAAGCCATACGAGAAAGCGACGCGTGATCTCGCTTTGCAGCTTCGCGCTCTGCTGCTCGAGGAAATGGCTCCGTGCTACGAAAATATCTATGACGCCTACAGCGCGGTGGCGATCGGCTATGGCACCAGCGAGAAACTCGGCGATGGGATCTTTCACATCGCTGTTTATGCCAAAGGCGCGAACCTGGGTTTCAACGACGGCGCGACTATGAAGGATCCGAAAGGCATTCTCGAAGGCACGGGGAATCGCATCCGGCACATCAAGATTAGAAAACCTGAAGACCTGGAACGGCCGGAGCTTCGGGTTTACATTCGTCGCGCGCGGAAGAAGGCGCTGGCCGAAGCTCGCAAGCTTGGTGAGCGATCAGTGCCACCAGACGGCGTCGTTTCGACCGTGAGGGCAATCTATCCGAAGAAACGCCGGCCGAAATGACGCTCTGTCGGCTGGGCGACCGAAGTTCAGTCCCGGAGGGACGAAATATTTGTAGGAGGCGTTGCAAAACTAAAACATATGGAGATCCTTTAGGAGCGACACAAATTCTGCCGCCCATAAATGGGCTAAAGAAAAAATCATAAGGACAATGGATTCTACAAATATTTCGTCCCTACGGGACTCACCCTTGAATCCCTACGGGACTCACCCTTGAATCCCTACGGGACCAACGCTTGAATCCCTACGGGACCACTTTTTGAGCAACAGGTACATAAGCGTGAGATAACGTTAGGGCTAAGCGCGGAAGGACGACTCCATGACTAAACAATTCTCTTCTCTGCTGGGCTTGCTGCTGGTCTTGCTGGCCCCGATCGGACAACCAGCTTATGGTCAACGGCACGTCCCGACGCTCGATGATCTGTTGACGATTCAGTCAGTCGGCGGCACACAGATTTCGCCTGATGGAAAATGGATCGCCTACACGATCGGCTACGGCGATTTCAAACAGGACGCGTTCATCACGCAAATCGGTCTCGTCAATGCCGAAACCGGCAAGCGCTTTCAACTGACGCGTGGCGAGAAATCATCTACAAATCCGCGCTGGTCTCCGGATGGCCAATGGCTGGCGTTTATTAGCAATCGCGTCGAAGACAAGAACCAGATTTTCCTGATTAGTCCCGAGGGCGGCGAGGCACAGCAACTCACTAAATCCGAAACTGCCATCAACAGTTTCGCCTGGTCGGAAGACGGAAAGACGATCGCTTACACCGCCACGGAGCCTACCGCGCAGCCGCTCAAGGATCGCAAGGACTATTTCGGCGACTACGACGTCGTCCGCGAAGGATACAGCTATATTCATTTGTGGACTTTCAATCTGGCTGATGCGATGAGTGCTCCGATTGCCGGGAGACAACGGACGAAGAAGAAAGACTTTAGTATCGATGCGTTTTCCTGGTCGCCGGACGGATCGAAGATCGCGTTCAGCGCTACGATCAATCCTGACCTTATTCAGGGTGCTACGGACGACATTTACGTGCTGAGCCTGAGCGATGACTCAGTGAAGAAGATCGTCGATCAGGCGGGACCCGACAGCAATCCACGATTCTCGCCGGATGGAAAACAGATTGTTTTCGCCTCAGCCATGGGCGATAAGCTGTATTTCGCCAGCAACTCAAAATTGGCAGTGGTGAATGCTGACGGAGGGACGCCGCGCTCAATTACTGATTCGTTTGACGAGAACCCGGGTCTGCTGGACTGGAACCGTGACGGAATCTACTTTACCGGCTTACAAAAAACCGCCTCACATTTATTTCGCGTTGATCCAGCAACGGCGAAAGTGTCGCGCATTTCTCGACCTGACGATTTGATGGCCGGATCGTTTTCATTGACGCGCTCGGGCGATCGCATGGGATTCGTGGTGGCCTCTCCGGCCAGCATGAATGAAGTGTTCGTATCGACCACAAAGGATTTTGCGCCGCGCAAGCTGACCGACTTCACCGCGCAGGCAAAGAATTTCATCCTCGGCACGCGCGAAGTCATTTCCTGGAAAAGCCAGGACGGCGCCACCATCGAAGGCGTCCTGATCAAGCCGGCCGATTTTGATCCGGCAAAGAAATATCCGCTGCTCTGCATCATTCACGGCGGACCCACCGGCATCGATCGTCCGGTGTTGCTAACCCCGGATGCGCGTTACTATCCCTCGGATATTTGGGCAGCGCGCGGCGCATTAATCTTAAAGGTGAACTACCGCGGCAGCACCGGTTATGGCGAGAAGTTTCGCAAATTGAATATGCGGAATTTGGGAGTCGGCGATGCCTGGGACGTTCTGTCCGGCATTGATTATCTGATCGCGAAAGGTTGGGTCGATAAAAACAAAGTCGCGTGCATGGGTTGGAGCCAGGGCGGATATATTTCGGCATTCTTGACGACTTCAACCGATCGCTTCGTCGCGATTTCGGTCGGCGCGGGCATTTCGAATTGGGCGACTTACTACTACAACACCGACATCACGCCGTTCACGATCAATTATCTGGGCAACGATACGGCGATGGATCCGG
>DATNEI010000066.1:0-3945 GCA_035606795.1 Pyrinomonadaceae bacterium
AGCGTGGATGCCCATGCAAAGGCTCCAATTCAGGATCGACGCCCGCCCAGAGAATCCAGGAGTCTTTCATTTCGAGCGTCTGCTCGAGCAGATCCAAAGCCGGCTCGTAACGGCCCAGCTGACAATTCACCAGCGCCAGATGATAGGCCGAGATATATCGGCGCGAAGCTATCTCTTCCATTTCCCGCAACACGCCTTCGGCGGCGGCTACCTCACCCGCTTTGGCGTATGCGGAACCCAGTCGCCCCAGCGTGCGCGACGCTTTCCCCATGAATTCGACAGACGCGCGCGCCGCCGCAATCGACTCGTCATGATGACCAATCGCACTCAATAAATAGCTGCTGCCGTACTGCAGCATGATGTTGCCCGGCTCTGATTGAAGTCGCTCGCGCACCAGGGCCAGCGCCTCTTCAAATCGCCGCGCGTGATACAGGCACCACAGCACCGAGAAGCGCGAAATGATGGAAAACGGATCGAGCGACACCGCCGTCTGCGCTTCGCGCAACGCCTCAGTGAACCGGCCTTCCATTGCGAGCTGAAACGCATACCAGGTGCGCGCCGGTGCGTAGTTTGGATTTAGCTCAATCGCTTTGAATAGCTGTCGCTCGGCGCTGTCCCAGGCGAAATCGCGACTCAACTTGGCCTGGCCTAACGCGGCATGCGCTTCCGCCGACGCCGGATCCAGTTCCACCGCCGTCGCGGCTGCTTCGTAAGCAGAAACCGCGCATTCGTGGAACGGCAACACCGAGTAGATGCCCACCCAGTTGTAATAGTCAGCGATTCCCGCATGAGCTGCGGCGTAATCGGGATCGATAGCGATTGCCTGGTGATAGCAAACGATGGCTTTCGCGAATCCGTCCTCGCTGAACTTGCTCCATTCCGCGCGCCCGCGCAAATATGCTTCGTGCGCTTGCGGATCATCGGTGCCACGCTTGGCCAGGTTCAACCGCTCGTCGTTGGTCAGCGCCGGCACAATCGCTTCGGCGACGTGTGCCGAGATTGCGTCTTCAAGCGTCAGCACATCGGTGAAGTTTTCGTCGAACTGGCCCGCCCACGCGGTGGTGCCATCGCTCACATCCAGCAACTGCAAGGTCACGCGAATCCGATCGCCGGCATGACGAATGCGGCCATCGAGCACAAATGCCACGTCGAGCTCGCGGCCTGCCTGCAGCGGATCAACCTCCGCACTAAAACGCAGCACGCTGCTCGTGGGTCGGACGGCAAATCTGCGAATGGAGCTGAGGCGCGTGATAAGGGCGTCAGCTAAACCTGTGCCCAGATAATCGCTGCTCGATTCACTGCCGGGCAGATCGATTAACTTTAAAGGGAGAACCGCGAGGGCGGTGTCAGATGACGCCGGACTCGATTTAACCTGTCCCGGACGCGGCGCGTCAGGCAAATGCGAAAGCGGACGACCGTCGAGAAACGAACTAATGTCATCCGCCAGCTGCGAAGCCGTGGGATAGCGCCACTCGGGCTCTTTACGCAGCGCGCGCGAAACGATGTCTTCCAGCAAGCCGGCCAGATCACGCCGCAGGATGTCGACGGTCGCGCCCCGGGCGAGATAGATATGCTCGAGCGTGGTTTGTTCATTGCCGAGTTTCAGCAAGTCGTGCGGTCGCGTGATGATAATGCTCAAAGGCGCGGGCGGCTCTTCGCAAATCACGCGCGCGATTTCATGCGGCGCGCGATTGAACAAACGGTACGGACGGTGTCCGGTAAGCAGCTCGTACAGCAACACCCCGAGCGAATAAACGTCGGTCGAAGGTGTGATCGGCGCTCCCTGGACCTGTTCCGGCGACGCGTACTCAGGCGTCATCAGCCGCATCGCCGTCGCGGTCGGATCGTGTGTGATGTCGCCCGCGAGATCGGGATTCAACAATTTCGCTATTCCGAAATCGAGCAGCTTCGGAACTCCATCGCGCGTGATCAGCACGTTCGATGGTTTGATGTCGCGGTGTACAACCTGCTTCTGATGCGCATAGTTCACGGCATCGCAGATCGCGCGAAACAATTTCAAACGCTCGTTGATATTGAGTTGCCGTTCGTCGCAATACAGATAGAGTGGCTGGCCTTCGATGAACTCCATCACAAAGTACGGCAATCCGTCGTCGGTCGTCCCGCCGTCGAGCAGTCGCGCGATGTTAGGATGATCCAGCGCCGCCAGAATCTGGCGCTCTTTGCGAAAGCGACGGAGGATAAAATCGGTGTCCATGCCGCGCTTCACCAGTTTGATGGCAACGCGGTGCTGAAACTCTTTGTCGACGCGCGCGGCTTCATAGACCGCGCCCATTCCGCCGCGGCCAAGCTCGCGGACGATTTCATAAGCCCCCAGGCGACGGCCGATCAGGGGATCGACATCGTCAGCGAAGGGATCAAATCGCTTAGCTCGAATGTCGGCGGGGATTAGATCTTCGAACGAGGAGTCGCCCGTATCGTGCGATGCAAGCAAACTCACCACTTCATCGCGCAGCGTACGATCCGTACCGCATGCTTCAGTCAGGTAAGACGCGCGTTTGTCCGCGGGCAGATCGGCGGCCGTTTGAAAGATGCTTTCGACTTGTTGCCAACGTTCGGGGGTCATAGCGTCCTAGTGGCAAGCGCAACGAATTTCAATTGTTTGGGAGAACCCGATGTTGACACGGCTCAACAACTAATTCGACCTAAACTGGGGCCATCATCGTAGACGACGCAAAAAAAAAGATCAACGGGTCCGCAACAATTTTTTATTCCGAGCGCACGCATTGCGTCGCGCGCCGCAATTGCGCTAGAACTACGAGCATCAATCCAGAAACCAAGGGAGAAATATGTTTCGTTTTCGAGAAAAGTCCGCGATCGCACTGGTGCTGCTGCTCATATCTGTTATCGCTTGCAAGTCTCTGGGAAACAAGAACCGTTCGACTACGTCGAACAGCGGGAACTCAGGCAGTTCCAACTCAAGCTCGTCATCAGGCAAGCCGGACGACAAAGGTCTCATCCATTCCGGAACGGGCACCGAAAAAGAAAAGCCGGCCGCGGGCAAGTCCAACGTCCAGGGCAAAGTGCTTTTCAATAGCCAGCCCGCGCCGAATATCGATGTGAAGCTGTGCGAAAAGTTCAACCAGTTTTTGGGCGGGTGCCAGGGTCAGACTTTCACGGCTAAGACCGACGACAACGGCGAATATCTGATAGCGAACGTGCCGCCGGGAATTTACGAAGGGCTGATCGCCAAGGTTTTCAACACTCCTTACTACGTCTTCGCGACTTCCGGATTCATCGGTTCGGCAAAGTATGAACTGGAAGCGGATCAGACGTTCTTTGCGCCTGATTCCAATCTCTTCAAAAGCGATTTGAAGTTACTGAGCCCGAAAGCAGGCGCGAAGATTGCGCCGGATAACGTTGAATTGAAGTGGGAAAGTTATCCCGATGCCGCTTACTACAAATTCAGTATCAATGCCGATAGTGGCAGCGGTGCGGAAACAAATTACGACTATATCAACAAGCGGGTCGATGGCACGTCTTACGTGCTCGACGCGCCGCTGAAGCCAGGCAGCTATCGCATCACCGTTAACGCTTACAATGGGAGCGACGTGAAACTCGCGGAGAGTCCAGACGACATCACGTTTACAGTGAAATAGCGTCGCTGCGTGACGCCCGAAGACGTTTACAACCGCGCGCGTCAGCGCGCTACCCTGGGAATCGTGAAGAGGGTTTCGCAACGCTTAAAAGGGTAATGACATACTTGAATAATCAGGAAGTGTTGAGCGTCGCGAAAGATGAACGCCGAAGGCGTTCACCACCTCCAGCCCAGGGTTGACGCGCGCCAGCGCGGCTACCCTGGGTAATGAGCCAACACGGCAGGGCAACCCCAAAAAGGGTTGCGAAACCCTGCCGGCACACCGGTGTTGAATTGGGATTGACCAAAAATGTGAACCTTTCGGGGCAAACCTATTTCGCAACCCTTTC
>DATNEI010000090.1:0-33698 GCA_035606795.1 Pyrinomonadaceae bacterium
GTTCCCAACTGTACTTACTGCGATCCCGAAGTCGCGTCCGTCGGTTTGACTGAAGCGAAGGCGCGCGAAGCCGGGTATGACGTCAAGATCGGCAAGTTTCCGTTCAGTGCTTCGGGCAAGGCGCGCATCCTCGGCGAAGAAGAAGGCTTTGTGAAAGTCGTCAGCGAAAAGAAATATGACGAGATTCTCGGCGTCCATATCATCGGTCCCCACGCGACTGAATTGATCGCGGAAGCGTGCGTGGCGATGCAGCTGGAATCGACCGCGGAAGAACTGGGCCGCACGATGCACGCGCATCCGACGGTTTCGGAAGCGGTGATGGAAGCATCCGAGAACGTGGAAGGCATGGCGATTCATATTTGATTAACGGTCGCGTTCAGCGACCACTGAGTTTAGCCCGGCCTTTCAAGGCCGGGATTTGAAAACGAATTGATAACCTCGTCGCTTAGCGACGATTGAAACCCGAGCTATCGTTCTGAGAAAAGATTCAGCCGTCGCTGCGCGACGATTCGATTATCCCGAACGTTTTACCGGCCTTGAAAGGCCGGCCTAAAATCACGTCGCCGCTACGCGGCGGATCAAATGGCGGAAAACCAGAAATCAAACGGCAATCGCAAGCGTGGCCCACATCGCCGCTTCCCCTTTCAAATGCGCATCAACACAAAGTATGCGCCGCGGAAAGTCGCTGATGGCCAGGCGCTAAGCTGCATCACCGGGTCTTCCCTGACTGATAGCCAGATGCTCGAGCTTTATCGCTACTTGAAGCTCACCCGCCTGGTCGAAGAGCGCATCGTCAATCTCTATCGGCAAACCAAGGTAGTCGGCGGGGTTTATAGATCGTTAGGCCAGGAAGCGACCGCTGTGGGATCGGCTTACGCTCTGCGGCCGGATGACTTCATCACGCCGATCATTCGCGACCTCGGCGCCTGCTTCGTCAAAGGAATTCGCCCGCGCGAAATCTTTGCGCAGTACATGGCGAAAGCCTGGGGGCCGTCCGGCGGAAAAGATCTCAACGTGCACTTCGGCTACATGGAAAAAGGTTTCATCGGCCCGATTTCACATCTCGGCGACATGATTCCGGTGATGACGGGAATCCTTTTGGGCGCGCGGCTGCAACACAAAGACCTCGTTGGTCTGGCGTACATCGGCGACGGCGGCGCCAGCACTGGTGCGTTCTATGAAGGCATGAACTTCGCCGCCGTGCAGAAGCTGCCGCTGATCGTTATTGCCGAATACAACCAATACGCCTACTCAACTCCGACGAACATGCAGACGGCCGTGCGCAATCTCGCCGAGAAAGCTGCCGCGTTCGGCATCCCGGGTTACATCGTCGACGGCAACGACGTGATTGCGTGCTACGAAGTCACGAAGCAGGCGATCGAGTACGCGCGCGCAGGCGGCGGCGCTGTTTTGATCGAGGCGAAGACTTACCGGCGCAAAGGTCACGCCGAGCACGACGATCAACGTTACGTTCCGGAAGGCGAAATCGATTGGTGGGAGAAGCACAACGATCCGGTCGATCGCTTTGAAAGATTTCTGCTGGCAAAGAACGTGGCGACCAAAGAGAAGCTGAACGCGATTACAGCCGACGTGCAGCGAGAGATTGACGAAGATTCCGAATGGGCTGAGAGCTCGCCGATGCCGGAAGCGGAAGGTGCAGTGTACGGCGTATTCGACAATTCGGTCGTGCCGCCGGCGTTTCGGCCAAAGGTTTTGGAAACGTAACGAGATAATGTCAGTACCGGAAGCGGTAGCGACCGGGTCGCAACCAACCGACGAGGTGAGATCGGCACAAATGACCCCGTCGCTACCGCTCCCGGTACTGACCTCGCAGGATTGATCATTAGCATGTCCACCGCTCTCAAAAAAGAACGCAAGCTCGAACGCCCGCCGCGTGGTGGTCAGGCCACGATGGTCGAGGCGATCCGTCAGGGCCTGTGGGAAGAGATGGAACGCGATCCTACTGTCTTCCTCATAGGTGAAGACGTAGGCGTCTACGGCGGCGCGTTCAAAGTCACTGAAGGAATCATCGATCACTTTGGCAAAGAGCGTGTGATCGATACGCCGATCTCGGAAGCAGCGATTGTCGGCGCCGCTTGCGGTGCAGCGTTGATGGGCCTGAGGCCGGTCGCGGAATTTCAGTTCATCGATTTCATTTCATGCGGCTTCGACATGCTGACGAACTACGCGGCCAAATCGCGCTATCGTTGGGGCGGCAGCATTCCGGCGGTCTTTCGCGGCCCCTGCGGTTCGGGCGTGCGTTCAGGCCCATTTCACTCGCTCAATGCCGAATCGTTCTTCCTGAACACTGCCGGACTTAAAATCGTCGAGCCGTCGACGGCTTACGACGCTAAAGGATTAATCAAAGCCGCGATTCGCGATCCCGATCCGGTGCTCTACTTTGAACACAAAAAACTCTATCGCTTGCCGCGGCTGCGCGAAGAACTTCCCGAAGACGATTACCTTGTGGAAATCGGAAAGGCGCGCACGGCGCGCGAAGGCCGCGATGTTTCGCTTATCACCTTTGGCGCGCAGGTCCTGACGGCGCTGGACGCGGCGGAAGAACTCGAGAAGGAAGGACTCGACGTTGAAGTAATCGATCTGCGCACGCTCGCGCCGCTGGATAAAGAGGCGATTCTTACCAGCGTGAAGAAAACGAGTCGCGCGCTTATTTTGCACGAGGCTTCGTTGACCGGCGGCATCGGCGGCGAACTTTCCGCGATCATTTCCCAGGAAGCTTTTGAATGGCTTGACGCGCCGGTGGTGCGTCTCGCGTCGATCGATACGCCGGTGCCGTATTCACCACCGCTGGAAGATTATTATTTGCCGCAGGTCAAAGACGTTTTGGATGCGGCGCGCAAGCTGGCGGCGTATTAGTCAGTACCGGGAGCGGCAGCGACCGGGTAACTGATCGCTTCCGCCCGGCAAAGAAAACATTCACCCGGTCGCTACCGGTCCTGGTACTGACCTCGTTGAGATAGGAGATACTAATCATGCCGAAATACGTTATCGAACGAGAAATTCCCGGGGCGGGAAATCTGTCGCCGCAGGAACTCCAGGGCATCTCGCAGAAATCATGCTCGGTGCTGCAAAACCTGGGGCCACAAATCCAGTGGGTGGAAAGTTACGTCACTGACGACAAGGTCTATTGCGTTTACATCGCGCCCAGCGAAGACATGATTCGCGCGCACGCACAACAGGGCGGCTTTCCGGCGAATAGGATTTCCGAAATCCGCGCTACGATCGATCCGACGACGGCTGAAGCAAAGCAGACCGCCGCAACCGCGTAATAACTCGTCAGTTGTCAGTTGTTAGTCGTCAGTTGCCACGGAGCGCTGACGAATCCGTGTTCGACAACTGACCACTGACCATTGACAACGGACTAAATACAATGGCTACCGAAGTGGTAATGCCGCAGATGGGCGAATCCATCGCGGAAGGCACAATTACAAAGTGGCTGAAGAATGTCGGCGACCAGGTCGAACGCGACGAGCCGCTTTTTGAAATCTCCACGGACAAAGTTGACGCGGAGATTCCTTCACCCGCCGCGGGCACGCTCACTGAAATCAGACACAAGGAAGGCGAGACGGTGGAAGTGAACACCGTGGTCGCCGTGCTTGACGGCGCCGGCGCGCAACCGGCAGCCGCACCGCCGGCCGCGGCAGAAGAATCAGCACCGGTCGTCGCAGCTGCCGCCGCGCAAGAACAGGAAACTCCACCGGCTGAAGAACCAAAAGCACCACCCGCAGCACCGGCGCCGCCGCCACAAATCGAACGACCGAAACCAACGATTACCACGGCTGAACGTGGTGCTCCGCCGGCGCCCGGAAAGACTGAAGTCAAACATCTCGTGCGCCGCGATGCCGCGCCGGCGCCGCGTGGTGATGGCGGAGCGGCTACGGCTGAAGAACTCAGAAAAACAAAGTCGAGCCCTCTCGTGCGCAAGATTGCCGAAGAACATGGCATCGACATCGGCCAGCTCGAGGGCACCGGCATGTCGGGCCGAGTCACCAAGAACGACATCCTGAGTTTCATCGAATCGGGCACGCCCGCTCCGCAACGTGCCGCTCAAACTTCTGCCGGTGCCGCAACTGCACAAGTTCAGCACGGCGCACCGGGCACGCAGCAAGTCTCTGTGCTTAAGCCCGCTGAAGGCGATCGCGTTGAGCAGATGAGCGTGATGCGCAAGAAGATTTCCGAGCACATGGTCATGTCGCGGCGCACCTCTGCGCACGTCACGACCGTTTACGAAATCGATATGACGAAAGTCGCGAAGCTACGCGACGAAAATCGAAAAGCTTTCCAGGAGCGCACCGGCACGAAACTCACCTTCATGCCGTTCATCTTCAAAGCAGTCACCGACGCAATTCGGAAATTCCCGATTTTCAACGCTCAGGTGAGCGGCGATCAGATCATCTACAAGCGCGATATCAATCTCGGCATGGCCGTGGCGCTGGATTGGGGTTTGATCGTGCCGGTGGTCAAGCGCGCCGATGATCTTTCCATCTCAGGATTGGCGCGCGCGGCCAATGACCTCGCCGATCGCGCGCGCACCAAACAACTTAAGCCTGATGAAGTTGCCGGCGGAACCTTCACCATCACGAATCCGGGTGTCTTTGGTGGCTTGTTCGGCACGCCGATCATCAATCAGCCCCAGGTGGCCATTCTCGGCGTTGGCAAGATCGAGAAGCGGGCCAAAGTTTTGACGACCCCGGATGACGAGGATTACGTCGCCATTCGTCACATGGCGTACTTTGCGCTCAGCTTTGATCATCGCATTATCGACGGGGCCGACGCCGAAAGATTCCTGGCATACGTCAAGGAGCATCTCGAAAATGCTCAGTTCGCGATCTGACGCCTTTCAGAACCGCGAGTGTCAGTGAGCGGATGAAGGACTCAAACTTGAACCTTTGTCCCGCTCGCTATCGCTCACGATTCTGTAATATTCGCCTCCAACATTGCGATCAAATAGCGAACGAATGATGAATCATTGTTAACTGCATCCATACACTGGATCGCGCTTGACTTCGTTTCGTTGTGCAGTAACATCACGCCAGTTGATGGACAGCATCCGTTGACATCTTGAAATTACGTCTGCAATTGCACGAAGCGGACAACGCAAATTGCGAATCGATCAATCGAATTCGCGTAAACCCGACGCGCCTGTTGCGACGTCCTAACCAATAATTGAAGGAGCTCCAAATATGAATAGCAGAACGTTTCGGTCAATTGCGCTCGCGTTCGCGTTGGCGCTGACAATTTCCCCATTGGCCCTTGCCCAAACTGATAACAATTCGACTCGAGCCCGTTCCGTCGCCAGTGGCGAAAAAATGAAGATCAAGGGCGTGGTCGTACGACGCGATGTCGACACGTTCACGGTCCGCGATCTTACCGGCAACGACACGGTCGTCCGGATGACTGACCGGACTTCTGTGAAAAGCGAAGGTGGCGTTTTCAGCGGTGGCACCAGATACCAGGCTACCAACATCATTCGCGGATTGAATCTGGAAGTGGAAGGTCGCGGCGGATCGAGTGGCGAGTTAGTCGCTGAGAAAGTTCGATTTAAAGAGACTGACCTGCGCACGGCGCGCGCTGTTGAATCACGCGCTACGCCGCTGGAAGAACGCGCCAGCGCGGCCGAAGGTCGCCTGAGCGAAGTTGAGCAAAATGCGCAGAAACTTTCCGGCCAGCTCGATGAATTGGCGGCGATTTCGAATGCGGCACGTGGCGGCGCCAAGGCTGCACAGGACACTGCTGATGCCGCGGTTTCCGGCGTGAATCAAACCAACGAACGCATCTCAGCGTTGGATGATTACACACCGCAGGAGACGACCGCAGTTAACTTCCGCGTTGGCAGCTCGGTTTTGAACCCGGACGCGAAATCAAAACTGGATGCGATCGCCACCAAGGCTTTGAACTCGAAAGCGTACGTGCTGGAAGTCACCGGCTATGCCGACGCGACCGGCAGCACGGCCCGCAATCGCGCGCTCAGTCAGCGCCGGGCGGACGCAGTGATCACTTACCTTGTCGAGCAGCACAAGATTCCGCTGCGCCGCATCGTGACGCCGTATGGTTTTGGCGAACTCGATCCGGTTGCTGACAACAAGACTCGCACCGGCCGCGCCGAGAATCGTCGCGTCGAAGTGAAGATGCTGGTGAACAAAGGACTAACTGCCCCGGCGCCCACAATGCCGAGGCCGGGAAGCAGCGGTCAGTAGTAATCTGGTGAACACAGGCGAGTCGCCTGCCTTTGAAGATGTTGAGCAGTCTCGAATGTTCGGGGCTGCTCAACTGCTTTGCCAACGATCGTGCCGCCGCACGGCGTCTAAAGAAGGTCAGTCCCGAAGCGTCGGGAATGCGTCGTCCCTGGCGGCATGAAAGGTTGGTTGATGACTCTTAGAAGCAGCGTAAAACAATTGAAGCCGGCGTTCATCGCGCTGGCTTTCTTTTTCTGCTCAATCGTTTTTCTCGCGCGTCCGATCGTCGCGCAGAAAGTTACTCAGCTTCCCGCGCCGCCGCCGGCGCCCATCTATAAGCCCAAGCCGACGCCGACACCAGCTCCTGAAGAGTTGGAAGTTGTGCGCGTCACCTCGAACCTGATCGTCGTGCCGGTTTCAGTTACCGACGCCAATGGTCAGCCGGTGCTGGGTCTGCAGGCAAACGATTTTCGGATTGAAGAAGACGGACGAGCGCAGCAAATTACGCAACTGGGCGATCCGGAACAGGTGCCGCTGGACATAGCGCTTTTGGTCGACGTTTCCAGCAGCGTCAGCGAGCGATTCAATTTTGAGTTGCAAGCCGCGACCAGCTTTTTAAAACAGGTCATGAGGCCTGCCGACCACGCCACCTTGTTCGCCATCGATCGGACGCCGCGACTCGAGCAAGCGCCCGCTTCTGCTGATGTAGCCACCAGGAAACTTCTCAGCTTTCGCGGTGCGACCGAGCCCAGCCCGACAGCGTTTTATGACACAGTCACAACGGCAGCTCGATACCTGGCCGCAAACACCCCCGAACGCTCACGTCGAGTAATGGTGGTGATTTCCGATGGCGAGGACAACTTCAGCAACTCAGTGCGCGACTCGGCGATTGCGGCTTACCGGGCGACCGCAGACATTGACGGCGTTGACGCGCAGGCTCGCGCAAGGATCCGGGCCGCCAACGAGGCAGCCCTTCAGGCCGGGCACACTAAGGCGCAAACCGAAGTACGCCAGGAAGTGCAAAAGGCGAATGCAGTTTTTTATTCCATCAATCCGAGCGGCGAGGGCTACAAGCTGAACATCATCAGCACCCGCGCGCAGAACGCGATGCAAAGTTTTGCGACTGCGACGGGCGGCGCAGCCTTTGTTCCGGCCAGCGAATCGGATCTGCCGGCGATTTTCAATCGCATCGCTTCTGAGATTCGCAGCCAGTACTTGATTCAATACTACTCAGACAATAAATCAGGCGCCGCGGCCTTTCGACGAATCAATGTCACCTCGCCGACGCGGCCGCAATTACGCGTGCGTTCACGCGAAGGATATTTTCCCAAGAAATAGCCTAAGGTCTAAGGTCCAACGTCCAATGTCTGTCTGGCCGACTTTGGACTTTGGACTTTAGACGCGGGACTTTGGACCGCATTTCTCGCACTTGCAGCCCATCGGTTCGATGATTCCTTCAAAGTATTCCTTGCCATAGTCGTAAGTGATCTCTTCGCCGGGCTTGATGTTTCGCCGGGCCCAAATCCAAACACGCCGTCGATGAGAAACTGTCGGCTCTGCGTTAGGACGGCAAGAATGATTGATGTAGCGTGCGATGTTCTCGCGCGGACTGCCGTCGATCGACCACTTCTTGTTTACGCCGAAGAAATACTTACCGTCGCTTTTCTCAACTTTATCGTTGGGAACCAGCGGCCCGAAGTATTCGACAATTCTCTTGCCTTTCAAGATCGGCCTGGTAGCGAACAATCCCAGGCCGGTCTTAGTCCGTTTCACTTCATAAGGAGCTTCGCGAGGCATAGAAACCAATTTACGCTCGACGCTTTACACGATGATTACAGTCCTTTCACTTCTTCGTCACGCTTTTTATCAGAGGCTCCACGTGGTCCACGGCGATTCATCGGCTACAATGTCCGTATACAGATGACCGTTGCGCCTGCATATGCGGAAGAACACATACTGGCTTATCCTGTCGAGTATCTGGCGGGGATCGATCTCTACAACGCAGGCGAATTTCACGCGGCGCATGATGCGTGGGAAGAGCGTTGGATGGGTCCGGTCGATCCGCAAGAAAAATTATTTCTGCAGGCGATGATTCAATCCGCCGTCGCCTTTCATCATCTGCAAATTGGAAGGCCGGGCGCCGCACGCCAAATGTACCTGGCCGCAAAAGACAAATTCGGAAAGCTGGGAGTTGACGTTTTCATGTCGCTGGACCTGGCTGACTATCAGGAGCAACTCGACCGCGCGCTGTCCTGGTTACTGAGCGTTCCGGATCCCCGCGAGATAGAACCGCCGGAGATTCAGCCTCCGGTGATTCGGCTGGCTGTCTCCGTGATGACGACTGAACTGTGAAGAGCGGAATTAAAATTCTCGCACTGCTGTTGTTGGCGATGTGGCTGGGCGCCGCGGTCTTTTTCAGCGCTTCAGTTGCGCCGAACGTGTTCGGTGTATTGCGCCGCGCGGACCTGCCGAACGCGAGTTCGCTGGCGGGTTCGATCGTCTCTCCTTTGCTTTCGACGTTGAATCACGCAGGTTTTGAGATCGCTATTGCTTTGCTGGTCATGAGCTTCTTTTTGACAGGCGGTCAAAGTACTTTTCGGAAACTCTCCCAGATGATTTCGCTGGCAATCCTGGCGGTCACGACCGCCTTAGGGCATTGGGTCCTCGCGGCGCGTATTGCTGCGCTGCGTGCCTCGATGCAGGTGCCGATCGATCAAATTTCTCCGAGCGACGAGCGGCGGATCGCGTTTGACAGCTTGCACCGTTATTCGGTTTTGGTCTTTGCCGTGGCGATCTGTGCTGCCGCCGCCGGTTTCATTCTGATAGCCCTCGAGCTAAAACGTCCTGAACGCAGCCTTACCTGAAGAGTCTTAAAACGGGGGCCGGCGGACCCGCATTTTTAGTCGACGAAAGCGACAGGTATTATGAAGACACTCGAGGTTGAGGGCTTAACGTTCTCTGGCGGCTAAGAAGTCAAACAGGAGTGTTGCGTCAGTTATGGAGATAATCGAACGGTCCGAGCAGTGGGGCGAGCGTTACCGCTCGTGGAATGCGAAACAGTCCAATGGGCTCGAACAATTGAAGGGGTATCCGTTCGTCGAGAACTCGCGCGCGCCGTTTACGCCCTCGCGGCGGGCAATCACCATGACGAACCTGGCCGTAATCGTTTCGGCTGGGGCCTATATCGACGGCACCGGCCCGTTCGATACCAATGCGCCCGGCGGAGATTTCGATCTGCGCGAGATTCCCACCGACATCGAGTTGCGCGACCTGCGCTTTGCGGCGCGCGGTTACGATTCAAGTTTTGTGCAGCAGGACGCGAATGTGCAGGTTCCGCTCGAGCGTCTGCGCGAGTTCGAGAGTAATCGCGTTATCGGGCAGATCGCGCCGGTATTCTGGAGCTTCTGCGGATTCATCCCGGATGCCCGGCGGTTTGCGGAAGAGACGATTCCGCAATTACTCGAACGATTGGCGCGCTACGATGTCCAGGCGGCCTTGCTGGTTCCGGCGTCGCTGCTTTGCCACCAATCTGTTTCGTTGGCAGCGCGCGCCATCGAACAAACTCGATTGCCGACGATGACGCTGGGCGTCGATCGTGAGATTCTGGAAAATGCGCGGCCGCCGCGCGCGGGCTACTACGACGGAAAACCCGGCAGCGTTGCCGGAGAGCCCAATTGGCCGCAACATCAGCGACGCGTGTTGGACGAGGCGCTCCGTTGGATTGAGCCGATGGGCCAACCCGGGATTCGCAAACTTGCAGTTGAACTCGAAACTAAAGTAGAAATTGCTCGCGGCGAACGGTAAGTGGCACAGATTCAGTGTGTGTCTCACCGGGAAACTGTGAGGCAATTTATTTAGATCACCACAGACTAAAGTCTGTGCCACTAAGCAGTCCCCCATGAAACGCGTCATCCTCCGTCTTATCATCACCGCGGTCGCCGGCGCCGCAGGCTATTTGCTGTTCTGGCCGGTACCGATCGATCCGGTCGCGTGGAATCCGCCGGCCGCGCCCGAACTCACGGGCGTCTACGCGCAAAACAGCGAACTCTCCAACATTCAAAGATTGCCGATTGAAGGCTCTCAACCTGAAGACGTCGCGATCGATAGTCAGGGACGCATTTACACCGGCGTTAATGACGGTCACATCTATCGTTTGCAGGCTGACGGCACGCAGCCGCAGGTTTTCTCTCACACCTACGGACGACCGCTGGGACTGAAATTTGATCAGAACGGAAATCTGATTGTGGCTGATGCGGTGAAGGGTCTCTTGTCGATCGCGCCCGATGGCAGCGTTACCGTTCTCAGTAATCAAGCCGATGGTGAGTTCTTTAAGTGCACGAACGATTTAGACATCGCTGCGGATGGGACAATTTATTTTACCGACGCGTCCCGTAAATTTTCACTCGACGAGCTGAAAGCCGACATACTTGAGCATCGACCGAACGGACGACTGCTCGCCTACGATCCAAAGACGCGACAAACGCGGGCCGTATGGCGCGATCTGTATTTTGCCAACGGCGTTGCCGTCAGTCCCGATCAGTCATTCGTACTGGTAAATGAAACTGGAACCTACAGCATTCGGCGTGTTTGGCTTACGGGCGACAAGCGCGGTCAGTCGGACATTTTTATCGACAACCTGCCGGGCTTTCCCGACGGCATCTCCTCGAATGGCCATGGACTGTTTTGGGTCGCGATCGTAAATCGTCGCGACGGAGCGCTCGATTTTCTTCTGCGACATCCCTGGCTGCGCAAGTCAGTCATGCGTCTGCCGGATTTTCTGCGACCCGCCATCAAGCCTTACGCTTTTGTGTTGGCGCTGGATGCGAACGGAAAGGTTATGCAGAATTTGCAGAACCCATCGCCCCAGGGCTTCGCCGCGATTGCGAATGTTGTCGAATACAATGGCAATCTTTATTTTGGTTCCATCGGAACCAGTGAAAAAGCGATTGGCCGCATGGCAGTTCCCACCTCGAAGTAAGGAAGTAGCATTATGAGAAAGGCATTCCTCCATCTCTTTGTTTTGGTATTAGTCGTTACAAGCGTTTCCGCGCAGTCGGGACGCAAACTTAATAATCCTCCGCCACCTCCACCCCCGCCGGCGCCGGTCGACGAGTCGCTGAGTAAGCAAAGCGATGATGTGCCCTTCGGCCCCCCGAACTCGAGCGCCTTACCTGAAGGTGTCTTGAATCACAAACTGCAGGCCATTGACGACAGTACCTTTCGTCTCGCCGACTTTGACGGCAAAGTCATCGTCATCAATTTCTGGGCCACGTGGTGCGGACCCTGCCGGCGCGAAATTCCCGATTACGAGAAAGTGCGGAAAGAGTTCGCGGGCAAAGAAGTAGAATTCATCGCACTCACTACTGAAGATCCGATTGCGGCCCGGGCAAAGGTCCAGAAGTTTGCGCGCGACTTTAATTTCGGCTTTCGTATTGGCTGGGCTGACCGTGAGACCGCGCACGCGCTGATGAACGGACGTAATGGAATTCCGCAAACGGTTGTGCTCGGAACGGACGGCCACGTGGTCACTCGCTGGGTTGGTTACTCACCTCAACACAGCACGGATAGGCTGAGGGCGGCCATCAATCAAGGTCTTTCCCGCTCTGAATCTGCGAAAAATGTTGGCTTTGCCCAATAAGTGACGTTCACTGATTCGGAAACGCGAGTTCAATTGGGCCTCGATTGTGGGAGGAGGAGTAATGGGTGGTATTAATGGTAAATCAAATCTGAAACCGCTGGTCATATTCGTTGCTTGTATAGCTGTTCTAGTAGCTGGGGTATCAGCTCTCAGGGGCGGCTTTTTTTCAAAGGGTCAATCGGTTGAGCCACACGTTACGAACAAAACAACGAGTGTGCAAATTTCGAATATTCGACCGTTGAGGAGTGGTGATTTCGAGTTAACGTTTCGGAATCAATCCGACAAAGCGATCTACGCTTACACGGTGATCACCGCTGAGAAACCTACAAGAAAAGGTATGACGATCTTCGCGACTGGCGCTCCTGTGCAGCCTGGAGAAAGCAAGTCGGAGAGAATACCCGGAAGCAACTTAAACTCCAGCGCAGCCAACCCTGCTGCGGGCCGTGAGATAGTTTTTTCTTCTGTTTATCTTGAAGGAGGTACGACGGAGGGCGATGCTGGCGATTCGGAAAAGCTCAAACAAACGATGGCGGGAATGAAGGAACAGGCAGCGCTTGTGGTGCAGGTTTTACGCTCTGCTGTTGCGTCGAGCAAGCAAGATTCGGGACTCTTGGACGCCATCGAATCACAAGTCACGTTAATGTCAGTAAGAGATGAACACGCTCCGCCGTCTCGCGAACATGACTACGGCAAAGCAAATGTGAATGATCGACTTCGCGAAGAGATAGAGAGACTGCGAACCAGAAATACGGGTCCTGCCTTGAAGGACCACCTCTCAAGGCTGATTTCTTATTATGAGCGGTTGGCCGAAAAACTATGAAGATAGCGACGAAGACTGGAGCCAACTAAGGCCTGCTGCTCGTCCGTTGAGGTGTAATCGGAATGAAACGATCCTCCTCTCGCATTCTACTTTCATTCTTACCGGTCGTAATGATCGCGGCGAGCGCACGTGCGGCATGCGTGCCAACTTATAACCAAACACTTCTGTGGGAAGATAGTTGTGACCCGTTGGTAAATCCTACATATCCCACTTTACTCGAGCGACATAGGAGCTACATATCGTGGCCCGACGGCGTTAGCGACTCCGAGGATACTGACGGTTACGGAGAGTGCGAACTTGAACCTTGCTGGCCGAATTTTAGAACACCAATTACTACGGAAACTCGTTGGGAGCAAACAGTGACAGATTCGCACTTAGCCCATGAGGTGGGGTTTTGTGAGTCAGGAAATAGCCGACTGTATTGGGCCGAACATGAATGTGCCGGCAGCTATTGCGAGGTACAGCCGACAAGCTGCGAACCTTGTCATCAGTGGAGCTTTGAGGCCTGTGCGTGCATACAGTCTTGCGGCTCGCCCATCGTCGTTGATGTCGGCGGTGACGGTTTCAATCTAACCGACGCCGCTAGCGGCGTCCGGTTCGATCTCAACAGCGATGGTCACCGAGAAAAGATTTCGTGGGCGGCCGCCGGTTCTGACGACGCTTGGCTAGCACTGGATCGAAATGGCAATGGCAAGATCGACGACGGGACCGAACTCTTCGGCAACTTCACGCCCCAACCCGCCTCGGCTGAGCAGAATGGGTTCGCGGCCTTAGCCGAATACGATAAGCCGGCAAACGGAGGCGACGGCGACGGCGTAATTGACCACAGCGATGCGATCTTCTCCAGCTTGCGGCTGTGGCAGGACACGAACCACGACGGCGTGTCCGAAGCATTGGAGTTGCACACCCTTCCGGAACTTGCTGTGGATTCAATCTCGCTAAACTACAAGGAATCGAAACGCACCGATGAATTCGGCAACCGCTTTAGATATCGCGCTAAGGTCGACGATGCGAAACACTCACACATTGGTCGTTGGGCGTGGGATGTGTTTCTGCGAACTCAATGAGGCGGCGGCGGGGTAAAGAGACGGCGAAAACGGCGCAATGAGCGATCCTCAAAGCGCCGTTTTTGTTCCGCGCTTGCCGAACTCATTACTTGATCGCGCCGCTACTCTCTTTCTATGGAGACTGAATTAGTGGGAACGCTCGCCCTATTGCCAAATGACGAGCTAGTAAAAATCGAAAAAGTTTACGTAGACAGGTAAGCTAGAGTTCGGCGAGTCGAGGGCGACCGGGCGGGGGCAAAAGCGGTCTGTGCAGCCTCAAAACTTGAGTTGCGTGTATCCCGATCCAGCAGACGTGTCGATTGCAACGCTACCTAACTCCGCTTTGGAGTTCTACTTGCCATGATATTACGATTTGGCTGTTGCGCTGTATGAGATTAAGGATTATACAGTTAAGGCGCTTTGATAAAACAGCGAACGCGAGACACCGTTGACGCGGGGTGACCGTTTCGAGTCCAAATCGAAAGCGATCCTGGTCTTCCGTTCACTGGCTCGGCGTTCCAAAAGCCGAGATCAAAGCGCCTTTCTGCATAAAAGCGAGCGCCAGTCTAGCATAACCAAACCGAGTCTGCCCAAAAACTCTTGCGTCTGCCCAAAAAGTGTCCCACCATACCCCGCGATGCCCCCCCTATTTGGGCAAAGCCAAAAACGTTGGCTACTAAGTGCACAGTGTGTACTTAGTTGTCAGACCGAGCAATCCCCCCTTAGCGATGCGTCGTTAACAACAGCCCTGCGCTTTTCCGCCCCGTTTCCTAAGAAACTCTTCCAAACAGAGTCCTGAGTCTAAGTCGGGTCGTCTCTCGGCTAACTGGGTGCATATTCAGTAGCCAATTCGTCTTCTTAACAGGGTTTGTTCTTCCGCGCCGTGTATCTCGTGTAAGTAGGCTAATAGTTGAACTTAGTCGGCTCTGAGGCAAATCGCTCAGTGCTGGCACGCGCGTTGTAAGGAAACAGGCTGTTCAAGGTTCTTTTTTCGAAAATCCGCCCCGGAGAAACCCACGATGATTAGCCTGGTTCAAGCAAGCACCGCGACCCCGCAAAACAAATTCAGCACCACCGAACTGGTGGCTACCATGATGCACAAGTTCTCGCCCGAACTGATCAATTCCATCTGTTCGCTCGGCGTCGAAAATCGTTATTCGACGATGGACAACTTCGCAGACTTCCTGATGGGCGCACCGATGAACTCGACCAGTTCCACGACTGAGCTGGGCGTCGATGCGACTCGTCGCTGCATTGAAGAGTGGGGCGGCGATCCTTCGCAAGTCGGTCTGTTGATTGCCGCGACGAACACGCCCGATCAAATGCTCCCCTGTCTGGCTTCCGAGGTAATGGGGCGCACGCACGGTTTGTTGCCGCGCTCGCTTTCGACAGTGAGCATGCAATCGCAAGGATGTTCGGTGATGTTGAAGTCAGTGGAAGTTGCGCAATGGTACCTGGCGGCGAATCCCGGAAAAATGGCAATCGTGTTGATGTCCGAAGCGCACACGCCTTACGTCGCGCCGTTGCTGCGTGACGAATACTTTGGCTTTCGCGACGTGGCTCGCATGCGCAAGAGCGGCAAGCTCGACGACGCCGGCTTTGAAAGCGAACGCACCGAAACCACGCTCGCCATTCAATCGATGCTTTTCGGTGACGGCGCCGTGGCGCTGCTGCTCGGAAGCGATCAGGATGGCAAACCAACATTCGGACCGATCGCACATCTGACGAACGATTCACCCGACGATGTGAACTTGCTCACGATGGTCAGCAACAGCTCGCACCCGGGGTTGCACGGCAAGCCGCAATACTTCATGCGTCCGGCCGTCCCGCAACGTGGCGCGCATTATGCAGTCAGCACCGTCAAAGACGTGCTGCTCAATCCGCAATCGGTGGTGAGCGACATGAGTGACGTCGATGATTGCCTGATTCACACCGGCAGCAAGAAGATTCTCGACGGCGTCTGCTCGCAACTGCACCTCGACACAGATTCGACGAAAGTGCACAAGTCTTACGACGTGCTTGAGAACTATGGAAATCTCTCGAGCGCTTCTACCGGTTTCATGTTGGCAGACAAGAAAGAGTGGCCGGGCCCGGCAATGGTTGTTGGTTTCGGCGTCGGCTTCACCGCGAGTGCCGGCTTGATGAGCGTGAATTAGTAAATCAACTGAAAGATTCTAACTCGAAGGGACCACAGCCATGACGAACTCAACCACAGATGCAAAACAGGAAATGACCCGCGCGGCTTCACACCCAGCGTCACTAACCTCCGATACAGCTCCAATGGTCATCACGCGTTTGTCGGGTTGGATCGGATCGAACGAAGCAAAGGCGCCTGCGGCCGCCTGGATTGTTCCGACTCGAGTTCGCACCGCGCAGTAGGTCGCCATTTTGACGCCTGTTGTCGCTTGCTCGATTCCGTGGCGTCGTTGTGAAAAGGTATTAGGGGAAGTTAGATGGAGTGCGAAAGTATCGGCGAAATTATCGCCTCACGAATGCTTCACGTTGTCGATGAGCACGGTCACCAGCGGCCCGTAAGTGTCTTCATCGGCAAACCTCAACCGTTACCGAATTCTTCGGGTTACGAGTGTCCATACCAGATCATTGGCATCGGCACCCAGGAAACCTACACCGGACATGGCCGTGACGCGATTCAAGCTTTGCGAACGGCGATGATCTTGCTCGGCGCCAACCTCAATCATCTCAACGATGAACTCGGCGGGCGGCTGGTGTGGAACGGTGGGCCTCGGGGCGAGTTCGGATTGCCGTAACTGCCTTGCTGAAAATAGTAGTTGTCTCTCCGTGGCTCTGTGAAATCTCGGTGTCTCTGTGGTGAAACGTCCGTTTGAGGAGAAATCCACCACCCAGTCACAGAGGGCTCACTGAGACACGGAAGGCCGCGTCGCCTCTCACTCAGAATTCTCGCCCTCTTTGAAGTCCTTACCTCGCCCGGCTTATCATTGCTCCGTAATGGCAGCAGTTCTCAGAGACTCCTACAACCGTGCGATTCGCGATCTGCGCGTGTCGCTGACTGACCGCTGCAACTTTCGCTGCTTTTACTGCCTGCCGCACGGCGAGCCACCCATCGCGCCGAAAGAGCAGATGCTCTCGTACGAAGAGATCGAATACGTCTGCGACATCTTTGTCGAACTCGGAATTGAGAAGCTTCGACTGACCGGCGGCGAGCCAATGATGCGCCGCGACATCGAACAGATCATCTTCAAGCTGGCCCAGTTGAAAGATCGCGGTCTGCAGGATCTCGCACTGACTACCAATGGATACTTTCTCCCGCACCGGGCCGAGAGTCTGAAACAAGCCGGTCTGGATCGCATTACGATTAGTCTCGACAGTCTGAAACGCGACGTATTCAAGCAGATGACCGGTGTTGATGTGCTGCAACGAGTCCTGGAAGGAATTCACGCTGCGAAAGATGCCGGTTTGGAACCGATCAAGATCAATGCGGTGATTGTGCGTGGTCACAACGAAGACGAAGTTGCCGACTTTGCCGCGTTCGCGCGCGAGCATAACCTCAAGATGCGGTTCATTGAATTTATGCCGCTGGACTCAGGCCATGAATGGTCGCGTGAAGATGTAGTGTCCGGACGCGAGATTCGCAAAAGAATTGAAGAAAGATTTCCGCTCGCAGCGGTAGACGAACTTCGTGGATCCAACACAGCGTCGCGTTTTCGCTTCGCCGACGGCGCGCCAGGCGAGATCGGGATCATCGCGCCAGTGACCGAACCTTTCTGCGGCGCCTGCTCAAGAATCCGTCTCACTGCGGATGGTCAAATCCGCACTTGTCTATTTTCAACTGTCGAGCATTCTCTGCGCGATGTGATTCGGGACGGTGCGTCACGCCAGGAAGTAATCGATTTCATCGCGGGGGTGGTGATGAAAAAGGAGCCGCGCCACTACATCAACGACCCCGGATTCGTCGCCCCTTCGCGCACGATGAGCTTTATTGGCGGTTGATTACGGCGGCGGCAAACTGTATTCGAAGTCGTAGAAGTGCTTGCCGTGCTCAATCTTGATCGTCAGCTTTCCGCTGAGTCCTTTTAGGTCCTCAGTTCCTGAACTCGGCACAACAACAATTGTGAGATCGCCTTTGCCGCTGGTCATCGTCGCCGAATGTTGAAAGATAAGCGTTCCCTTTCGCCCTTTCACGCTGCCGGTGAACTTTTCCATGGCGACGTAACCGGCTGATCCGGTCTTGAAGTCTCCGCCGGTCAGCATCTGTCCGGTGCTGATGCCCTGCATCTCGCCTTGCCACTGCTTTTCAATGGTCATCCGGCCAAGTGACACATCCGAGGTTTTGTCATCTTGCGGAGTAATCTTTACCTCGAACGTTCCGGTCGCGTGATTTGCCATCGCATTCATAACCATTTCATTTTTCGTTACGCGAATTTGTCGCACGATTCGCTTCTCGGGAAGCTGACTCAGCGTGCCCCACATCATATTTCCCTTGACCGTGAACTCCCAGATTCCTTTGCCACGCGGACTCTCCAATTCTCCCATCAGAGTGTTCTTGCCGGCGTCATATTTCAGCAGGATATCGCCCATGAAATCAGGCTTCCCATCGACAATCTTGTCCGCGCCGATCTTCACCTTAGTCGCATCCGCCGGATCGACCGAGACGTGATAGATGACGTGTTCGTCGTGGCATGCACCGATCTCTCCGACGCAAATCGATTCGCCGCTCCAATCACCGATTAGCGAAGGCGCCTGAGCGGTTGCGAAACTCGGAGCCAACAAAAGAATGAAAATACAGATTCGAATTCGGATAAGCATCACATATCGATTTTTGGGACATCGCGGGCTGCGTGCCAGAACCGGATGACCTCAACCAAGTGCTGCGAATGGTTGACGCGGTAGACAACGCGATAGGACCTAACGATGATTTCCCGCATCAACGGATCCTCGAACTCGGGCACCATTCTACCGACTTCCGGCGACTGGGCTAAGAGTTTTGCTCTTGAGACCAGGAACCGACCGAATCGCAGAGCGGCGTCAGGATTGTCTAAAGAAATATAACGAACAATGTCGCGGAGATCAGTGCGCGCAGAGGCTGCGAGGATTATTCGATAATCCATGACGGGAGTTCCCGTTCAACTGCTTCGAGTGGGATTGATTCGCCGCGATCAAGTTCATCGATTCCCTGGCGTACAGCCGCGATAAATTCGATCTCGCGGGCTATGTCATGCAACGAAGCGCCTTCCGGAATTCGCTGGAGCAGGTCCTGAACAATCTGCTTGTTTGTCACGTGAGAAGTGTGCCCTCTAAGTTCAGTTATTTCAAGTCTCTTTACTCTTCTCACATGAGTTTGACAACAACTTTCCTTCACAATTTCCAGGAAGTTCTCGACACATTGTTCTTTGTGGCGCACAGGATGCCAGCCGGCATACCAAAGGAGCCAATCCCCGCGCGCAGAACAGTGATCGCGGAAATGACCGCGACGCGATACGCTCCAGTTAACAACACAACAATTACGAAAGCGCGAATGAGGATCATGGGCGTTCAGCCCAGTTTATTCCGGTGGTCTTCAAGCCGCACTTGTGCGGCGAGTGTTTTTCGCCGCCTCCACGCGACGATTAAACGACGAGCAAACTCTATTGTGCCAGCCGGGCGCGTCAATCTTGTGCACGGTGATCCACGTGGGATAAAGTTTCGCGCATGTCCAAGACCCTGCGCTACCGATTGTTGAAAGTCGGCGCCATGCCCGAGGCGATGCGCGCAACAATCGCAAATGAGCAAGTGCTGTTTTCTGACGAAGGATTGCGCGTAATCGTGCGGCGTAGAGGGAAAGCGCCGGGCTTCAGAGGCAGTAGCGTAGGCAGATTCTCAGGCGCGTGCGCGATAACCGATCAACGAATTGTCGCCAGCATTTCAAAAACTCTGATGGTTGATGCGCCTTACAATCTAACTGCCGATCACAAGTCGAGCGCCCATTTAGCCGAGGACGGATTGCACATCAAAGTCGACGCCAGCGTTAACCCGAGCTGCCAAGGCGAAATAGACATGCACTTCAAGCAGACGTTTTCAGCCGATGAACTCAGCCGCTTTCCGCATCGGAAAATAGAATTCAATTTTCCGCCAGCGTTGGTGCCTAAGATTTTCGGGGTTCCGGCTTAAACGCAATTACGGCGTTCCGCCCTCCGCTACATTCTTCACCGGCGGCCTGTTTCCCTTCACGTACTTGTCGTACCACGCGAGGTAACGTTCGTACCGATCGCGCACGTAACTCGGGCGCGTGATGCCGTGAAACTCGTTGGGATAGATTACCAGCTGAGTGTCTATGCCAAGACTGCGCAGCGCCTGATACATCTGCTGACCGCCTTGCACGGGCACATTGAAGTCGCGCTCGCCGCCGAGAAACAGCGTCGGCGTCTTGATTCGATCGGCGTGCAGGAATGGATAAGAAATCTTGACATAGGTCTCCCACGCCTTCGGGTTCCACGGCGGACCAATCTCGTAATCGTATTGAATGATGTATTGATCGGTGCCGTAGAAGGCCACCGTGAACGCGGTGCCGGCGCCGCTGGTCGCACCTTTGAAGCGCGTGTCGGTGGCGATCATGTAGTCAGTGAGAATGCCGCCGTAGCTCCAGCCGCCGATGCCCAGGCGCTCCGGGTCGGCGACACCCATCGCGATCACGTGGTCAACGCCGGCTTCTAAATCCTGGACTTCGTAATTGCCCCAGTCGGCAAAGATCGAGCGGGAAAATTTCTGTCCGCGGCCCGCACTCCCTCGATAGTTGACCGCCAGCACCGCATAGCCATTCGCCGCCAACACCTGACGCTCGGTAGCAAAGGAATGCTGATCCTGACCATTCGGTCCGCCGTGAATCCGCAGCAGCAGAGGCAGCGCCTTCGCGCTCTTGATCGTTTTTGAAACTCCAGCGGGATAAGTCAGCAAGCCGTGAACTTCAGTTCCGTCTTTGCTCTTGAAACTCACTTCGTCAGTTTCGCCGAGCTGAAGTTCATTCATCAACGCATCGTTCTGATGAGTTAATTGCCGCAGCTTCTTACCTTCCATCGCATAGATCTCGGTCGGCTTCATGTCGTTGCCGGAGAGCAAAACGGTGTGGCCACCGTTCATTGCAAGGCTCGACACAACGACGGGGCGATCGAGCAGACGCGTGACCGCGTTGTTCTTAATGCTGATCGGATAGACCGACATGTCATCGGTCACGGTCGCAAACAATGTATCGCCTGAGAAGCGCAAACCACCGACACCGCGATCGAGATCTTCGGTAGCCTTCACGCGGGTAGGCGCCGCACTGCCGTCGGCCGCCACCATCGCCAGATGGTCCATGCTGTAGGCGCCGAACTTTTTCTCGTCGCCTTCAGTGAAGGCAATCGATTTGCCGTCCGGCGACCATTCGGGCCGTGAGCGATTGGCGCGATCCTCGGCGGTCGTCAAAAGCTTTTCGGTTACGCCGGGTTGGGCGTTAGCCACGTAAAGCTGCGCGGCGGGATCGCGGTCCGGATCGTCGGAATGATTACTCATGAATGCGATGCGCGTTCCATCCGGCGACCACGAGATCGATGACTCGTCCCATTTGCTCTTGGTCAAACGATCGAGTTTCTTCGTCGCAATATCATAGAGATAGATATAAGTGTGACGACCCGACAGCAGATAACCCTGGACATCCTGTTTGTAACGATAACGATCGATCACGATTGGCTTGGGCGGTTTCAGCGGAACGCCAGGCGTCGGCGACGCGCTCGGGTCGGGAGCGTCAGGATCCGGATCGCCAATTAACAGCGCCAGACGCTTGGAATCTGGCGCCCACTCAAAGCCCTGCAGGCGGCCTTTCAGCTCCGTCAATTGGTAAGCTTCGCCGCCGCTGCGATCGAGCAGCCAGATCTGGCTGCCGCGCACCCCGGGCTTTCCGGAAGAACGAGCTGAGGTGAAGGCGAGAAATTTTCCGTCGGGACTCCACCGCGGAGATCCTTCGCTGTCATTGCTGAAGGTGATCTGTCGATCGCTTTTGCCATCGTAGCTGGCCAACCAAATGTGCGTGTTGCTCTTGTCTTCTTTCGTGTCAGTGGTTGAGACGGTGTAGGCAATCCATTGTCCGTCAGGCGAGACTTGCGGATCACTCACATTGCGAAAGCGCGCCAGATCGTCAAGACGGAGCGGATGTCGAGCGGTCTGTGCCGAAAGAGCAACCGCCGTAATCAGCCCGAGGAATAAAGCCCGGGAAAAATTCTTCCTTAACATCTGAAGTCTCCTTCGTACTTTTTTCAGTAATGGAAAATAAAAATTCTGTGAGCCCGTTCACGGGCGCAGCGAACGACTTATTGAAGCCTCCTAAAGGAGGCTAACGACTTTCATCCACTCTATGAAACCCGAACCTAAACGCCTGGGCTACCGAAAGCGGCGGCGTGCATGGCAAAACTAAATCTTATTCCAGTCCCACAAGCCCCATTTCAATTCTTCGGGAATACCAACGCCGGATTGTTTCAGTGTCAGCATGATGCTGCCGCGATGGTGCGACTCGTGCGCGATTAAGTAGCCGACTAACGGAATCAAGCCGCGTTTGTAGCTCGTGACTTTTCCACCGTTGGCCCATGACTCGCGAATCGTGGTTTCGATTGCTTTTGCTGAAATCCCCAGCGCCGACTTCAACTGTTTCTTTGATGGCGACTCGGCTTTCGCAAAATGCGCCAGCTGCGCCGAACGATTTGCCTTCGACGTTATCTCAGCCCATGAAGTGCGAACTTCGTGGACGTGCGCCAGTTGCCGCGCGACATCGCGCCCACCTCGCTTTGAAAGTGTGGCCCGCAGTGCTTCTTCGGAAAGCGACTCAAGCAACTTCAACGTAACCCTGTGATTTATTCGCCAGGTCTCGACGAGTTGATCCAACATGGGCTCCGAATTCATGCCGTTGCGAACGCGAGGCGAGATTCTACTGCGAATCAGGCTGACTGACTAGACTCTTGATGCGGTGCGCCTTTGCGGTTAATGTACCGGACCAATATGAGCCGCATCCGTTTAATCCTTCTGTTCGCCGCATTGTGCTTGCTGGCGGTTTCGGGCTGCCTGCGCGCAGGAAAGCAAGACGAGCGCACCCTGACGCTGGCGATCAACTCAGGTGTTGAAGGCGATGCGCTGAAGCAAGCCGCAAAGGACTATGAAACGCAGACTGGTATCCACATCAACGTCGCCGAGTTTCCGTATGCGAACCTGTTTGAAAAGGAGTTGATCGATCTCAATGCGCACAGTGGCGCGTACGATCTGATCATGCTCGACGATCCATGGTTTCCGAAGTTCGCTTCGCTGAATGTGCTGACTGATTTAACGCCGCTGCTGCAGAAGCGTGGCAAGACTGGTCCCGATGACGACTTCGTAGCGACCTCGCTGGCGTTGTGTCGCGAGCCTTATCAGACTGGGACGCTGCTGGCGCTGCCGTACGTCGGGAACTCGCAGCTATTCTTTTATCGCAAAGACCTTTTCGCGAAACACAATTTGAAAGAGCCCGCCACTTGGGACGACGTGCTGGCGGCCGCAAAGACGATCAGCGAACAGGAGACTAACGGGGCGCCTGGCGGCGGTAAAGTTTACGGCTACGTGATGCGGGCAGCTCAAGGCAATGCCGCGGTGGCTGATTTCATGCCGATTTTCTGGGCGTTTGGCGGTGAAATGTTTGATTCGTCAGGCCAGCCGACGGTTAACAGCCCGGAAGGAATCGCGGCTCTTAAGTTCATGATCGAACTCGGAAAGTATTCGCCGCCGGGCTACCCGAGTTTCAACGCGGATGAAGTCGGCGCGCACCTTTTGCAAGGCACTGCGGCGATGTCAATCAACTGGCCGGCTTGGATCAGTTCGTTCAGCGACGCTGAGAAATCGAAAGTGATCGGCAAGATGGAGTTTGGACAGTTGCCCGGCGCGAAAAACGCTGGACGCGCCGAGATCGGCAATTGGCTGATCGCAATTCCGCGCGATGCGAGAAATGTCGAAGCGGCGATGGACTTTCTGCTGTGGGCCACCAGCCGCGAGCAGATGAAGTTGTCGGCGACGCGCGGCAATCCTCCCACGCGGAAATCTTTATTCACGGATCCGGAACTGGTTGGGAAATTTCCTTCATATCCAGCGCAACTGCGTTCGCTGGAAAGTTCGCGCCCGCGTCCACGTACGCCGCAGTGGAACGAAATTGAGAACGCGTTCGGGATTTATCTTTCCAAAGCCAACAGCGGCGAGCTAACCGCCGAAGACGCGATGAACCAGGCCAACGCGGAGATAAAGAGGATTGTTGATAGAGGGAAATAAAGAGGGTGTAAATCGGGTTCCTTCGACAATTTTTATTCTCCCTTCTCCCTTTGGGAGAAGGGCTGGGGATGAGGGGTGAAACTTGCCACGCCAAGCGCAAAACCCCTTTTTTTCTCTAAAGGTGCGCAAGCTACGACATTACCGAGGTGGTTGTGACTTCGCCGGTTTGAAGACGCTCGCGCGAGAGCTGCGCAAGGATCAAACGTCCGCTGAGGAATTGCTTTGGTCACTTCTTCGTAATAGGCAACTCCTCGGCTTCAAATTCCGGCGGCAACATCAGTTTGGTCGGTATGTGGCAGACTTCTATTGTCGTAATGCGCAACTGGTAATCGAATGCGACGGGTCAGCGCACAACTCAAACGAGCAGTGGCATCATGATCGAAATCGCGATGCGTACATGGAGTTGCAGGGCCTCACGGTACTGCGATTTTCAAACGAACGCGTTCTCAAAGACACGGATTCTGTGATAGACGAAATCGCCAGCCGTCTCGTAGGTCAAGCCGCGTCTGGAGCCGGAGAAAAAACAAAATGAAGGGGAGACCGCCGTACTTTCGCCCTCACCCCAACCCTCTCCCAAAGGGAGAGGGCGTAAGAAGTTCCGACAAAACACTTCCTTACATTCTCATCGCCCCAACAATCGCCGTTCTGCTCGCGCTGACGATCTACCCGCTCATCTTCGCAATCAAGATCAGCCTGCAAACTGAATCCGGCACACTTACCAGTGCAAACTTCTCGCGCCTTATCTCTGATCAATTTTTTCGTTCAGCGCTAGCCCATACCTTTGTCTATGCCGTGATTGCCCTGACGATCGAATTTCTGTTGGGACTTGCCCTGGCGATGTTGCTGCACGGAGCAATTCGCGGACGAAGTTTGTTTCGCGCATTGTTACTGGTCCCGCTGATGCTGCCGCCGGTGGTTGTGGGTGTCGTTTGGCGTCTGATGCTGAATTCTAATTTCGGTGCATTGAACGGCACGCTCAAATCTTTCGGCGTGAATACTGAGGCTCTGACCTGGACGGCTTCACCAAAATTAGCGATGGCGTCTGTAATCCTTGCTGACGTGTGGCAATGGACCCCGTTTATGTTTTTGATTTTGCTCGCCGGACTTCAGGCAATTCCGCAGGAACCTTATGAAGCGGCGCTGATTGACGGATCGAGCCATTGGCAAACTTTTCGCTATGTCACTTTGCCGTTGCTAAAGCCCGCGATCCTGATTGCTTTGCTACTGCGCACGATGGATTTGCTGCGTGTCTTCGATCACATTTTCATTCTGACGGAAGGTGGACCGGGATTCGCGACTGAGACGTTGAGTCTCTACATTTACCGCACAGCTTTCAGGTTCTCGAATTTCGGATACGCCGCGGCCATGTCATTTGTCCTGCTGGTGCTCACAAATCTGATCAGCGTCGCTTACATTCGCATGCTGAGGGCGCAGGACGCCTGAAGACGCGGATTTGGAGTGCGCCGGCCGTGACGGCGCTTTGGATTGGCTTGAGCGTCGATTCTTCCGGATAATCCAAAGCGGCGCCTCCCGATTCATCGGGATTCCCGCCGCACTCCAAACTCAGTTTGAGATCGCGTGGCCGCGGCAACTCGCCGACGGAGCAACGTGCTGGTTCCGAAAAACCGGATCGCCAGATTCGCAAAGCCCGGCACAAAGGCGGCGCGCCGGATCATCGAACACAGACGCAGCCGCGAATTAAATCGAGCGCGGTAAAGCCGGCTGTAGTTCTCACTCACAGATCGTCGCGCGCTCTCGCTTTCCAATCGCTGCAGACCTGGGGCGATTGCGGCCGCAGCCAACTCGCCACTTTCGAGCGCCATCAACATGCCGCTGCCGGTGAACGGATCGATAAACGAAGCGGCATCGCCAATGGCCAGCAGGCCGATGGCGGGCGCGGGGGTATGCCGGCCAAAACTCTCCAACGACACCGCCAACCAATCAGACGCAAGTTCCGCGTGACGCAAAGTGTTCGCGGCGCGCCGGTTTTCCGAAACAATCTCGCGCATCAAGCGAGTCGCGTCGGAGTCATGCGT
This sequence comes from Pyrinomonadaceae bacterium, assembly GCA_035606795.1. Lineage (GTDB taxonomy): Bacteria > Acidobacteriota > Blastocatellia > Pyrinomonadales > Pyrinomonadaceae > UBA11740. Next base: position 26,007 of record DATNEI010000090.1, read on the forward strand.
CCTGACGTCTCGGGCGTTCACGATGAAACAGAGGTTGCTGAGACCGTTCTCGATGGTGCTCAGTCCTCCATAACCGCCGCGATAGAAATAGATCTCGCAGGCGCCTGGCGCGACGCGCGTTTTCGTCAAATGCGCCTTGAAAGCCACGAGTCGTCGCTGTTGCAGACGAGTCTTACTGCTGCGCTCTCTTTCAAAAATGCGAGTCAGAGTCCGGGCTCGACCGGTTGCGTCGAGAGTTATGGGCGCGGTGAAACTCTGTTGGCTGCCGTCGCGCTTTAGCGTCACGCCAGTAACGCTGTGATCGTGAGAAAGAAGACTAACCACGGCAGTGTCTTCGCGTACGTCAGCCCCCAGCTCAGCGGCGCGACGAAGCAACCGCTCGTCCATCTCGGCGCGACTCAGACCCAGCGCCACCCCGCGGGTGCTGAACCAATCGCTGGGAACAGAAACACTCGCGCCGTTCTTCGAGTAGAAAACCGTCTCTGAAAGTTCAGCCGGTTGGCTCGCCAGCATTTGCCTGCCGACACCCAGGCGTTCAAAGTGCGCGGTGCATTCAGGTGAGATGAATTCGCCGCATAACTTGGGTCGCGGAAACTTCTTTTGCTCGGCGAGCAGGACGCGCGCGCCATGCGATGCGAGATGAATCGCCGCACTCGCACCGGCTGGGCCGGCGCCGGCGATAATCACGTCGTAATTGAAATTCGCAGTCATGAATGTTCCCTCTCCGTTTGGGAGAGGGTTAGGGTGAGGGACGAAGTTACGGCGAACGTTAATTTCATCTTTCTTTTCGCTTCCGTGAGGCGAAGCCTCACGGAAGAATTAATTAATTCTAACGAACTCACCGCCTAAGCTGCGCACCCTCACCCCAGCCCTCTCCCAGAGGGAGAGGGAGGCGCCGCACTCAACACCAGCCGCGAAGGAAAATGTTCTGCCACACTCAGGTTCTTGAGTTGGGCTTTTTCGCCCAGGTTTCTAAACTCATCGGGCGTGAAGCTGCGCAGAATCGAGAGCGCGCCGTCTGCGCGAATCAACCGGTTGTGCAGAAACAATTTTGCGATCGTCGTAAAGAAGGTGTAAGCGACGACATTTCGATGCAGGTCGATAACGAAAATCTTTCGCCGGGCCACCCGCGCCATTTCCTGCAGCAAGCCAACCACCTGCGGGTCGCGAAAGTGATGCGTGAACAGCGAGCAGATCACATATTCAAATTGCTGGTCGGCAAAGGGCACGCGAAAGGCATCGCCGCGCACGGAACTGATTTGCGGATATTTTCCGGACCCGGCAACAATTTCCCTGGCCGAACGTTCATTCAATTCGAGCCCGACCAGTCGCGCCGTACGAGTTGTTTGATGCGACCACTCAGCGATCACACGCAGCAACTCGCCTGAGCCGGCGCCGACATCGAGCACCGAAAAAGTTTGCAGCTGTTCAGCTTCGACGTCTCTTAGCAGAGAGTTGCGCAGTGCCCGCGTGTCTCCCAGCCAGCGATTCACACGTTGCAGCTCGACGATGCATCCCTCGTATTCTTCCGGCGTATAGTCGCCTTTGTCGAGGTGCTCGAGTTCGTAGCTGCGCTGCTTGAAGCGATCAAACACAGTTTCAAGTTCCAGGTTTCAAGTTTCAAGTTATGACTGCGAACCCGAAACTTGAAACCTGAAACTTTAAACTCTTCGAACCACCAGCGCGCTGTTCTTCGATCCAAAACCAATGCAGTTACAGAGGGCCGTGCGCACTTTGGCTTCGCGCGCGTGCAGGGGAATGTAATCCAGATCGCATTCAGGATCAGGATCCTCGAGGTTAATTGTTGGTGGAATAATACCCGTTTCCATCGCGCACAGCGCTGCGCCCAATCCCGCTGCGCCGCTCGCGCCCTGCGGATGGCCAATTTGAGACTTGGTGGCGGACATGGGAATGCGTTGCGAGCTGCAGTTGAGCGCCAGCTTCAGTGCGTTCGTCTCGATGCGATCGTTGAGGACCGTCGAGGTGCCGTGCAGATTCACATAATCGATATCGCTCGCGTTAACCGCCGCATCAGCCATCGCCAGCGCCATCGCCCGCGCCGGTTCGTCTCCGCCTTCCTGCAAACGCACGCGATGATAGGCATCGCACGTCGATCCGTAACCCATAATCTCGGCATAGATTTTCGCGCCGCGTGCTTTAGCGCTGTCGTAACTTTCCAGAACATAAATCCAGGCGCCTTCGCCGAGGACCATCCCTGACCGACTGCGCGTGAACGGTCGCGACGCGCGCGCGGGTTCATCATTCCAATCGGTCGTCAGCACCGTCAGTAAATTGAATCCTGCCAGAATCCCCGGGGCCAGTGGCGCATCGACTCCGCCGGCAATCATCATGTCCTGACGATGCAGGGCAATGTGCTGGGCGGCGTAAGCGATTGCGTCAGTCGAGCTGGTACAGCCCGTCGAGATAACGTGTGACAAACCGCGCAACCCAAACGCCATTGACAGTTCACTCGACAGAGTTCCGTGGGTCGCTGCGGGGATGATGTAGACACTGGCCTTTGCATGCGAACGGCCGTTGTACCAAATGGCGTAGTGGTCTTCGACAAACGGCAAGCCGCCGCCACCCGTGCCCAATTGAACCCCGATGCGCTGGCGTTCCTCAATTGAAAGATTCTCGGGCCCAATGCCGGCATCGCTGAAAGCTTCGCGCGCCGCCGCCAGGGCGAGTGGCACCGTACGCGGCACGTGCTTTCGATCCTTGGCGCTGAGCTGTTCCTGCCAATTGAAGTCGCGCACCTGGGCGGCGATCTTCACCGGCGAATCAGAAATGTCGAATGAATCAATTCGTCTGACGCCGCTGTCGCCGCGCTGGAGCGCCGACCAGAAAGCTTCGCGGCCGTTGCCAATCGGGGTGACACACCCCATCCCGGTAATGACAACTCGACGCGGAGCTTCAAAGCCGTTAAGCATGGTCGTTTATGGTCGGGCTGCTAAGAGTTGGGCAAGGATAGCACCGACCGGACGAGCCAACAAAAGGGCTGATGGCGATGTCAGACTTCGAAGTCTTTGGAAAGCGAGTTAAATGCCGCGCGAGGTTACGTCGATTGCTGCGGCGAGATATTCAGAGGCGTGTGCTTGTAGATAAAGGACGATTCTCTCTGGAGAGGCCAACGGTCGGCAATGAATTCGATACCCAACCGCGCGATGCCGTCCGGCATCACTGTGCGCGATCGAACTGCACCAAAGATCGAGATGCGATCGGTGACGCTGGTGATTCTGATGACGTGGCCGACTTCGACATCCAGGCTCGACGGGATGCAAGCTCCCAAACTACTGATCGCCTCAGTCACGGTGTATTCCTGAACAGAGGGCTTTCCGTTTTCATCGAGTGTTTCGACCAGCACCTCCAAAGGAATCAGGAGTCGCGTCTCTCTTCGAGCTTTTGCGGGTGGCCGCCGCGTGACATTCCACATGACGCTCTGGCCCAGCTTGATCGGCAAAGGCTCATAGAAGCTGGCGGGATCCTCGTTGTAACTCGCGGGCGCGTGCTTGCCGATGAACGCGACACCGAGGCGAAACGCGACCGGATGATGCTGCAGGACGGAGCAGTGCCGCACCAAAGTCCATACCGAATAGAGTTGCTCCAGTTGATCAAAACAACGCAGTTGATGTGGCAGCGGCGCCGTCAATTGAATCAAGCGGCCCACTTCTACCGGGCGCGTCAAAGTAAATCCCGCGCCGAACTGATTCACATCGATTAGCCGCGACTTCTCGGTCCATTGATGTTGGAGGTTCTCGCGACAAAGAACCCACATCGGCAATTTCAGTGACAGGCGCGCGCGGATTCGCACAACAGGTCTGGTCGGTTCCAATTGAGTGTCCTCCTTGGTGGTGAGAGCGGGACAGGGCGGGCGGGCAATCCAAAGTATAGCGAAAACGCTAACGTGCCGGTGAAGTCAATTTGAGCGAATGATGCGGAGACGCGTTCGGCTCTGCGCGCTAGCGGACTTATCCCGTCTTCGTTCCGCATTCATCGCAGAACTTCGCGCCGGGCTTCAGGTCGTGCTGGCAGTTCGCGCATTTGCCCGCGACCTGAGAGGCGCCGCATTCGCTGCAAAACTTTGCGCCCGCTTGCAGAGACGCGCCACACTTCACGCACTTCTGGGTTGAGGTCGCCGGCGTAGGTTCAGCCGGCGCTGCTTCACGTGGGCGCATCGCGTCAGTCATGGCGTTCGCCATGGCGCCGCCGACCGCGAACCCTGCGCCGAGACCTGCACCCAAACCGGCGCCGCCGCCGGGATTTTGGGCCGCGTCGCGCATCGCCTGCGCAGCTTCGAATTGAGTGTATTTGCCCAGATCGCCGAGCACACCCATCTGCGTGCGCTTGTCCATCGCCGCTTCGACTTCCTGCGGCAGCGAAATGTTTTCGACGACGAACTTGGTTAGTTCGAGACCGAGCGATTTGAATTCGTCTTGTAGCTTCTCACGCGAAAACTTACTGAGCTCGTCGTAGTTCGAGGCGAGATCGAGCGCGGCGATCTTCGATTCAGCCAGCGCGTCCGAAAATCCGCTGACGAGCGTGCGCCGCAGTTGGCCCTCGATGTCCTCAGTGACGAACCGCGCGTTCGTGCCGGCAATTTGTTTGATCAGTTCGCGCGGATCAGCCACGCGCATCGAGTAAATACCGAACGCGCGCAGACGCACCATGCCGAAATCCGTATCGCGCATCATCACCGGATTCGAAGTGCCCCACTTCAGATCGGTGAACTGTTTCGTGCTCACGAAATAGACTTCCGATTTCATCGGCGAGTTGAATCCGTATTTCCAGGCGCCCAGCTTCGAGAGGATCGGCGTGTTCCCGCCTTCCACGCTGTAACGGCCCGGACCAAACACATCGGCGATTTGGCCTTCATGGACAAACACCGCGGACTGCGACTCGCGCACGATCAACTGCGCCCCGTTCTTGATCTCCTGATCGCGAACCGGAAACCGATAAAGCATTGTGTTGCCCGAATCGTCGAGCCACTCAATGACTTCAATGAACTGCGTGCTCGGACTCAGGCGGTCTAGAATTCCCATCGTTGTTTTCTCCTGTAAATGGCGCGCCCTCACTAACAATTTAGGCTATCGCCAACTGCCAGACATTATACGGTGAAAGCGCGGTGGGTGTTCAAATAGTGTCAGAAGCCCGACCGTCAGGGAGGGCCGCGGTGCAAGCTTGAGTCTAGCGAATCTTGCCCTCCCTAACGGTCGGGCTTCTGACACGCCTCCAGGCCAACACCAACAGCGCCGTCAAACCGCCCGACATATCAATCAGACTGTCGTACACCGAAGAGGTGCGCGAAGGGACAAAACTTTGCCGGAACTCGTCGAACAGCGCGTAGACCACTACCACCGCGAGCGAGATCCAGAACCAACGTTCGCGGAACAGTCGCAAAGAAGAGCTGCGCAGCGCCCGCGCGCTCAGCCACGCGAGAATTGCGTACTCAGTTAAATGCCCAAGCTTGCGCAGGAGGAAATGAATGGCAGCCAACGTCGCTTCGCTGGCGCTCGGAAACAACGCATGCAGCGGTCGAAGGATGAAACCCGAGGTGTGTGACGAAGAAAGCAGGTCGCTCGAGCCAATGAAAATCAGGGCGGCCCAGATGATCGGCGGGCCATACCGCCAGAGGCGATTGGTGAAGGTGGCTGAGCTGTCGGTTATGTGCGCTGGCGGCGGAATGGACTCGTCCTCGATCATGGAGGAACGAGAGTACCGCAGGATACCGAGTCTCGGAAGCCCTGTCAGGGAGGGCAACTAGCAAACGAAGCTAGCCGCGGATTTGCGCGCATGAACGCGGATTAAGGAACTGTCCTTGGTGTTCTGATCCGAGTCTATCTGCGTTAATCTGCGGCTAAATCTTGTTTGCAACTCGCCCTCAGTTGGGGTCGGGCCTGCGACACTTATTCGTACCTGAGTGCTTCGATTGGATCCAATGCCGCGGCTTTGCGTGCCGGATAGTAGCCAAAGAAAACTCCCACGGCGATCGAGAAGATTACCGAGCCTACGATTGCCATCGTCGAGATCAGTGTCGGCCAGCCAAGCATTCTGGGAATTGCCAGCGAGACTGCGACACCGAGCACAATTCCGAACAGGCCGCCCGTCACGCTGAGTACGACAGATTCGATGAGGAATTGACTGCGCACGGCAGATGAACGTGCGCCGATGGCCATGCGAATGCCAATCTCGCGCGTGCGCTCAGTCACCGACACGAGCATGATGTTCATGATGCCGATGCCGCCAACGAGCAAGCTGACTCCGGCAATGCAGGCGAGCAGCAGCGTCATCGTGCTGTTTGTTTCGTTCGCGGCTTCGGCAATGTCGCTCATGTTGCGCACGGTGAAATCATTTGGCTCGGTGGGCCCCAGTTTGTGACGCTGACGCAGCAGCTCGGTAATTTGATCTTGCGCGGTGTAAGTCGCGTCCGCGGATACCGCGGAAACGAAGGCAATCTGCACACGCGGGCTGCCCAGAATTTTTTTCTGCACCGTCGTATATGGCGTGAACGCAACGTCGTCCTGATCGCGGCCCTGCTGGTCCTGACCTTTGCGCGCCATCACACCGACAACGCGGAAAGGAAGATTCTGCACGCGAATTTCCTGCCCCACGGGATCGCCGCCGGCAAATAGGTTGTCGGCAATCGTCTGCCCAATGACGAGCACCCGCGCGGCGGTGCGCACGTCCGACTCGGAAAAGAACTGACCACTGCCGATTGTCCACTTGCGAATGTCAGCAAACTGCTCGCTGACGCCTTGAATCTGTGTGTTCCAGTTCGCGTTGCCGGCGACGAGTTGTCCGCGACTGTTCACCGACGGGGTTACCATCGCGACGCTGGGCACTTCCCGTTTGATCGCGTCCAGATCTTCGACCGTCAGAGTATTCGTGCCGGTATCGCCGGTGCCACTGCGTACACCGCCCACATTCTGCGCGCCGGCGCTAACGAACAGGAGGTTAGTGCCGATGCTGTCAATCTGTGACTGCACCGCGGCCTGCGCGCCCTGGCCGATACTGACCATCGCCACCACCGCGGATACGCCAATGATGATGCCGAGCATCGTCAACGCCGCGCGCATCTTGTTGCGCTGCAGCGCGCGAAACGCGACTCGAATAATGTTTAAGAGATCCATGGAAATTGGTTCATTGATCCATCGGTTCATTGATCCATTGAATCAATGAGTCAATGGTTCGATTGTTATTTACTCCTCTTCTTCCTCGTCCTCTTCAATCGCCGGCAGGTTCTTCAGCTCCTCCGACGCGTTGCGTTGATGTTCGACTGCATAGTCCTTCTGAATCTTTCCGTCTCTGAAAACGACTACGCGTTGTGCGTACTGGGCAATATCCTGTTCGTGCGTGACCAGCACGAGCGTGATGCCGCGTTCGCGGTTCAGCCGCTGGAAAATTTCCATCACTTCAACTGAAGTGCGCGAGTCAAGATTTCCGGTCGGCTCGTCAGCCAGAATCAATGCCGGATCATTAACCAACGCACGCGCCACAGCCACGCGTTGCTGCTGACCGCCTGACAACTGATTTGGATGGTTTTGTTCACGCCCCGCAAGGCCGACCGCAGACAAGCTTTCCATGGCCCGACGATGACGTTCCGCCCCGTTCACCCCGGCGTACAGCATCGGCAACTCGACGTTCTCCAAAGCTGACGTGCGCGAAAGCAGATTGAATCCTTGAAACACAAAGCCA
>DATNEI010000073.1:0-7873 GCA_035606795.1 Pyrinomonadaceae bacterium
CGTTATTCGCGGACGCACAGGTCGCTGTGGCCGTCCGATTCATAGAACAGATACTTGCGCCACACTTCATCGGCGCGACCAATGTAACGCATGATTTGGCGATTCACGTGTAATGAAAAGGCGCGCGGCCGGCGCAACAGATGCATACCTGATTCTTCTGGCGTGCGATTCCCTTTTCGATGATTGCACTTTTTGCAGCACGCAACCAGATTGTCCCACGACGATTCACCTCGACGCGAACGCGGAATGATGTGATCCAGAGTGAGTTCCGCAGGCGCAAACTGTTTGCCGCAGTACTGGCAGCAGGAATGATCGCGCAACAAAATATTCTTGCGTGAAAGCGATCGGCGCTCGAAGGGAATGTGGCGGTATTCAGTCAAGCGGATGACTGAAGGCGCGTGCATCTCGATCTTCTGCGAGTGCAACATGTGCCCGTTATGCTCTTCCATGCGCGCGACGCCTTTAAAGATCATGACCACTGCGCGCCGCTCAGTGCACACGTTAATCGGCTCAAACGAAGCATTCAGAACCAGGACACGCGCGTTCATGGTAAGGGCGATATTACGCGAGCGTTGCAGAGAGTGTCAAAAAACAGTGTCGGAAGTGGGCCGGCGAGGGAAGTCCAGCGCGCATCTCATTCTCGCCTCGCTTCAGCGAGGCGCAAAGCGTCTAATCCAAGTATGAAGTCGTTTCAACGGCTCGCTGAAGCCATTAAAATGGCTATCACGACCCACGCGGTTCCTAACACCTCGCTGAAGCGAGGTGTGAATGAGAATTCGCCTAGGAGCGGAATCGATCCGTAGCCTCAACCAACGCACTCGCGTTCCCCGGTTCCAGCACTGAATGGCCGGCGTCGGGTGTGATATGCAACTGAGCTTCGGGCCAGGCGCGATGCAGGTCCCAGGCGCTTTTCATTGGACAGACAACGTCGTAGCGCCCCTGCACAATGACGCCCGGAATGTGTCGTATCCTGCCAATGTTTTCCAGCAGATAATTGTCCGTCGGAAAGAAGCAGTTGTTCATGAAGTAGTGACATTCGATGCGCGCGAACGCCAGTGCGAATTGTGGGTCGCCGAACTTCTCGATCGATTCGGGATCGAAAAACAGTTTTGACGTGCTGCCTTCCCAGATGCTCCAGGCGCGCGCGGCGGCTACTTTAACTTCTTCATCGTCGCCCGTCAGACGCTTGTAGTAGGCGGCGATCATATCGCTACGCTCATCTGCGGGAATCACCTTCACGTATTCTTCCCACACGTCGGGAAAGGTCCAATTGGTGCCTTCCTGATAGAACCATTGAATCTCGCCCGGCCGGCAAAGAAATATTCCGCGCAGCACAAGTTCGGTCGCGCGTTCGGGATGGGTCTCTGCATAAGCCAACGCCAGGGTGCTGCCCCATGAACCGCCAAAGACTTGCCATTTCTCGATACCGAGATGCTCGCGAAGTTTCTCGATGTCCGCGACCAGGTCCCATGTCGTATTTTCTTCCAGCGATGCATGCGGCGTGCTCTGGCCCGAACCACGCTGATCGAAGAGCACGAGGCGATAGGCCGATGGATCGTGAAACTGACGGTACTCGGGCACAATGCCCCCGCCCGGCCCGCCGTGCAGGAAGACCGCCGGCTTGCCGTTCGGGTTACCACACTGCTCGTAATGAATTTCGTGGATATCTGAGACTTTCAGATATCCCGAATCGAATGGTTCAATTGGATCGTACAACGTTCTCATCTAGTTGCTCCTGACAATGCCCTGTCGTTGCTAAAAGAGGCTTTCAGATTTACAGTTTCGGCCAGTACTCACGGAGGTAGAAAACTAATGTTTCGATTGGCCGCTTCTTTTCTTCTCCTGCTAAGTTCCTGCGCCTTCCTGGCCGCGCAAACTCAAAGTCATCTCGACCCGGGGAAAGTGAGTCCGGACTGTCCTAATTGCCAGCAGATGGAACAGGCAGTACCCGATCAGCCTGTAATTAAGCCAACGGCACCGGCGAATGTGACCAATAAATTTGCGTCTTTCGTTCCCAGAGTGTTCGTGTCGAATAAGGACTCGCAAAAGATCAAACAAGTTACCTGGCAAGCGACGTACATTCATGTCACTTCGGGCGAGACCATTGCGACTTACACGTTCGTAGAAAAACGAAAGATCGCCCCCGGCAAAACTCTGCTGTTACAGCAAGCCGTTTTTATCCCGCTGGCAAAACTGCTTTCGCATCCACGCGTCGTCACAGTGAATCCGGGTAACGACGCGGAAAATCCCAGGGTGCGACAGGTGGTTAGTATAAAAGAGATCAAGTACGCCGACGGTACTACCAAGACACCAACCCCATCCGACGGTAATCCATGATAACGCCTGCGCTGTTTAGGCACGCGCGATAGTCAGAACAAGAACCTGGCTTGCGCCTGCAGCTTTCAACACCGCTGCGCACTCGGACACAGTCGCACCGGTGGTGAATACGTCATCGATTAGCAGTACGCGCCGCCCGGCAATTTGTTTCGGCGCCCGCACTTCAAATGCGCCTGCAACACTTTCGCGCCGCGCGCGTCCATCCATACCGGCGCGATGTCGTTCGGTATGCATGCGACGAACGAGGACATGCTCGTCAAGATCCAGCATGGTCGAGTTCGCCAGAGCGCTGGCTAATACGGCGGCCTGGTTGTGGCCTCGCTCGCGTTCGCGTTCCGCGTGGAGAGGAACCGGAACGATCAGATCGGCGCCGAGAATCGGAGCACGCCCTTGTACCTCCAGCAGCTGCTCTATCAGTCTTCGGGCCACTCGTGGTTCGCGCTTCAGCGCCAGCACCGAGGCGCGCAAGACTCCGTCATAGAGACCACACGCTCGGGCCGCGGTGAAACTATCCGCGTCGCAACGACCGCAACGAATCGCCGTCCGTTGATGTTCCGCGACCTTAGCTTCAGCTATTGCCCCGCACTTCCAACAGAGCGGGTCGTCTTCCGTGAAAAACGTTGAATTCTTCCAGCACGCTGCGCAGGCAACACCGTCGTGTCGCGACTCGACAGACGCGCCGCAAATGGCGCAGGCCTGCGGATAGATGAGCGCGAGCACCGAATCATAGATGCCATCGATTGAAGTTGCGGTTGAACCCAGCATTGCCTGCAAGGAAAAGCGGCCACCCGGTTCCGAGTGGCCGCCGATTATGTCACAAGTGCGCGGTTTATTGTGGCGGAGACGTTACTCCTCTTCTTCCACCAATTGCCCCCGCTCCATTAAATCCTGACAGCGAATGCAGTGACGGGCCCAGGGCACCGCTTCCAAACGCTTCTCCTGGATTGGCTGACCACAATTCGCACACTTGCCGTAATCGCCATCATCGATTCGGCCCAGCGCGGTATCGATCGACTGCAAAAGTTGACGATCGTTAGTCGACATGGACATCAAAAGTTCCTTGGTGTAGGCGTTCGCGGCCATGTCCGCCGGATCCTGCGTGGCTTCCGCATCGCGCTCGCGGCTGTACGCTTCCGCCGCCTGTACCTGTCCCAGCAGCGATTCGCGGCGCTGCATTAGTTTGTCCTGATATGTCTTCGCTTTTCGTTTTTCCATTAGTGCTTTTGACTCCTACTGTAATAATTTTCACTTCTGATACGGCAATCCCCGATTGATTGCATACGCCCGGTACAATTGCTCAACCACCAGCACGCGCGCCATTTCATGCGTCAGGGTCAGACGCGATAATCGCCAACGCACATTCGCGCGAGACTGCATTTCCGGTGAAAGCCCTTCGGGACCGCCAATCACAACTGCGACCTCTTTCACCGAATCGTTTTCCCATTTCCGCACCTGGCCGGCCAACTGCTGGGAACTCCAGTCACGACCGTTCAGATCCAGCAGAACCAGAAGAGTTGAATCCGAACTGGCTTCCAAAAGTCGCTGCGACTCTTTATTCAACGCAGCCGCATCGCGCGTCCGGCTCTCTTTGACTTCCACGACTTCACACCGCGTGAAATGCGACAGTCGTTTGACATACTCTTCAATCAACGACCGCAGTCGCTCATCCTTCGTCTTGCCGGGCCAGATGAAGCGAAGCTTCATAAGCAAGGATGAAGGCGGAAGCATGAAGGATGAAACGTTTGAGCGCGTTCGCGGCGCGCGTCTTCCAGGATCGTCCCAAGGCGGCCAGCTTTATACCGTTTCATCCTTCCGCCTTCATCCTTCATGCTTGTTTTCTCTTGCCAGCCGTTCGTACAAGTTCTTCCGGCTGATGCCGAGGATTCGCGCGGCGTGAGTCTTATTCCCATTCGTCGCCGCCAAAACCTCTTGAATGTAACCCGCTTCGACTTCGGCGAGCGTCGGCCGCCGATTTTCGTGCGCTCGCAGTTCAGCAGCGGCGCGCAAACCTTCTGGCAAATCGCCAACATCGATACTCGGGCCGTCCGCGACGATCGCTGCGCGCTCAATGATGTTCGCCAGCTCGCGAACGTTGCCGGGAAAATCGTAACTTTTCAAATATCGCAACGCTTCCGTCGAAATTCGTTTCGCGCCCCTACCGTGCTTGGCCGCATAAGTGCCGGCGAATTGTCGCGCCAATGGCTCCAAATCCTTTTGCCGATCACGCAGCGGCGGCACGTGAATGTGCACGACATTCAACCGATAGTACAGATCGTCGCGAAAGGCGCGCCGCTCAACCGCGTTTTTCAAATCAGCGTTCGTTAACGCAATCAGCCGCGCGTCGACCGAGATCGTTTTCTGTCCGCCTAAGCGTTCGAACTCGCGCTGTTCGATCACGCGCAGCAGCTTTGCCTGGGCGTCAAGCGGCAGATGCGCGATCTCATCGAGCACCAACGTGGCGCCATGCGCGGCTTCCAAACGTCCCGGCTTGGCCTCGCTCGCCCCGGTAAATGCGCCGCGCTCGTAACCAAACAATTCAGCTTCCAGCAAATCAGCCGGCAACGTGGCGCAATCAATCTTGACCAGCGGCTGACTCGCACGCCGGGATCGCGAATGGATAAAGCCGGCCAGCGCATCTTTTCCCGCCCCCGACTCTCCCGTGATCAGAACGTTGGCCTCAGTAGCGGCGACCCGTTCAGCCATCGCAGCCGCTGCGCGCATCGCCTCTGAGAACGCCACCAGTTCCAGCACTACTCCTCTTTCAAAGAGCTTGTCTCTGCAGGTCCCGCATGCAGGATCTGAGAATCCAAAGCCTCCGGCGAAACATCCAGACGCTTGGCTTCGCGCCAGAGGTATTCCAGGTCATAAAAGCGCCGCGCCTTCTCGTCGAAGACATGGACGATAAAATCGCCGTAATCAACCAGAATCCATTCCGCCGCCTGATAACCTTCGACGCGCGCTGCCGGGGAACCGCACCGTTTCAGCTGATCGACAACTTCGTCGCTAATCGCCTGCATCTGGCGCTTGTTAGCGCCCGTCGAAATGATGAAGAAGTCGGTGAAGGTCGCGACCCCGCGCAGATCGAGCACCGTCAAATCGATCGCCTTTTTTTCAGCGGCCGCGTGCAGCGCCGCGCGCATCCGATCATCGAAGTCCGCGGGGTTTGCCGGCGTAACTACACCGCTACGCCGGCCGACACCGGCGGCCTGCACCTCGGAACTCAAAACCTTTTCCTTTAAATTTTGACTCATTTAATTCCTGTAGAGCTCGTATTTCTCAATATGATTCGCCACCGTGGGCGGCACCATTTGCGCTAACTCCGCTTGCTTCCCATTTCTCGCGGCCGCGCGGATCGCCGTGGCCGAAACGTCTTCCCGGACGGAGTCGGTCACAAACACTTGCGGACTAGGCGACTCATCAATCATGACCTGAATCGCCGTGGCGTCCTTTCCGCGAACATCAACAACGTTGCCGCTAATTCGATCAGCCGGCAACTCGTAGCCGGGCCGCGTCACGACGACGTGATCGCACATCGTCAACAGCCGCTCCCATTCCCGCCAGGCCGTAATTTCGGACCACGAATCAGCTCCCATGACAAAGAACAGACGGCAGTCACTGCCCAGCTTTTCCTGCATGCGGGCGACCGTCTCAACCGCATAAGGCCGATCCGGCTGATCCAGTTCAACCGTCGAGATTGTCAAACGCTCGTCACTCTCGGTCGCGAGCGCGAGCATCGCAAAGCGATGAAACGCCGAACTGATTCCCGCTCCACGTTTGTGCGGCGGCATACAAGCCGGCACCAGGATCAGTTCATCGAGAGCAAATAACTTTTGCACGCCGCGCGCCACTTTCAAATGGCCGTTGTGCACCGGATCAAACGTGCCGCCGTATATACCTGCGCGTCTTGATTGCATCGCTGAAGCAAAAGCTTGCGCCGGTGTACGAAATCAGAACCGAGTCGCGCCGCTGCCGACTAACAGCGATTCCCCTTCGCGCGCCGGCGCATGAGTACTCGCGTGCATACGCAACTGATCAAGCTCGCGCGCAATAGCCACCAGCAATTCGCGAACGCCCTTGTTCGCCACCGCGGAAATCGCGAAAAACGGATGGCCGTCCTTCTCGGCCTGCTCGCGCAAGCGTTCCAGCCGCTCAGGTTCGTCAAGCGCATCGATCTTAGTTGCGACTACGAACTGCGGTCTTTCCGTGAGCTGCGTATCGTACGCCGCCAACTCGTGATTGATCACTTCATAGTCATGCACAGAGTCGCGACCAGACGCAGACGAAACGTCCACCAGGTGCAAAAGCAACTTAGTCCGTTCGACATGTCGGAGAAAACGATCACCGAGCCCGTGTCCTTCGTGCGCGCCTTCGATCAATCCCGGAATGTCCGCAATCACAAACGTGCGGAAGTCGCCCATATCTACCACGCCCAGATGCGGCTCGAGAGTCGTGAATGGATAGTCGGCAATTTTCGGGTGGGCGGCGGAAACAGTCGAGATGAACGTCGACTTGCCAGCGTTCGGAAAACCGACCAGACCCACATCCGCAAGCAGTTTCAACTCAAGCTGGAATTCAAATTCCTCGCCCGGACTTCCTTCCTGGTGATAACGCGGCGCGCGATTTGTCGAAGTCGCAAAGTGCGCATTGCCGAAACCGCCACGCCCGCCGCGCGCCGCCCGCCAACGGGCGCCGTCCTGCTCAAGGTCACACAATAGCTCGTTCGTGTGCGGGTCGAAGATTTGAGTTCCCACCGGCACGCGCACAATAGCGTCATCACCTTCTTTACCCGAACGGTTACTGCCTTCGCCGTGCATTCCCCGGCCGGCCACGTGCAGTGGGTTGTATCTCAAATGCAGCAGAGTGTTCAGGGAATCGTCAGCCTGGATCCAGACGTCACCACCACGCCCGCCGTCGCCGCCGGATGGCCCGCCGCGCGGCACAAATTTCTCGCGGCGAAAAGCGGTCACACCGTTTCCACCGTTACCACCCTGCACCCGAATCTTTGCGCGATCGATAAACATTAATCAGAACCACCTGCCCTAGCGGGTGGGTAATCTTCAAATCTCAGATTCCAAATTCCAAATAAAAATGCGCGCCCGGCGTACCTGAGGGTCGGCGAGCGGCGCATCGAACTGGTTCGTTTGAGCAATTCTTCTCTTAAGTCCCGCTACTGCGCTGGATAGACGCTGATGAATTTTCCGGAGCGTCCCTTGTCTTCGAACTTTACGATACCGTCGATCAAAGCAAACAAAGTGTCGTCTTTGCCGCGGCCGACGTTTTGCCCCGGCTTCCACTTCGTGCCGCGCTGTCGCGCGAGAATATTTCCCCCGAGCACGCGCTCGCCGCCGAACTTCTTTAGTCCGAGCCGCTGCGAGTTTGAGTCGCGCCCGTTGCGGGATGAACCTACGCCCTTCTTATGAGCCATTCTTTAATTTTCGATTTGCGATTGCCGATTTGCGATTTGTGAAAAGTCTCGTCAACTTCAAAAATCTAAAATCAAAAATCCAAAATCGCCTCCTATCCGATCGGATCTATC
>DATNEI010000076.1:0-4570 GCA_035606795.1 Pyrinomonadaceae bacterium
CTCGCAGGAATCGCCGAAGCAATGCGGGATCGTGCGCTGCCATTACGATCGCGTCACCCGCGTTTTATCGATACAGAGGGTACTGGATCAAGCGCTGCAAAAACCTTTAATATTTCAACAGCAGCAGCTTTTGTGATCGCCGGTGCCGGTGTGCCTGTAGCGAAACATGGGTCACGCGCGGCGACGTCGCGGTGCGGCAGCGCCGATGTGCTCCAGGCGCTAGGCGCCAACACAGCCGCTTCGGTCGAGACCATGGAACGCTGCCTCAACGAGCATGAAATTTGTTTTATGTTTGCGCCGCTTTTTCATGCTGCCACAGCCCGCGTTGCGCATGTGCGCCGTGACCTTGGGGTGCATACTACCTTCAATTTGCTCGGTCCCCTAACAAATCCCGCGCGCGCACCCTTTCAGATCGTGGGCGTCTGGCGGCTTTCACTGCTTGAACGTGTCGCGTCAGCCCTTGCTCTGCTCGGCATCGAGAAAGCATGGGTTGTGCATGGCGCCGATGGCTTGGATGAAATAACAATTGCGGACAAAACGTACGTCGCCGCGTGTTCGTCCGCCGGCGATGTGGAAACATTTACAGTGTCGCCTGAAGACTTTGGATTGGAACGTCAACACCTGGACGGATTTCGTCGGAACGAGCCGCAAGAAAACGCACGACTGATCCGCGCAATTCTGCAAGGCGTGAAGACGAAAGCGACAAATGCCGCGCGGGACCTCGTTATCATTAACGCCGCTGCTGCTCTCCATCTCGCAGGCGTCGCTTCGGATCTCCGTTATGCGGCCAGCCTGGCTCGTGAAAGTATCGATAGCGGATGTGCGGCATCGAAGTTGGAAGCGCTCGTCCGGGAGACAAACCGAAGCTCATGATCGAAAATATTTTTTCACAAATCCTCGATCAAAAACGAAAAGCCGTAGCGCAACTGCGGGCGGATCCTGCCTCACAAGCGTTTGGCAAACGTGCGTTGGAGATTCGAAAAAATGCTGAGCCGCATCGGTTTCTACGATCGCTGGAATCGGACCCGCAGCGACTAATCATTATCGCGGAGTTCAAACGCAGATCGCCTTCCGTTGGAATTATTCGTGACGACTTGACGGTCAGTGAGATTGTTTGCCGCTACGAACGCGGTGGCGCTGCCGCGATCTCTGTTCTCACGGACGAAGAATACTTCGGCGGTTCCATTGCCGATCTTTGCGCAGCCCGATCCGTCACGAAGCTGCCGCTTCTCCGCAAAGATTTCATCATCGATCGAATTCAAATTTTGGAGGCGGCCGCCGCTGGAGCCGACGCCGTGTTGTTGATTGTAGCCGCACTGGACGACGTCTCGTTAGGCCAATTACGTACGCTAACTGAGGACGAACTGGGGCTCGATGCGCTCGTCGAAGTCCATAGCTCGGAAGAATTGACCCGAGCGCTGAATGCAGGTGCGAAAATCATCGGTGTAAATAATCGCGATCTCAGAACGTTTCAGATTTCGTTGAACACGAGTGAACGTCTGATCGCTGAGGCCCCGCCCAACAAGATCATGATCAGCGAGAGTGGATTGCGCCGTACAGAGTCTTTGCTTCACTTTCATAAGCTCGGATTCCGGGGTTTTTTAATAGGCGAAGCGCTAATGCGCGCCCCGGACCCGGAAGCGGCTGTTCGCGACTTGGTTGCCGCTGCTGAAGGTGGGCAATGGCAACCTACAGCCGTCCCAACTGAGGGCTGCCAACCGTGACTACAGTGCAAATCAAGATTTGTGGTGTCACGAATGTTGAGGACGCCAGAGCGTGCACCGAGCTTGGCGCCAACATGATTGGGTTCAACTTTTACCCGCAAAGTCCACGCTATATTAGGCCTGGGGCCGTCCGGCAAATTGTCGAAGCAATATCGTCTGGCGTTTGCGCAGTCGGAGTTTTCGTGGATGCCGGCACAGAAGAAATTCGGACTACCGCGAACGCAGCCGGTGTTCGATGCGTGCAATTACACGGGCGCACGCCACCAGCGACATGCCGCGAATTAGCTCGCGAATTTCGGGTGATCCGGGCGTTTGCTACGGATCCTCAGTTCCGACCCGAACAGGTCAGTTTGTTCAACAGCTGCGACGTACTCATTGACGCACATCATCCTAGCCTTCGCGGTGGGACAGGCGTGAGCTGTGATTGGCTAGCGGCGCGAAAAACTCGCTCCTTCGCGCGCTTCCTCATTCTCTCAGGCGGTTTAACCGAACAAAATGTCGGCCAAGCTATTGCTGCTGTAGGACCTCACGCTGTTGACGTTTGCAGCGGCGTTGAGAGCGCACCGGGAGTAAAAGAGCATAGGGCCCTCGAATACTTCATTACCGCGGTACGAACTGCCGCCTCATCCTACTCGTAACCATCGATGCAGAGATCCCCGATTACAAAAAGCGAGCCAGACGAACACGGCCATTGGGGGGAGTTTGGTGGCCGCTTCGTCCCGGAAACATTGGTAGCGCCGCTGCACGACCTGACTAACGAATTCACGCGCGCGAAAGAAGACCCGAATTTCTGGGGTGAGTTTCACCAATTGCTGCGCGACTACGGTGGCCGGCCAACACCGTTGTTTCACGCGCAACGACTAACAGCTCGAGCGGGCGGAGCGCAGATCTATTTGAAGCGCGAAGATCTCCTGCACACGGGCGCGCACAAGATCAACAACGCTATCGGACAGGTGTTACTTGCGCGTCGAATGGGCAAACGTCGCGTCATCGCTGAGACGGGAGCTGGTCAGCACGGCGTCGCAACTGCGACGGTTTGCGCGTTGTTCGGACTGCGTTGTGTCATCTATATGGGCGCAGAAGACGTCCGGCGACAAGCGCTCAACGTCTTCCGAATGCGATTGCTTGGCGCTGAAGTGATCACTGTGAATGCCGGCACGCGCACCTTAAAGGACGCGATCAACGAGGCGTTGCGCGACTGGGTGACGAATGTTCATGATACGTACTATCTGCTCGGCAGCGCTCTCGGTCCGCACCCGTACCCGCTCATGGTGCGCGAGTTTCAAACCGTAATTGGAAGCGAAGCGCGCGAACAGATTGTATCCGCGACAGGGAAATTGCCGCGCGCGCTGATCGCGTGCGTGGGCGGTGGCTCAAACGCGATCGGGTTGTTTCATCCTTTTATCGCAGACGAAGAGGTCCGGTTAATCGGCGTAGAAGCCGGAGGACGCGGAGATTCATTAGGCGAACACGCTGCGAGATTTCACAGTGGAACTGCCAGTGGCGGGGGACAAATCGGTTCCCTGCAGGGCACGATGTCTTACGTGCTCCAGGATACGAATGGCCAGATTGCTACCACGCATTCGATCTCGGCCGGTCTCGATTACTCAGCAATCGGCCCTGAACATGCGTTCCTTCATGACACCGGGCGAGCAGAGTATGTCCGGGCAAGCGACGCCGAGGCCCTCGAAGGGTTTCAACTTTGTGCCAGATTAGAAGGAATTATTCCCGCTCTTGAGACGTCACATGCAATCATGCCCGCGATTCGTGTCGCACGCGAGGTTTCACAAGACGACTCTATCATCATCAATCTGTCTGGCCGCGGTGACAAAGACGTTCAACTCGTTGCAGACTTGCAGCCGCAATGAGTCGGATCCGCGACACGTTTGCTAAGCTCAAGCATACCGGACGCGGCGGATTCATCCCGTTTATCACGGCAGGCGATCCAGACCTGGAAACGACTGAACTTCTCCTGGTTGAACTGGCAGCGGCCGGAGCGGACGTCATTGAGCTTGGCGTGCCGTTCAGCGACCCGGTTGCCGACGGCGAAGTGATCCAGCGCGCATCTGAGCGCGCACTGCGAAAGGGCGTGGCCCTTTCCGACGCGCTAAGATGCGTTTCGAACGCAAAGAAGCGCATCGACGTGCCCATAGTGCTCTTCAGTTATCTCAATCCCCTCTTGAAATTCGGCAAAGATCGGCTGGCGGAGGACGCTAAGCGGGCTGGCATTGATGCAGTGCTTATCACTGATCTGATTCCCGAAGAAGCACAGCGTTGGACCGCAGCTTTTAATGACCACGGGATAGACCTAATCTTTCTCGTCGCACCGACTACTTCCGACGAACGGCTAACGCGGATCGCTCAGCAGGCGAGTGGATTCATTTACGCTGTTTCGCGTGCAGGTATTACTGGCGTGCGGAATGAAGTACCACGCGACGCCGAACCTTTAGTAAAACGCGTACGAGCGGTGAGTGATTCGCCTGTGGCCGTTGGGTTCGGGATTTCAACGGCCGAACAGATACGTGAGGTCTGGCGTTTCGCAGACGCCGCTGTCATCGGAAGCGCCATCGTCAATGAAATCGAAAAGCTGGCGGGTTCGCCGGATTTGGTAATACGTTTAGGCGAATTCGCACGATCGTTGGTTACATCCGTATCGCACCAGCGGATTGGCTAGCCGGTGTAACGCAAGAATATTAGCGCGCCGCCCCTGCCGGGAACATCACCTTTTCGGGGGCAGTGTTAAGCACGGCGAGAAGTCTTTTGATCAAGCGCGTTTTGACCCTGCCAGCTTCACGCGGTGAAACGAGGTAGCGAACGATGGCTTCGAGCCACGTATTTTCGCTTAC